>CAYQJN010000072.1:0-11045 GCA_964417845.1 uncultured Isosphaeraceae bacterium
ATTGCGACAGTTCAGGTCCGGGGGCCCATTGCAGTTGCACCACTCGAATTGGAATGACGGCCAGAACGAGTGTGGCGGCCACCGCCAGTGCGGAGGCCCACGCGCTGATCCTGCGAGGTTGGGCGGAGGGTGTCGACATTCAGGGCAGGGCCATCGCGCTGGAGTCGGCACCAACGTTGGGCGGCATGGGACGATGTGGTGGTCCCGATGGAACGGCCGCTTCGCGTGAGGGATCAGGAGACAGAGACGAAGGAGCGGCCAGGGCGGCGACGTCCGCGCGAGCCCGCCAGGTGGCGGTGCGAACATCCTCAAGTTGGCTGTGCAGGCGGCTCATTTCGTGGATGATGGCGATGCGTTGCTGCCGCAGCGACAACAGCACCAGTCCGCAGAATCCGGCAGCCAGAATTGTGCAGCGCAGGCGGTTGGTCATGGTCGCGACTGGACGCCGGAACGGGAGGCAATGGTCGGATACCTCAATCGCGTTCCGACCCGAAGGTCATCGGCGCTGGAAAGCCGATCCTTGTTGATCGACAACAGGGTGTTCATGTGTCTGACCGACCCCATCAGCTTCTGAGAGAGTTCCGATAGCGTGTCGCCGGACTGGACCTCATACTCCGCCATGGCGGGGTCGGACGATTCGGCCATAGGCGAGGTCGCGGATGATCCGGATGCGTCATTCGCGTGGGGGGGCGCCTGGTTGGCGGAGGCGAACTCGCCGCGCGGGGGGATCAGGAGCCGAAGTGTGGGCGTGAGACTGTTGGGATTGGGAAGACCGTTGTAGGTGGCCAGTTGGTCAGCCATTCCGCGGTCTCCGTAGTACCGGAGTGAGATGGCAGAGAGCGTTTCGCCCCGTTTCACCACGTGCACGGGGACCTTCAGTCCGACCTCTGCAGGGAGCGGAGGCGTGACCCGATCCGGCGTGCGGGTTGCCACGAGCGGGACGTACTCGATGTGCGGTCCCGCCTTTGATGAGGATCCGGCAAGCGGATCTTGGGCGGCAAGGCTGGCCGGGGTGCCGCGAGCCACCTCGGCGAGGTGGTCCGAGACCAGAATGCCGACCACCAGCAGGAAGGCGAACCCGATGATGATGGCGAACTTGCTCTCCTGGGTCATCTCCACGCATCCATGCGACGAAGCCTCGAGCCGACCCGGCACACTCCAGTGGGCCTGGGTCTTCACACACGCGACCGGTTCGACGCATCCTTGCGACGGTCGGTCAGGATCCTGTCAACCGGATGACCCGCAGACGCGCTGTTCGGCTGCGCGGGTTCCGATCAACCTCGTCCGCACTCGGCCGCACCGCACCGGCTGTCGTGTGGACTGCGAGCCCATCGCGGACCAACGAGGCGAAGCACTGCTTGACGGGACGATCCTCGAGGCTGTGGAAGGCAATGATGCCAATCCTCGCGCCGGGGGCCAGCCACGTCCGGTCGCCAGATCGCAGGGCCCGCGTCAGCCGGTCGAGCAGCGTCTGTAGTGCTGCCAACTCGTCGTTCACTGCAATTCGCAAGGCCTGAAAGGTGCGAGTCGCAGGGTGCTGCCGCGAGGTGCGGGCTCGGGCGCCGTAGGCTTCGCGGACGATCTCCGCGAGAACTCCAGTTGTTTCGATCGGCCGCTTCTCGCGTTCAGATGCAATCTTTTGCGCAATCCGTCCCGCGAGAGGCTCTTCGCCGTATCGGCGGATGAGTCCGGCCAGCTCGCGTTCGGGAATGGAGGCGAGCAGCGCGGCGGCCGAGACGGGCCCGGTGCGATCCAGCCGCATGTCCAATGGACCGTCCTGCAGAAAGGAGAACCCGCGCTGGGCATCATCGATCTGGGTTGACGCAAACCCGAGATCAGCCAGCACCATCGTGGCTGGAGTACCTGTTTCAGCGAGGACCTCGGGCCCGCGGACGAAGTTGGCATGGGCGGTGCGGGCCTCCACCCCGGCCTCTTCGAGCCGGGAGGCGGCAAACGCGAGATTGCCAGTGTCCAGATCCAGTCCGATCACGCGGATACGCGGCGCCGCGCCGCCGATGGCTACGGCGTGCCCGCCGCGACCCAACGTGCAGTCGAGGAGTGTGCCGCCTTCTCGGGGCTCGAGGTGCGTCAGCACTTCTTCGAGCAGGACGGGGACATGTCCAGAATCTGGAGGTGGCGGCTGGCTCACATTCCGAGCAGGAGTCGCTCGGGCGACTCGATGCACTCCTTGACGTGCACCAGGAATCCGACGGCTTCGGCACCATCGACGATGCGATGGTCATAGGAAACGGCCAGGTACATCATCGGCCGGAGGACAATCGCGCCGGGAGTGTTCGGGTCTTCAACAGCCCGTTTCGTGATCCGGTGCAGCCCCAGGATCCCGGACTGTGGGGGATTGAGAATCGGGGTCGACATCATCGATCCGTACACACCGCCATTGCTGATGGTGAAGGTACCCCCGGTCATGTCATCAAGGCCAAGACGACCTGCTCGTGCTTCGACCGCCAGCCTCGAGATCTCCTGCTCGATCTCGGCGAAACTCATTCGATCGGCGCTTCTCACGACGGGCACGACCAGGCCGCGGTCGGTGCCCACGGCGACCGAGAGATCAACGTAGTCGTGGTACTCCACTTCATCTCCGTCGATCCAGGCATTGATGGCGGGGAAGGCCGCCAGCCCTGAGGCGACGGCCCTGGCAAAGAAACTCATGAAGCCGAGTTTGACACCGAAACGGTCGTGGAAATCATCCTTGTGCGCAGCTCGCAGGCGAATGACTTCGCTCATGTCCGCTTCGTTGAAGGTTGTCAGCATGGCGGCCGTGCGCTGGGCCTGCACGAGCCGCTCGGCGATACGCCTGCGAAGCGGCGAGAGGCGCTCACGCCGAATGCCTCGCTCCGATGGGAGGGCGATGGCCGCCGTTTCGGGCGCGACCTGAGCAGCGGGCGCCAGGTCCGGCGGGGTCTGGGCGAGCACATCGGACTTCATGACCCGCCCCCCGGGACCCGTTCCCTGAACACCCGAGAGTGCGACGCCCCGGTCCCGGGCCAGATGGCGGGCCATGGACGTTGCTCTGGTGTCTCCTGCAGAGCTGGTCGTCTCGGTGGCGACTTCGACACGGGTTGCCGGAAGGTCCGGTTCGCTGGCTGGTGGTGAAGGCTTGCACGCCGCGGTGTCGATCGATCCGATGATGGCACCGATCTCCAGATCCGCCCCCTCGACCTCGGTGATCGAGACGACACCGGCGTCGGGTGCGGGGAGTTCCTGCGTCACCTTGTCGGACTCCACTTCGACGAGTGGCGCGTCCCGGTCGATCCAGTCGCCGTCCTTGCAGAGCCAGCGACCAAGTCGTACTTCGGTGATGGACTCACCCAGGCTGGGAATGACGATGTCGGTACTCATGCGCGCTGCTCCTGCGGTGTGTCCGCCGGGGCACGCTCATCGAGGGCTGTCTGGAGGAGCGCATCCTGCTCATCCCGATGCAAACGTGCGGATCCGACAGCGGGTGAGGCGTTGGCCGGTCGGCCGACGAACTCAAGGTGGCGACCAAAGTGCTCGGCCCAGACGTCAGCGATCCAGGTCCAGGCACCCGCATTGCGAGGCTCTTCCTGAACCCACGTCCAGCGAGCGTTCGGACCGTACGCCTCCAGCAGTTCGGCGATTTGCTCCTTCGGAAACGGGTAGAGCTGCTCGAGACGGATGATGGCGGTGTTGGCCGCGCTGGGGGTGTCCATTCTCTTGGCCACAAGATCCCATCCAACCTTCCCACAGCACAGGATGACGTGCGTGACGTCCTCTGCGGCGAGGGAGGGATCCCCCAGAACAGGTTCGAACCGGCCCTGGGTCAGATCGTGCACCGTGCTCACGGCCTGCCGATGGCGAAGCAGACTCTTGGGGGTCATCACGATGAGCGGCTTGCGGAACGCCCGCCGCATCTGTCTGCGAAGCAGGTGGAACATCTGGGCTGGTGTGGTCGGTACCGCGACCTCCATGTTGTGGTCGGCGCAGAGTTGCAGGAATCGCTCCAGGCGTGCCGAGGAGTGCTCCGGGCCCATGCCCTCGTATCCGTGCGGAAGCAGGCAGACCAGACCGCTGAATCGCCTCCACTTCCGCTCGGCCGATGCGATGAATTGATCAAAGTAGACCTGTCCGACATTGGCAAAATCACCGAACTGGGCTTCCCACAACACAAGCATGTTCGGGTCGCCGAGTGAATAGCCGTACTCGAATCCGATGCAGGCGGATTCCGTGACCGGAGAGTTGTGAATGCACATTCGGGACTGGGCTGTATCGATGTGATCCAGTGGGGACCAGGGTGCTCCCGTGTCGGCATCGAACAGCACCGCATGGCGATGACTGAACGTGCCGCGCTGGCAGTCCTCACCGGTCAGCCGGATCGGGTACCCGTCCAGAAGCAGGCTTCCATAGGCAAGGAGCTCTCCCATGGCCCAGTCCAGCGGTCGATCATCACGCACCGCCGTGGCCCGCTCTTCGAGCACGCGCTCAAGCTTGCGGTGCGGGGTAAACCCTTCCGGGCGACGTGCAAACGCGCTGCAGATCGCATCAAGCGTCTCGACCGACACCGATGTGTCCGTATCTTCTTCGCTCCACGCCGTGGTAAAGCCCGCCCAAGTTGACTGATCGTCAAAGGCGGGAGGTGTCGGTCGCACCGGTTCGGCGCGAATGCGATCCTGCGCCTCGTTCATCACATCAAGCAGTCGCTGCTCAGTCTGCTCCGTCTCGGCGGCCTCGATGACGCCCTCGTCTTCGAGCGTCTGCGCGTACAACTCGACGATGGACGGTTGGGCACGGATGGCTTCGTACAGTTCCGGATTGGTGAATGCCGGCTCGTCGGTTTCGTTGTGGCCGTGCTTGCGCCAGCCCCAGAGATCGATCACGATGTCGCGACCGAATGTCTGGCGCCACTGCGTCGCCAGTTGAATCGCGTGCACACAGGCATCGGGATCGGCCCCGTTGACATGGAGAATGGGGACGTCCTGTCCTCTGAAGACATCGGTGCAGTAAACGCTTGCGAATGCCTCGTCGTGTTCGGCGGTGAAGCCGATCTGATTGTTGATCACCAGGTGAATCGTGCCGCCGACGTCGTAGGGCGAGAGGGCGGCCATGTTGGCCAACTCCTGAACGACCCCTTGTCCGGGAAGTGCGGCGTCTCCGTGAACCAGTACGGGAAGGCAGCGACGGCGGGTCGTGTCGCCTCGAAGGCGCTGTTTCGCTCGCACACGCCCGAGCACCACCGGATGTCCCCACTCCAGGTGAGATGGATTCGACGCCATGGTCAGGTGCAGCGCATGTCCACTGGTCGTGCGCACGTCTGAGCTGTATCCGCGGTGATACTTCACGTCTCCGCCGCTCTCCAGAAAGTCTTCCGTCCAGGCTTCCTCGAACTCGGTGAAGAGCTGGTCGTAGGACTTCTCAAGGATGTTGACGAGGACATTGACCCGGCCGCGATGCGCCATGCCGAAGGCCACTTCTTCCACACCGGCAGTGGCGGCCGCATCGAGGAGCTCGGTCAGCATGGGAATGAGCGTCTCGCCACCTTCGAGGCTGAACCACTTGCTTCCGACATAGCGCCTCATGAGGAATCGCTCAAGCCCGGTGGCCCGTTGAAGGCCGGTCAGCACGCGGCGGCGCGTCTCGGCGTCGAGCGGATCTCGCGGAGACTCATTCTGCTCCTGCCACCACCGTCGCTGCGTTTCGCAGCGAATGTGCTCGGACTCGATACCCATATGACCGCACCAGGCATCTTCGAGCCGCGCCAGGGTGTCGCGAAGCGTGGCAGGCTGTGCAAGTCCCGGAAGATCAGTCGTGACCAAACGGTCGAGATCCTCATCACGCCAACCAAAGGAGGCGTGAGAGAGCGGGCTCGTGTCGAGCCGCCGACGCCCCAGCGGGTCGATTCTGGCAGCCAAATGACCCCACCGGCGGTAGGCCGTGATGACCGCCTCGGCTGAGGGGGTGGTGGTAGCGGCGTCGCCTGCGCTGGCGGCCGCCAGATCGAAGCCAGCGAAGAAATGACGCCACGATGGTGGAACCGAGCCGGGGTCGGCGAGCCATTGCCGCCGCAGTTGATCGACCCAGGCGGCATTCCACGCGTTGATCCCCGGCGCGGCGGGGGGCAAGGCGTCCTGCTGAGGGTCCATGTCGTGCGTCCGTCTCGGTGCGGAGGGCGGCGAGTTCGAGCGGTCGTCGAGCCATCCGGCCGCACGCCGGGCGACGATGACGAGTTCCGCATGGTACCCGCCACGGGTGGGTATTTCGCCCCTTGAGACGCTCAGAGAAGAGAGATTGGGTCAACATCAATGGCAAGCGACGGGGATCGCAGCGCCGCCTCACGCTCGGCGTGCCTGAGCCAGGCCTGCAGGGTGGCTGCCTCCGGGGCCGTGAGAATGACCTCCCGGCGATGTCGCATGCGGATTCGCGCCAGCGGGCAGGGCATCGGGCCCATGACGTCGCCCTCGGGGGGCGCGATGGCTCGCATGGAGGATGCAAGGCGATTGATCCGAGACTCACAGGTTGAGAGATCCTCGTGCTGCTCGACCAGTCGAGCCATGCGCGTGGCCGGTGGAAGTCCGGCGCTGACCCGATCCTGCAACTCGGCATTGAGGAACTCGATGGTGTTGCCCTTCGCCGCCATCACCATGGCGCGGGCATCCGGGTCCACCGTCTGCACGATGGCCTGTCCGGCTGCCGCGCCGCGCCCACATCGTCCGGTGACCTGGCTGACGAGCTGGAACGTCCGCTCGGCCGCCCTGAAGTCCGGCAGACGGAGGGCGGTATCGGCATCGATCACACCGACCAGTCGTACGCCAGGGACATCAAGCCCCTTGGCGATCATCTGCGTGCCCAGCAGGACGCGCGTGTCGCCACGTTCGAAGGCAGAGAGGGCTGCGTGGTACTGATCGGCGTGCTGCATGGCATCGGAATCCATCCGCACCATGGCCGCGCCTTCGGAGAGTTCAGGATGCAGTGCTGCCAACTCATCCTCGAGCCGTTGGGTTCCGGCACCAAGTCGGGCGGGTCGTCGCCCGCAGTCCGGGCATGCTTTGGGCAGTCGAATCTCACTGCTGCAGTGGTGGCATCGCACAAAGCCACCTGTTGGGACTTCGCCCGGTCGGTGGTAGACCATGGTCGTGTCACACTGTCCGCACTCAAGCACCCAGCCACAGGCGGCGCTCGGGCAGGCAATGTGGGTGGCCCAACCCCTTCGATTGAGCAGCAGGATGGCCTGGTGCTCCTGCTCCAGTGTCCGCACCAGGGCGGCCCGGAGCGTGGGGCCGAGCTGGCCACGCCGCCCCTGGTCAGCACGGCGCTCCTCTCGCATGTCCACGACGCGGACACGCGGAAGCGTCAGGCCGGGGGCGCGTGTGCCCAGGTGATGAACGGACCAGTGCGGGCGATGCGTCACGTTCCACCAGGTTTCCAGCGACGGGGTTGCGGTGCAGAGCACCACCGGGCAGGCTGCCATCTGGGCGCGCCGGACGGCCACATCGCGGCCGTGGTATCGGGGCGACGCATCCTGTTTGAAGGACGGGTCGTGTGATTAATCCACGATGATGAGTCCAAGGCGGTCGTGAGGGATGGGCGCGAAGACGGCGCTGCGGGCGCCCAGAACGATGCGGGCCTCTCCGGTTCTGGCCTGCTCCCAGCATGCATGCCGCGCCGCGGCTGGCATGCCTGAGTGCAGGATGGCGACCGTCTCATGCGGAAACCGCTCTGCGATGCGGCTTCCAGTCTGGGGTGTGAGCGCAATCTCGGGGACGAGAATCAGGACGTGCTCATTTCGACGAAGCGCTGCCTCGATGACACGCAGATACACCTCGGTCTTTCCCGATCCGGTCACACCTCGCAGGAGATGGGCAGCGAATCCCTGCCCCAGTTGGTGCTGCAGCGCGTCAATGATCGCGGTCTGGTCCCGGGTCGGAGTTGGCGGCTGGGTGGGCTCGGTTGGTGGCACATGCCATGACGAGGCAATGGTGGAGCGTGTCGTCTGGACAAGAAGCCCCTTGGACACGAGCGATTTGATCGGCGTTGTCGTGGAGATCCCTGCAGCTGCCTTGAGGATCGCCTGCTCGACAGGCCGCGCATCTGGCGGCAGGCTTCGAAGGTGGTTGAGTACCTGGCGCTGGGCGGGGCCGAGCCTGGGGGTCTCGTCGGCGGACGGGGCGAGATCGAGATACGTTCGTTCCACACGCCCCGTCCCTCGCCGAACAGGTGCGGGCAGCATGCTGGAGAGTGTGGGGCCAAGGGGCGCGAGGTAGTAGTCCGCCATCCAGCATCCGAGTTCGATGAGGTCCTCGGGAAGCGGACGGTCCGGACGTCGCGCGAGGATGTGCTTGATGCCCCCTTGATCTGGCGGGGCCTGATCCATTGACACACGCGAGGTGACCCAGCCCGCGGTCGGGGTCGCTCCGCGTCCAAGCGGAACGCTGACCGGGTCGCCAATGCGCAGGTCGGCCAGGTCCTCCGGGACCGCATAGGTGAAGGCCGACCCCAGGCCGATCGGGCGATCGACCGCGATGCTGGTCCAGCCAACGGTTGACTCGGGGAACAACTCCTGCACGCCAGTATTGTCTACACTTCCGAGCCATGGCGGATGCGGTGCGGGCAGTGAAACTGGTTCTTGAGGACGGCACCGTTTTCGAGGGCCGAGGGTTCGGGGCCGATGGCCAGGCGATCGGGGAAGTCGTCTTCTGCACGGCCATGACCGGATACCAGGAAGCGCTGACCGATCCTTCGTACCGTGGCCAGATTCTGGTGCTGACGGTGCCGCACATCGGCAACTACGGCGTCTGTAGCCACGACACCGAGTCCGACAGGCCTCAGGTGGCGGGTTTTGTCGTGCGTGAGATGGCGGAACGAGCATCGAACTGTCGCGCGGAGGAGGAGTTGGGGGCATGGCTGGGCCGGCACGGCATTCCTGCGATCGAGGGCATCGATACGCGGGCCCTGGTACGGCGGCTTCGGGGTGGAGGTGTGCTTCGAGGGGCGATCGTGTCATCGGACACCCCGACCGGCGACGCGATGGTGTCGATCACGACGAGCCCGCAGATGGATGGCCAGGACCTCGCCACCGAAGCAGGGGCGGGGGCACCCGATGGGTGGACCGAGCCACTCGATTCGTGGTGGCCGGCACCTGATGACGAGGGCGGACGCCGCTTTCGGGTCGTGGCGATTGACTGCGGCGCCAAACGAAACATCTTTCGGCACCTGGTGTCTGTCGGGTGCGATGTCTTTCCGGTGCCCGCCGGGACGTCGGCGGCCGAGATTCTCGCCATGGAGCCTGACGGCGTCTTCATCTCAAACGGTCCCGGCGACCCGGCGGCGGTCGAGGCCGTGGTCGAGGCGGTGCGGGAGCTGGTCGACACAGTGCCATTGTTCGGTATTTGTTTGGGTCATCAGTTGCTGGCGCTTGCCTTGGGAGCCCGCACCTGGAAACTGCCCTTTGGCCACCGAGGGGCCAACCAGCCCGTGCGTGATGTGGACACGGGGCGGATCTACATCACGAGCCAGAATCACGGCTTCTGCGTGGATCAGGAGACCCTGGAGGCGGCCGGATGCGAGGTGAGCCACATCCACTTAAACGACGGCACGGTCGCCGGGTTCAAACATGCCACCAAGCCCATTCGCGGCGTGCAGTTTCACCCCGAAGCATCGCCGGGCCCGCATGAGGCTGCCGATCTCTTCCGATGGTTCGTGACCGCGATGGGGAGGCATCAGGGGGCTGGTCCGGTTGCAGGCGAAGCCCCCTAGGACTACCGTACGCCCTCTTGGCGCGATCACCACGCGAGGTCCTGTGATCCCTGCCGCTGGCCCCTGAAGGCCCTGTGCCGTGTGTTTGTGTGAATGAGCGTCTGCACGCGGTGGTGGGGGGTCACTGCCGACCGAGATTGAGAGTGGAGATCACCATGCATTGCCGCCTGTTGGGGCGTTTCCAGAAACTGACCGTGGCCGTTGCACTTGCAGCGGGAGCCAGTTCGCTCCTGTTGGGAGCGGACGAAGGTGCTGCACCTGACCCCGCCCCCAAGGAGGCGCCCGAACAGGTTGATCTGGCAACCCAGCACGCCGCCAAAGTCAATGCGGCCCTGTTGGCCGCGCGACGTCTTGAGCGCGAAGGATTGTGGCGGAAGGCTGCCGCGAAGTACTCTGAGGTCCTGCAGTTGATGCCGGGCAACGAGCAGGCAAGCCGCGGATATCAACAGGCCATGGCCATGCTGGATCAGGGCAGCATGACGAAGTCCGTGTCCGGCGCCGCCTCTGTTGAGCAGCGGTATCAGGAGCAGCAGACGCGAGCGAAGGTCGAGTTCGAGGAGGGGTACACACGCGCGCAGCAATTGATGAGCGAAGAGGACTTCGCGGGTGCCGACCGTGCCATCCTGACGGCGCAGATCAAGTTGCGGCAGCGGAAGCAGTATCTCGCGGCCGCCGATCTTGCTGAAATGAACAAACGCGCCGAGGCGATGATCTCCGTGATTGGTGACGCACGCGTCAACGCTCGCCTTCTGGCACAGCAGGCTGCCGCGGACGAGGCGCAGGCGTCCCGGTCCGCCGAGATCAACCGAGCGGAGACCGAGAAGACCAAGATTATTCGTGAGAATCTCATTCGGGTGCGGCAGTTGCAGTCAGAACTGAAGTACCGCGAAGCGCTTCAGATTCTCGACGAGATTCTGTTCATCGATCCCCAGAATCCGGCAGCGCTTGCGCTGCGCGACGTCATTCGCACCACGGAGATGTACCGCAAATACAGCGAGTACCAGCAGCAGCGGGCGTACGGTGAAGCCGAAGTGTCGCTTGAGAATCAGCGGCTTCAGCAGATTCCGGCACGCAATCTGACCGGGCCTGGCGAGCGTTCTATCAGTGGACGGATGTCCTATCCGGAAGATTGGCCGCAGATCAGTCATCGCCGCGGAACCGACGGTGGGTACATGATGCCGGCTGCGGACCGAGCGGTGTTCCGCAAACTGCAGAGCATCAAGCTGCCATTCATGTTCCCCCCGACGACCACCTTCGAGTCTGCGTTGAATTTTTTTTTTTATGATATGGAGTGGATCTAGATCTACACCGACTGG
>CAYQJN010000073.1:0-10790 GCA_964417845.1 uncultured Isosphaeraceae bacterium
GTCATGGCGGACTCTTTGACCCCGGGCGTGGAAACAGGATGGGGGTCACTTCGTTTTTGGCGCGGGATTGTTTGCGGAGCGGGACGTCGGGGTCCGGGCGCGGCGGCTGGCGGCGCCCTCCTCGCATTACGGCCCGTAGAGGGCCGCGTCGCTTGGCCGTCGTGGCCCCGCATCACGCCTGCCACCCTTGTGTCCAAGCTCCGCTCACAACCCTGCGCCTGCGCGGAGCGGGATCGTGATCAACGACGGCGGGCAGACGCGGGTGTTTCACTGGAGCGGTGGCTGGGTAGAACAGGGCGACCACTTTCTCGCTGGGATTCAGTCCGATGCGATGATTCGATACGGACATGGCAGAGATGGACAACGCCTGGCATTTCCCGAGCATGACGGTTCGCCTCCACGGCCGGCATGTCCCGGTGACGCCACGCTGGATGGTCTTGTGGACATTGCCGATCTGCCCGCTGTCGTTGGTGCTTGGGGCCAGGGACCGGCGACCGAGGACCTTGACTGGAACGGCACTGTGGACATCGGGGACATCCTTGAAGTGATGGACGGCTTTGGTGCCTGCGACGGAGGTGCCTGAGCGTTTCTGTGATATCCACCAACGGCGGTCATTGGATATCCGGGCATTGGTCTTCCTGCCTGGAACACGTCTTGCAGATTGCGGGGGGCGCGGCACAGGCGGGAGTCGTTCACTGATCCCGGAGCATGAGCAGGCCGCTACACTGACGTCGATCCCGACCTGGCCCCTGTGGAGGCCCGAGCGGATAGGCCGATTGGAGTAGATCTCATGCAGAAGGTGTTCGGTATCGTCCTTGTTGCGTGCGTGGCGTTCTGTGTGTGTGCACCGGCGGCTCAGGCAGGTGACCGCGTCCGCGTCGAGACACAGGATGGGGTCTGGCGAGGAGAACTCGGCGACCAGATTCGAGTCGTTTACAAGGCGCGGGGAATTCGCCGAACGGTGGAGGGTACGCTGATCAGGATCAGCGATGGCTGGCTGGAGATGAAAGGTGCCGACGGCCGCCGAATTCCGCCGATCCACCCCGCGGATCTGGTGAGCATTGACCGTCTCGCGGATGCATCAGGCGATGGTGAATCTGCCGAGGGCGGCGTGGACGATCCTGCGAGCGAGTCCGACAGCGGAACAGAAGCTTCGCCGGCGGCGGGTGGCGGTGATGCGTCAGAGGAAAGTGATGAGTCGATTCGCCCCACCTTCATTCTGCCCCTGACCGGAATGGTTGGCGTGGAGTTTCGGGCCGAGGAGATTGAGGCCATCACCGCCGAGGCTGACGAGCTTGGCCCGGGCCAGACCATTGTGCTCGAGATCAACTCAGGCGGCGGGTACGTCGCCGAGTGGGAGATGATCCGAGACGCCATCTACGAAGCGCAGAAGCGTCACCGTGTGGTGGCCTGGGTGATTGATGGGACGTCTGCTGCGGGGATGACCACCCTGTGTTGTGACGTCATCGTCATGCAGAGTCGAGGACACTTTGGCTCGATCACCACACTGGCTGGTGGTCCGTCCATGCCTGTTGGTTACCAGGTCAATGGTGCACGCAGGTACATCGAACCAGTCCTTCGTCGCTTCGGCCGCAGCCCCAAGTTGGCGATTCCGTTCAAGACCGGTGACGCTGGGGGCTTGTCGCTCCTTTCGTACTCGAAGGATCCTGAGACGGGAGACGTGACCTGGTATCAGAGCCTGGAAGGCGATGTCGACATGAATCGTCCCGGAGAAGTGCTGGGATTCAAGGCTCGTGAAGCCGTGGACTGCGGACTGGCCATTGGAATTGCGGATGATGAGGAGGCGCTTGGAGAACTGCTCGATCAGGGCGGCTGGCGCGAGGTCGGAACCGGACGCGATCTGCACGATGACTGGAACGAACTCGTCGAGCGGTGCAAGAAGTCCATTCAGTTCTCGATGAAGGAGTTCGGCGAGCTTGGGAATGATGAGAATGGTCTTCGCAAGCGGATCAGGATTGTCGAAGGATGGCTGCGGTGGTATCGAGATGCGGCCAACGTGCCGACATCGATGTATCACGGAGGTCAGTTCTACGGCCGCCGTCAACTTGAGGCCATGCTCATCCAGCTCAAGGACCAGCTTCGGGAGCTTCGGCAGCGGAACTGACCGGCGCAGGCGTCGACGTCATGACGCCGCGGGTCAGAAGGCCACCGGCCACCAGCAGCAGAATGCCGCTGGTAATGATCCATCCAGTGATGGCTGACCGACCTCGAGGAATCAATGAGAGCATCACGCCTGGGAGGAGCATCCACATGGTGCCCTTGGCGATGCAGATCCACCCCACGATCTCCGTGATGACCAGCAGGCCTTGATCGGGACTGTCTGCCAGCACAATGAGCAGGCCGAGCATGAGCGACACAAGCCCTCCCAGCATGCCCGTCGCGCCTGGATGGCGGCTCCGCGTGAACTCCGTCAGGAGGTGCGCCCAGAGTCCCGACCACAGGATGTACGACGCGCCTGTCACCAGCATGAGTACGGCGAGGGTGATTGAGATGTGCATCTGATGGTCGCTCCATGGGCCACACTGGAGTCCGGGGTGTTCGGCCAGCGGCCACCGTACCGCGCCTGATCCTGCCGTGAGGCATTGGTACCATCGCGTCGGGAGCGTCTCAATTGGCAACACTCTTCATGGCGATCGGCGCGGGGGTCGCGTTCGTGCTGGCCTACCGGTTGTATGGCCGGTGGCTTGGACGCCACGTCTTCCGACTGACCGCGAACCGCGTCTGCCCATCCATCGCCAGGCAGGATGATGTCGACTTCGTGCCCACGCCACGGTCGGTGGTTTTCGGGCACCACTTCACATCGATCGCCGGGACGGGCCCCATTGTCGGACCGGCAATTGCCGTCATGTGGGGTTGGCTTCCCGCGCTGGTCTGGGTCGTTTTCGGGTCAATCTTCATTGGCGCCGTTCACGATCTGGGGAGCCTCGTCGTCAGCCTCCGAAGTGACGGTCAGACGATTGGTGACGTCGCCGGTCGGCTCGTCAATCGACGTGTCCGACTGCTGTTTCTGGCGATTCTCTTCATTGGGCTCACCATCGTGCTGGCCATCTTCGGGCTGGTCATCGCGGTCGTATTCAGGATGTTCCCAGCCGCGATCTTTCCGTGCGTCGTGCAGATTCCGCTGGCGGTGGCGGTTGGTGTCATGCTCAGGCGCAGTCGGATGGGCCTGTTCGTGCCGTCGCTGGCGGCATTGGCTCTGATGTACCTATCGGTGGTTTTCGGAGATGTCGGATGGCTGGGGACATTCAACGATGCGATGGCAGGCCTTCCGGTGATGGGCTGGGTGTGCATCCTGCTTGGATATTGATTCGTGGCCTCGGTGTTGCCAGTTGGTGTGCTCCTTCAGCCCCGCGATTACATCAATGCCCTGCAACTCGTGACCGCCCTGGGCCTCATCGTGGTGGGGCTTGCCGTGGCCGGCCTCGCCGGTGGAGCGCCGATCGACGGCGTGCGCCCGCCGCTGGCGATCATCGCACCGGTGGCCGATCTGAATCCACCGGGGGCGCCATTGCTCTTCCCATTCCTGTTCATCACTATTGCCTGTGGAGCCATCAGTGGCTTTCATTGCCTTGTTTCAAGTGGCACTTCGAGCAAACAGGTGCAATCAGAACAGGACGCCATGGCAATCGGATATGGAGCCATGGTTCTGGAGGGATTCCTTGCCGTGCTCGTCATCCTTGCGTGCGTGGCCGGATTGGGACTGGGGGTGGAGGGGGCGGATGGAGGGCTCGTGACCGGTGAGGCTGCGTGGGCAACGCGATATGCATCGTGGGGCGCGGCCGGTGGGCTTGGAGCCAAGGTGGCCGCCTTTGTGGATGGCGCTTCGAACTTTCTGGCGGCCATGACTGTTCCGCCCGGAGTGGCGCTGGCTTTGATGGGCGTTCTGGTGGCCTCATTTGCCGCCACGACCCTTGATACGGCCTGCCGGCTTCAACGGTACGTGGTTCAAGAGCTGGCCTCAACCGTCAGCGCCGCGTCGAGGCGGGCCGCCTGGTCACTTCCTGGACGATTCATCGCGACGGGGGTGGCGGTCGTGCTTGGAGGGGCGCTCGCGGCGATTCCCGCCTCGGGAGGGGGGTGGACCTGGACCTCTACAGGGATGGGGGGGGCTCATCCTCTGGCCGCTCTTTGGAGCGACCAACCAGTTGCTCGCCGGCCTCGCCTTTCTCGTGATCACCATCTACCTCTGGCGATCAGGCCGCCCCACCTGGTTTCTCGTGGTGCCCCTCGTCGTCATGCTGGTGATCCCCGGCTGGGCGCTGGCCGCTCAGGTCTTCACAGGGACAGGGGCCGATGATGCATGGATCGCTCAGGAGCGATGGTTGCTTGTGACCATCGGCCTGGCAACGTTGGCGCTGGAGGCCTGGATGGTGATCGAAGCGATCCTGTTGTGGCGGCGGGCGACACCACCGACGGGGCCTGAAGCAAGTACCATGTCCGTCCCAGAGGACAGGTGGCAGAGCGGTTGAATGCGCCGGTCTCGAAAACCGGTATAGCCTTCGGGCTATCGTGGGTTCGAATCCCACCCTGTCCGTTGATTGACCGCCGGGTCAGCCAACGCATGCGACTGGGACGCAATGAGTGGAGACGAGAAGCGGGTGGACGTTCGGAGCCTGGCGGAGGAAATGGCGGCGGCGACGGCGGCCGATGCCCGGATGGCGCGAGCCTGCGCGGATCACCTCCCTGATCCGCACACGGCCCGACATCTCATCGAGCGACTGCGAGGCATCCTCTTTCCAGGATTGCACGGGCAGCGGGACTTCGATGCCGCGTCCCTGTCAACGCGACTTCAGTCTGAGCTGACCGACTTTTCCACCGACCTGCAGCACCAGATTCAGGGTGCGTTTGTGCATTGGGGGGAGGGTGACGCCAAGGCGCTGGCGGCGGACGCAACGGGCGCCGTGCTTCAGATGCTGCCAGGTATCCGAGATCTCCTGAGCCTTGATGTGCAGGCAGCCTTTGATGGAGATCCGGCAGCGAGGCACATCGACGAAGTCATGCTGTGCTATCCAGGGCTTCGGGCGCTCACGACGCACCGCTTTGCCCATGGCATGGTGCAACTGGGGATTCCACTGCTGCCTCGCATCATGCAGGAGCATGCCCACGCCGATACGGGGGTTGACATCCATCCTGGAGCGGACATTGGTGCCTCGTTCTTTATCGATCACGGTACCGGGGTCGTGATTGGAGAGACGACGATCATCGGAGCGCACTGCAAGGTCTATCAGGGGGTGACGCTCGGCGCGCGGTCGTTTGAGCGCGATGAGCGAGGCAACCTCAAACGAGGCGTCAAGCGGCATCCGACGCTCGGTGACCATGTCACGGTCTATGCGGGCGCCACCATTTTGGGCGGCGACACGGTGGTTGGGGATCATTGCGTCGTCGCCGGAGGCGTGTTCCTCTCCAAGTGCGTTCCAGCTGGCCACATCGCCTGCGGGCCCCGGCCGGACATTCGCCTCATTGCCAATCCGGACCATCCCGGCATCGAGTGAGCAGGCGCGGGGAGGTATCCTGTGCGGTCTTCACAGGAGCCCCTGCAGATGTCGCAGCAGCGCGATCCATTCGGCGTCGTTCAGACAATTCACACACCACTCGGCCCTCGGAAGATGGCCTCGCTGCCAGCGCTGGCGTCGAGTCTGGGCTTTGACCTTGGTCGATTGCCCTTCAGTATCCGGGTACTTCTGGAAGCGTGCGTCAGGCACTGCGACGGCGAAACCGTGTCGAAGGGTGACGTCGAAGCGCTTGCCACATCGACGAGAGCGGGCGGTGCGGATCGAGAGATTCCCTTCATGCCTGGCCGCGTGGTGCTGCAGGATTTTACGGGCGTGCCCGCGATGGTGGATCTCGCTGCGATGCGGTCGGCCATTGTTGAGATGACCGGGCAGCAGGACTCCGCTGCCAAAGTCAATCCACTTGTTCCATGTGATCTGGTGATCGACCACAGTGTCCAGGTTGATGCGTTCGACTCGGGAGTTGCGTTGACGATCAATTCAGAGCATGAGTTTGCGAGAAACGAAGAGCGATATGAGTTCCTGAAGTGGGGCCAGCAGGCCTTCGATAACTTCAGGGTGGTTCCACCCGCGACCGGGATTGTGCATCAGGTCAACCTCGAGTATCTCGCCAAGGTCGTATGGGATGATGGCGACTGGCTTTTCCCTGACAGCCTGGTCGGTACGGACTCACATACGACCATGATCAATGGTCTCGGCGTTCTGGGCTGGGGTGTCGGCGGGATCGAAGCCGAGGCATGCATGCTGGGACAACCCATCTCCATGCTGATTCCGGATGTGGTTGGAGTACGGTTGGTGGGCTCACTTCCGGAGGGTTGTACCGCAACCGATCTGGTGCTTCGCATCACGGAAGTACTTCGTGCGCACGGTGTGGTGGGCAAGTTCGTGGAGTACTGTGGGCCGGGGCTTGCCGGGATGCCATTGGCGACCCGTGCCACCATCGCGAACATGGCACCCGAGTACGGCGCCACCATGGGCTTCTTCCCGGTGGACGAGGCAACCTTGCGATACATGGAACTCACGGGCCGCTCCAGGGAGCTCATCAATACCGTGGAGACCTATTGCAGGGCCAACGGATTCTGGCACACCGGCGACGAGGATGTGTTGTACACCGATCAGGTTGAACTGGACCTCGGGACCATCGTCCCGTCGCTGGCCGGCCCGAAGCGTCCGCAGGATCGAATCACCTTGGATGCGATGCAGGCGACGTGGAGCCGTCACCTCGCCTCGATTGAAGGCCACGCCCCGGCTTCCGGGCGTGTGACCATGGACGACCAGGAGTTCGATCTGTCCGATGGCGCCATCGTGATTGCTGCCATCACCTCCTGCACCAACACCAGCAATCCGGATGTCATGGTGGCCGCGGGACTTGTCGCTCAGAAGGCCCATGCACTTGGTTTGACCCGCCAGCCATGGGTGAAGACGTCGCTGGCGCCCGGGTCCAAAGTGGTCACTGACTACCTCACGGAGTCCGGTTTGCTGGAGTCACTCCGAGCGGTTGGATTCTGGGAGGTTGGATACGGTTGTACGACCTGCATTGGGAACTCCGGGCCGCTCCCCGATCCCATTCATGAAGCCATCAACGAACACGGGTTGATTGCCACGAGCGTGCTCAGCGGCAATCGCAACTTCGAGGGGCGGATCAGCCCCGATGTGCGTGCCAATTACCTGGCGTCGCCTCCATTGGTCGTCGCCTACGCGCTTGCCGGCACCGTGGACATCGATCTGGGGACCGACTCGATCGCCACGGCACCTGATGGCACGGAAATCTATCTCAAGGACATCTGGCCGACCCAGGCCGAGATCGATGCGGTGGTTCGGGATGGCGTGACACGTGCTCAGTTTGAGCGGGAGTACGCTGACGTCTTCGCCGGATCGGCAGCCTGGCAGGCCATCGAGTCGGGGGAGGGGGATCTGTTCGGATGGCCGCCTGAGAGTACCTATGTGCGTCGCCCGCCATTCTTTGAGGGCATGACGCAGGATGTGCCGGGGATCCCCGTCGTTCAGAACGCGCGCGTTCTGTGCCTGCTCGGGGACTCTGTGACGACCGACCACATATCGCCCGCTGGATCGATCGGTGCAGACTCGCCGGCGGGAAGGTGGCTGGTGGCACATGGCGTCGAGCCGTCGATGTTCAACTCTTTCGGGTCTCGTCGGGGAAATGACCTGGTCATGACCCGCGGGACGTTCGGGAACATCAGGGTGAGAAACCACCTGGCGCCGGGGACCGAAGGTGGTTGGACCACCGACTTCACGACCGGTGAAGTGACGTCCATCTTTGAGGCAAGCGAGCACTACCGAGCCTCCGGGACGCCCCTCATCGTGCTGGCCGGGCAAGACTACGGCATGGGGTCATCGCGGGACTGGGCCGCCAAGGGGACCTATCTCCTCGGAGTGCGGGCGGTGATTGCAGAATCCTACGAGCGGATTCATCGGTCAAATCTGGTCGGGATGGGGGTGGTGCCACTCGAGTTCATGTCAGGCGAGTCGGCGCAGTCACTCGGCTTGAGCGGTCAGGAGCACTTCGACATTGATTGGGGGCAACGCTTCGAGGAACGCATGAAGGTCACGGTGCGCGCCACCGACGCGGCGGGGTCCGCTACGACGTTCTCAGCGTTGGTGCGAGTGGATACACCCGTGGAAGTGGAGTACATCAGAAACGGTGGGATTCTGCATACGGTGCTCCGCCGAATGGCACGGTCCTGATCCATCATGAATGTCACGACGCGTGCTGGCGGTCAGCACGCGTCGTGGAGCAGTAGTCGTGCGTACGGGAAGAGTCTCGCACGCACAGCGGGGCATTGCAGGTGTGGGGCGCCTGGACCGCCAGGAGGCGGATCAGGCGTTGATGGCCTCGAATTCGCCTGAGGGCGAAGGGTCCTTCCAGGGAAGGTCTTCGAACAGTGACCCTCCAATGGCCTGGTCGAGGAGTAACGGGTCATCAACCAGATGTTCGTCGATCAACGCTTCGAGGACCTTGCGTACGCGTTTCTTGCTTGCGTGCGCTTCGGCAAGAGGTGTCGGAGGGCCTGAATGTGAGTCTCGTGTTGTCATCGTGACGCATTCCTTGAGTGAGTGTCCCCAGCCGTTCCCGCTCCTCGGGGCGGCCTGTAAGTACCTTCGGCTCGGTTGGCGTGCAAGGCACGGACGTGTGCCTGCATCCAGATTCGGGCCGTTCGAGCGAGAGAATCCTGATCGATACCTTCCGTTTCAGGATTCTGGACAATTCTGGAAACGAGGTATCTGAAGGCGGACACGCACACTCGCTCGGCGGTCGGATCGTCTCCGCACAGGGCGCGGGCCTCCAGAAAAAGGGCCTCGTAGTGGGATTCAAAGCAGTCTCGAAGGGTGGACGCAGCGCTCAAGGGGCCTTGCACAGCATTCTCCTGACACATTCCGCTCATCTCAGCGACTCCCACAAAAGGCCCTCGTTCGAGGGCCAGAGCGACAATCCCGGGCGGGTTCGGCTCTTTCGCGAATTCGGCGACTCTTTTTCCGTCTGGCCAAGTGCGATGTCGGGCCAATCTCATCGAGCGAAAGGAATGTCTGGGTCGCGGCTTCTCGAAGGGCGGCCAGGCGGCTGCGGAGGCTCCGATGATGTCCGAGAATCTCATCCTGAACTGGGTTCATTCGTTGGCACCGCCCGACCGGCAGCACCTGGCTGACCGGCTGCGCATGTATCCGTCGGCGACGGCGTCAACGCTGCTGATGGCCTGGGCGGATGCCGGTGGACTGCGTGTTTCCGAGGTTTCGGCCCTCCTTCCAGGGATCCTTGTTCAGGCCAGGCAGGCGGCCAATGCACTGGCCGCCGATGGCGTGGGGCGAACGGTCCTTGCAGATTCAGCGTGAGCCGTCCGGTCCCTGGCCCGCGCCGAATCGCATCCTTGCAGAGAAAGGGCATGTTGCCGCCGGACCCCCTCCGGAGACGGTGATCATCCTCAGGATGGTCCCCCGCACCCGCACCCGCAGACGCACCCGCAGACGCGCCGGCCGCATCCTTGAACAGTGGGTTGGGCGAGCTCGCCCGCCAGCAGGACGATGGGTTCGCGCGAGCCTGGTTCGGTGCCGGGGGCCGTGGTGTCTGCGGTGCGGCCAGTCTTCCTCAGGCATGAGATCTGTCGCGGTCGGGTGCGCGAAGTGTGAGGGGGGGGCCGCCGTCGCCGATGGCGTGATCCGAGTGGCGACCTATCAAAACGGGGCTGCAAAGCTCGTGCAGGCATTGAAGTATGAGGGTTGGTGGGAACTGGCCACCCCGCTCGGGGAGCGGCTCGCTGGAGCGCTGCGGGCGCAATTGGGGGGGGGTGCCATGCGCCGCGCGGTCGTCGTCCCGATGCCCAGCCCGATGCTGAGACGGCGGAAAGGGCACCATGCGCCAGCCCTTGCAGCAGCGGTGGCAGCGTCGTTGGGGGCGCGATCCTGTCGGCCGGTCCGGCGTCTGTTCGGCCGTCCGCAGGCCGGGCGGTCCAGGAGCGATCGGCAGCGGGCGACCCGCCGGGGCTGGTGGCTGCATCCGCTTGCCAGGCAATGGATTGCGGGGGAGACCGTGATCCTGGTGGATGATGTGCTCACAACCGGGCGGTCCGCGGCGCTGGCCACGCGGTGCCTTCGAGCTGCCGGGGCGGGGTCCGTGGTCCTTGGCGTCGTCGCGGTGAGCCCGGACCACTGGCGATGATTCCATGACAAAAAGCAGGATCGGTTCATTGAACAGGTTGACACTGGGCGGCGTCTTGGTACGATCCCCCGCTCGCCCCTCTGGGGCGGCTTTCGTGCTCTGACCTGGCACGGAACCGCAACCTGGTCGTCTGACCGGGCCAGAGAGGTGAAGATGTTTCCAGCTCGATTCATCGGGCGGGGGACACTGGATCGGTTCCTTGACAAGTGGACAGTCGATACGCCGCGAGGATGTCGCCGGAACGTCAGGCCTTTCACAGGGTCTGTCGGGAAGGCGAAAAACCAGGGCGAGAAGTTCACAGCCTCTCGTCCACGGACATCCTTGTGATGCCAGATCGAGTCATTCCAGAAAACACGATCGCGTCGGTCCACCTCGGTGGGTCGACAGGTAGTGATGTTTGAAATAACTGGTGGATTTGCCGTCCACCAGGTCGGGTTCCCTGGAACCCGGCAAGACCGCCGGCTCCTGCTTGCAGGAGCCGGACCGTCCAGGCTTCATCTTCTTCACGAAGAAGCGTCATGCTCCTCGGAGTGTGGCGATGTCATTCAATTGAAGAGTTTGATCCTGGCTCAGATTGAACGCTGGCG
>CAYQJN010000074.1:0-10671 GCA_964417845.1 uncultured Isosphaeraceae bacterium
CCGCGGTAGCCAACATTGATCTTCGTCAGGGCCACATTGGCTTCGACCTCGAACCGATCCTTTGGATCGACGATGATCGACACGACGATGTCATCGGAGGGCAGGGGAGGCGTCCACAGTTCACCATGGTGCTTGTTATCGAGACTGGTGAACGGCCGCAGCGCAAAGGTGCCGTCGCTCGTTGAGACTGTCATCTCGGCCGAGATGGGAAGCAGCCATCGCTCGAAGCCGAGGTTGATGGAGGTCGCCAGCGGCGACTGCACACGAACGCGCCACTCCATATCACCGTCACGTCGCACTTCCCAGAGCCCACTGTTGGCTGGTGAGAGATGCGATTCGTGGGGAATGGCATAGCGCGGCGCCATACCAGTGGCTTCTCGTGCGACGTCTTCAAGCTCGATGGCGTCGAAATCGAGCATGGGGATCTCAACGACGGGAACGATTTCGATTGGGCTCTCCGCCAGAGCGGACAGTGGAAGGCCCACCAGCAGGCAGGATGCGGCGACAGCGCGGCTGATCATGCGATTCTCCTCTCGACCCCACAAACGCGGTCGCTCCAACGTACACCGTCCGCCATTGCCCGACAAGGCAATTCCTGCTCAGGAAGGCGCTTCCGAGGCGACCACCTGACTATCCGCCGCGCGTTTGATGGCCTTCATGGCGATTCTGGCGACCACCACGCTTGCCAGAATCGCAGCTCCGAGCCCCACAAAGAGGGTGACTTCGTGCACCACGCTGTCGCCGGGGGGCAGGTGGCCTCCGTGGTCCTTCATCCGCTTGGCCAGATCGGCTGCGTGCCTGGCGGCGAATCCGACATAGACCGTCGAGAAGTTGCCGGGGAACATCCCCAGGCACGCCAGCAGGTAGCCGCGAAACCGGGCCTTGCTGACCGCCAGGAGCCAACAGAGCAGCGAGTAGTTGAGCGGTGAGAGTCGAAGGAGGAACATGAGTCTGAAGCCGGCCGATGATGCCGCCGCGTCGACGGCCTTGACCCTGGGGTGCTGCTCAAGCAGCCGCTCGATGCGTTGCTGGAACACGTGCCGTCCGACGACGAAGATCACGATCGCCGTCAGCGTGCCCGCCACGACCACCCAGACGAGTCCCATCCAGAGGCCGAAGATGGCTCCGGCAGCAATGGCCAGAATTGACTCTGGGACGAAGAGTGCAGTGCCAAGGAGGAAGATCACCACGAAGAGGGCAGGGCCCCAAGGACCGAGCAGGCGCATGGAGTCCTCGAGGAGCGGCATGTAAGGCTCCAGAGCGTAGTGAAAGACCAGGAAGATTCCACCCACAACCGCCAACGTCGCAAGCAGCTTGACGGCGACGCCCAGCCAGGTGTGGTGGTGGGTGGGGACGGCGCTGACGTCGAGGTGGACCGTTCTGGTCTGGGGCATTGATTGGAGGATAGTTTCGACCCGGCCCAACATGCAGGGCAAGTCGGTAGACTGGGGGACTCCCTCGCGGGCGTAGCTCAATGGTAGAGCGTCAGCCTTCCAAGCTGAATGTTGAGGGTTCGAGTCCCTTCGCCCGCTTTGGTGCCTTCAGGTGCACCACCTTGTACAACACTGCACCCCGTCACAGTTTGCGCCGCGTCGTTCGCGCTTGCTGAGGCGTTGTTCGTTTGCGCCGGGTTGCACCGAAAAGCACCCGAAAGCGCCCCGCGCGCTCTCACCGGCGCTACGCTGTCGGTCCCCGTCATCGCGGCCGTCTCCCCCGGCAAGCGGGGGAGCGGAGTAGAACAGCAGCACGCGTCTGTCTTTCTCCTCCACCGTGTTCCGGGGGAGGTGCCTGCGAAGCAGGCGGTAGGGGCTGCACGCGGAGCGTGCGGAACGGCCAATCAACTTCACACGCCACTCGCGGCTACGCCGCAGCCCCCTCACTCGCCTTCGGCGAGAGCTCCCCTGTCTGTTCAGTGCCACCACATAGATGACAGGTGTGCCCTGACACCTTCACAATGTTGCAAGTGTTGAGCTTGCGGGGTTCCAATCCCTCGCTGGGCGCCTGCCTCTATTGACGCTTCGGGGCGCCTCCAGTAGCCTCGGGCAACCGGGCCATGGGGGCCCGCCGGAGAGGTTCGCTGCGGCCGCCGACGTGGTGGTTTGAATCTGATGACGGGGACTCAGTCTGAGGCCCGGCACCCAGCAGCGAATTCCGAGAGGAGTTTGCCGTGCGCCATTGGCTATTGATCGTCGCGAGCGTCTTTCTGTTTGGTGCGCCCGCTTTCGGCGCGGACTACACCGTCAACGATCCGGCCGCAGATCCACCAAACGAGTTCCCTGACTTCGCTGAGATTCAGGACGCCATCGACATCTGTGTGGACGGCGACTCAATCACCGTGTACGGCCCTGGGCCCTATCTACCCATCGATACACTCGGTCTCAACATCGAGATTCTCGGTGAGCTTGGCCCGCTGGGCGGTCCCCCCACCATTGAGGGCGATGGCAGTGCGCCTGGGATTGCGTGTTATCAGGGCGAGACTGAAGAACTGATCATTCAAGGCCCGTTCACGATTACGGGGTGTGCCGGAGGCGTCTACCTTGATGGCACCACGCCCACATTGAGCTTCCTCACAATTGACGGCAAAGACGGACCTGGCATCACGGTGGTGAATGCGGCCCCCCCAACCATGGTGTTATGCACCATTTCGAACAACACCGCAGACTATGGTGGTGGCGTGCTGACACAGAGCATGGGACAACCGACGGCGGTGGATCTCTGGGGATGCACGCTTGATACGAACATGGCAACTGCAGGCCCTCCTGATGCCGGTGATCCATATGCCGGTGGCGGCGGCGTGTGGGCCTACGACGCCACCGTGCAGATGACCCTGTGCACCATCACGGGGTGCACGTCCGGAGCGGACGGTGGCGGCCTCTCCTTACGGGCTGCGTCTGCGGTGTTGACCGATACCGGCATCGCAGCGTGCGTAGCGGAGACGCACGGGGGCGGCGCGGCCCTGTGGCGGTGGGAGAATCCGCTTTTTGCTGGCTCCAGCCTGGAGATGTTGGGGCAGTCCATTGCCGCATGCAGCACTACGTCGGGCGACGGCGGCGGGGTGTATGTCAGTGAGTCATCGTTTGATGGGACCAGTATGGCCATTGGCGTGCCGCCGTTCGCAATCAACGTGGCGGGCCGGCACGGTGGCGGCATCGCCTGCTACGACGGCACCGCCACGCTCGCTGGTTCACTCGGAGGGAACGTTGCAGGTGTGGATGGCGGCGGGTTCTTTGGCCATGAGGCATCGATGACCTTGTATGGCGCCGCGTCCAGCAACGTGGCGGGCGACGACGGTGGCGGGCTCTATGGCCAGTCCAACACGAACATGGTCATCTACGGAACCCCTGGACAGCCGACCATCGATCGCAACACCGCGTCCCACCGTGGTGGGGGCATCTTCAGCGCGGGAGAGACAGCGGCGGCAACCATTGTCACCGCCACGGTGTGCGGCAACGCGGGCGATGAGTTCGATGAACCTGAACTGGATGACCAGATCTTTGGAAACTACACCGATCTTGGCGGATCGTGCATCGCGATCTCGTGCGAAGACACCGACTTCAATGGTGTTCCAGACGAGTGCGAAGGCTTCGAAGATGCGACCGTGCTGGACGTGCCCGGAGAGTATGCCACGATTCAGGCCGCCATTGCCGATGCAACCACTGGCGACACCGTGCGTGTCGGGCCCGGTGTGTGGACAGGCAGCGGCGATGCTGTCATCGACTTCCAGGGAAAGCTGATCACCGTCGAGTCGGTTGAGGGGGCTGAGACGACCATTCTGGACGGCAGTGGTCTACGGCGGGTTGTCAACTTCAGTGATGGTGAAACGGCCGAGGCCGTGCTGGTTGGTTTCACGATCCGCAATGGCATCGCCGCAGACGGCGGTGGGGTTCGCTGCGCTGCGGCGGACCCGACCATCATGAATTGCGTCATCACCGAGAATGTGGCCATGAATCCTGGAGGCGAAGGGGGCCGCGGCGGGGGTGTCTACCTCGACCACGCCTCACCGACGTTTACTGACTGTGACATCACCCAGAACCATGCAACTGGATTCGGGACGCGCGCCATGGGGGGCGGGCTCTACAGCCGCGGCGGTGACCCCGTCCTGACCCGCGGCATCGTGACCGGGAATCAGGCGGCTGGAGGTCCGGGGGGCCCGGTCGGAGGAGGCCTGTGCTTCATCGAGGCGGAGGATCCTCAGGTCACCAATGTCACCATTTCAGGGAACGAAGCCGAGACGGCCGGAGGCGCCTCGTATGGCGGTGGTGTCTATGTTGACAGTGCTCACCTCGCCGTGACTGGGTGCACGGTGGATGACAATGCCGCCGTCCTTGGCGGTGGCCTGTGGGTGAATCTGGCCAATGCCATGATCACGAATACCTCCCTCAGTAGCAATGTCGGAGGCGGCGTGCACTTCAGTGGCGAATCCGATCCGGAGATCACGAACTGCACTGTGCAGGACAATGCTGGTGAAACCGGGGGGATCTACTTCGAAGACATGGTCGATGGCGTGGCGATCGTCTCGGATGTCACCATCGATGGCAACACATCGACCGGCACGCGCGGAGGTGGTGGCATCGTTTGTGAGGGAGCCAGTCCGACGATCGAGAATTGCACGATTCAGAACAACCAGGCCAGCTCTCATGGTGGTGGTCTGGCCTGCTGGTCGGGTAGCGAGCCACGTTTAACGGGCACGGACTTCATTGACAATGCGTCGCCCACGCGAGGTGGTGCCGCATATGCGTCCTTCAGCGCCCTGTCATTGTCAAACTGCCTCATCCGCGGAAACACCGCAAGAACTGGCGGCGCGGTGCATGGCGAATCCCAGAGCACTATCGATCTGACAAACTGCGTTGTTCAGCACAATGCAGCAAGCACGTACGGGGGCGGGATCTGGGCAGGAGACGGCGTGAACGTGTCGCTTTCGAACACCACGATGTGCTGCAACGCCACGCTGGACGGCCAGGTCAATGAGGGGGCGGCGTGGACTGATCTGGGCGGAAACGATGTCGCGGAGCAGTGTGACGGTGACTGCAACTGCAATGAAACGACTGACAGTGTGGACATTTTCAACGGGACGTCGATGGACTGCAATGGTGGCGGTGTTCCTGATGAGTGCGAGTTTGACTGCGATGGCGACGGCGTCATCGACGACTGTGACGATGATCTCGACCTTGATGGAAATGGCATTCCGGACAATTGCGACATCGACTGCAATGGCAATGGATTCGCCGATGCATTCGACATCTCAAGCGGTGCCGACACAGACTGTGACGGCGATGCCGTCCCGGACCAATGCCAGCTCGACGCCGCGGAAGCCACCGATTGCGACGGCAACGGGCTCCTGGACGTCTGCGACATCTCAGGTGATCCCTCGCTCGATTGCAACGGCAACGGTCTGCCTGACTCATGTGACATCGCTGATGGGCTTGAGTCGGACTGCAATCAGGACGGCATGCCTGACGACTGTCAGATTGCCGACGGATCACTCGAAGACTGCGACGGCAACGACATTCCGGATGCTTGCGATGTTGCGGGCGGCGGGGATCCAAACGGAGACGGTGATCTTGACATCTGCGAGTGCGACTCGGACATCAGCAGCACCGGTGGGCTGGGAACCCCAGATGCCGAGGTCGATCAATTCGATCTGATCGCCGTGTTGTCTGCCTGGGGCGACTCCGGCGAAGCCGGCGAGGACATCACGCTGGACGGCGTCGTGGATCTGCAGGACCTGTTTGCAGTGCTGGTCGAGTGGGGGACGTGCCCGTTCAATTGAACGGCATCATTCACTCATCCGCATTGAGGACTGGGCACACCCTTGTGCGGCTGGTTGCGTCCGATTGCACCAACGCACTCCTGTCTCCGCCTGCGGGGGGCGGAATGGGAGAATAAAGCGTGCGCCTGTGTTTCCCCTCCCCCGCGTGCCGGGGGAGGTGTCCGCGAAGCGGACGGTGAGGCTGCACGCGCAGCGTGCGGAACCTTCGATCAACATCACGCCCCTCCTGCGGCTGCGCCGCGGCGGCCTCTGTTCGATGCGTTGCCTGTCGCCCAACCGGGCGTGGGACTGAGTCGCGGCAGGATCAGGCTGGTGGATCGGAATACAGGTCAACAAAGAAATCCAGAGTGCGACGCTCTCCATGCTCCCGAACCCGTGAGAGGTAGAACCCGAACTTCTCGAAGAGTTGGATCGCTGGTTGCCGTTCGACCCGGACGTCGAGCACGACCTTGAGATAGTCGTGGTCTCTGCAGCATCGGATGGCGTGCTCCATCAGGGCTGTGGCGATGCCCTGGCGGCGAAACTGCGGCCTCACGCGCAGGCGTCGCATCTCAGCGACGGAGGTGTCGACCCGCTGTACGCCGATCATGCCGGCGATCTCGGCTTCTCGAACGGCGACCCAGAAGGCGCCCTGCGCTGCATCGCTGAAATAGGCCTCATCGAGTTGTTCGATGTCAGCACCCGTGTCATTGATGTGAACCTGCCCCTCATACACGCCAGCCTCAAACAGCTCCCGAAGGACAGGGATGTCCTGATCGGTTGCGTGGCGAATCGTCGGAGTGGGGTGGGGTGAGGGTGCCATGACGTTGGAGCCCGGCCAGTATATGGAGATTCCGGGACCTGATCCGGGGCAAGTCAATGCCACCATGATGGACGAAGCGTTTCACGGACCCAGACCTCAAACGCGTGCTCCAGTGCGTGAGCATCCAGAGGTAGTCGAGCGGAACCTCCGTCGATCGCCGCAGCCAGAGACGCCCGAATGGTCGCCAGCCGCGCTGGGTCGTCAAGCATGAATCGCATCACGGCCCAGGCCTGCGCGTAGTAGTCCAGCAACGCCTGTCGTCCCCGGTCCATGGCCGCAAGAGGATCATCCTGGATGAACTCGGCCAGTGGCTGCAGTCTACCTCGCCGCGCCAGCCACCAGGCCCGCCGTGCCCGCTGACCGTTGGCGGCATGGTCAATCACAACGCCGTCGGTTCGCAGACGGTAACCCTCCATCAGCGTGGCGAGGCCTTCGTCAATCCACGCGGGGAGCGTTCCAGCAAGCGCTGTCTGGGCGTATTGATGCCACCCCTCATGAAGCGCCAGCGCCATCGTGTCGCGGCAATGCGCGCGGCGATCAATGTCGTAGAGCAGCGCCACTCCCTGCGCCGTGAACCCTCCGCGTGAGAGCCCTTCCATGATGTCGGCATGCGCTGGATGAAGCACTCTGGCGAGGTTGGACCACTGGCGGCGGTCACTCATCAGGCAGGTGGTCATCGGTGCCGTGGGCTCTGGCAGGGTGAACGCGCCCGAGTCAAGCCGCTGACGCATGTAGGCCAGCGCCGCCTCCATCGCCACGGGCAAGCGTTCGTGAAGTGATGGCACCATGATGGTGGTGCAGATGTCCCACCGCGGCGTTCGCAGGCAGACGCCCTCGTACCCAAGGCAGGACCATGGCTCGACCTCACATGGCGTGCCCTCGGTGATGACGGGGGTAGGGGGCATGGATCCCATCAGCACGGCGCGCGGATCGGGGCCGGCACAGCTGCTGCACACAAGTGCCGCAAGGACGATGGCTGCCCTCATCCAATCGCCCCCAAGGCAGAGTGTGTGGCAGCCAGATCGGCCTGCGCGCTCTTGAGCTGCGAGCGGGTCTCTTCCACCAGATGCGGCGGGGCCTTCTCGACATAGGCGGCATTGGCCAGACGGCCTTCAAGACCACTGATGGTCTTCTGAAGCGATGCCTGCTTGGCCTCCAATCTCGCACGCTCAACCGCCGGGTCGACGGCGCCAGCAGGATCGATGAGCACCTCGGCCCCCTCAAAGGCGACGGCGAGGGCGCCAGGTGGGCGCGTCTCGCTCGCTGCGGACACCTCCTTGACGCGGCACATCGCGGCAAGCACCGGGGCTGCCTCCATGGCAAGATCCTCCAGGGCGAGGGGGACCAGGAGTCGAACATCGGACTTGGCGGGTATCTCGTTATCTGCCCGTGCGGCCCGGATCTCGCCGACGAGCGACCGCAGACGATCCGTCCGGGCCAGGGCCTGCTCGTCCCGGAGCGACGCATTGCACTCCGGCCAACTGGATTCGGCGATCAACGGCGCATCCGGCAGGACCAGACCTGGTACTCCCCGGGGCCCCAGAGCCTGCACATGAGGCCAAATGGCTTCCGTGACAAATGGACAGATCGGATGGAGCAGCCGCATCACCGCATCCACCACGGTCAGTAGCACCTGCTGCTGGCGGTGGTCAGTCGCCACGGTGGGCTTGATGGCTTCCAGGTACCAGTCACAGAAGTCCCGCCAGATCACGTCGTAAACGGCCTCCGCGCACGCGGAGAATCGGTAGCGGTGAAGGGTCTCTTCAATCGTGTCGGTGGCGGTGGCGAGTCGCGCGAGCATCCAACGGTCGGCCAGCGAGAGGTCTGCCAGGTCGGTCACCGTCGCAGGCGATTCGACGCGGCCCAGGGCAAACCGTGCAGCGTTCCAGACCTTGTTGGCGAAGTTGCGTCCGACGTCAAAACGGCTGGACGTATTCTTCGCAAGCGGGCGATCCTCGGACGGTTCTTCGCCGGTAAGGAGGCCATACACCGTGATCATCTCCCCGGGACCGGCAGGGCTCGCCTGCACCGGTGCTGCGACCTGATGGCCACCTCCACTGGTGATGAACTCAGGCGTGAAGGTCTGCCCGGAGTGCGGGTCCACGAGATCCACGGGAAGTCGAACGTCCTGGGTGGCCGTGGCGATCTGCGCCATGACCAGTCGCAGCGCGTCGGTGCCATGTGAGTGAATGATGTCTCTCGGATCGACCCCGTTGCCGAGCGACTTGCTCATCTTCTGGCCATGTCCGTCCTGCACCATCGGGTGGATGTACACCTCATGGAATGGAAGCCGCCCGTCGAGGAAGTAACGGTTGAACATCACCATTCGACTGACCCAGAGCGTGATGATCTCTCTGGCGGTGCACAGGACGTTCGTCGGATTGAAGGCCTCGAGGAGACCGTCCACCTCAGGAAAGGCAGTCGGATCGGGCCAACCCATGGTGCTCATCGGCCACAGTGCAGAGGAGAACCATGTGTCAAGCACATCAGGGTCCTGCTCGAAGCCTGCGTCCTCGAGCTGCGACTCCACCGCTGCGTGGTTGTGATCCACGCATGCCAGCACATGCACGACTCCTTCTTCATGGTCCGTGATCAGACGGACGGCCAGACCTTCGATCACCTGATCGCACATGGGGAGTGGGCAATCTGGTGGTGGCTGTGAGAGGGGGGCTGCGGGAAGCCCGTCGATGAGCTCGCAGGTTCTGGTCCAGACTGGAATCCGGTGGCCCCACCACAGTTGCCGGCTGATGCACCAGTCACGAAGGTTCTCGTGCCAGTGCTCGAAGGTGCGGGCATACCGCTCAGGTGTGAATCGAAGTCCACCATCACCGGGTGACGTGCTGCACCCGTGATCGCCGTTCGCTTGATCAGGCGCCATGGCGCGAAGCGCGGCGCCGCCGAGCCGATCGTCGGTCACGCGGACATACCACTGGTCGCTCAGGTACGGCTCGATCGGTACGTGTGAGCGATAGGAATGCCCCACGCTGTGGGTATAGGGTCGAACGGACTCAAGCAGGCCGGCGTCGTCGAACCAGGAGACAATGGCCTTGCGTGCATCTTCGCGAGAGAGGCCGACAAACCCCCTGGACGCCTCGGCGGCGTCGTCCCACCCGTGCCGGTCTGAGATCGATCCGTCAGGGGCCATCACATTGATGGCCTCGAGTCCGTGCCGCTGCCCGATGTCCCAGTCATTCGGATCGTGGGCCGGCGTCACTTTGAGGAAGCCGGTGGCGTACTCGGCCTTGGCGTCTCCTTCGTCTCCGGGCATCACCACGTAGTCATCTTCCACGATGGGAATCCGTCGCCCGACGATCGGAAGCACCACATGCCGCCCACGCAGGTTGGCCGCTCGCGGGTCCTTCGGGTTCACAGCGACGGCCGTGTCGCCCAGCATGGTCTCGGGCCTGGTCGTTGCCACCGTGATCCATTCATCACTGTTCTCAAGCGGATAGCGGAGGTACCACATGTGCCCCTCCACTTCCTCCATTTCAACCTCGTCATCCGCCAGCGCCGTTCGCGTGACTGGGTCCCAGTTCACCAACCGTTTACCGCGATCGATGAGTCCGTCCTGGAACAGCCGATAGAAGGCGTGCCGGACGGCGGCTGTGCACATGGGGTCCATGGTGAAGCGTGTGCGATCCCAGTCGCAACTGGCGCCAAGCTCCTTCAACTGGCCCAGAATGACGGCCTCATACTCGTCTTTCCATGCCTGTGCCAGCCCGACAAACTCTTCGCGGGGCATGTCGGTCCGCTTGCGTCCGGATCGTTGCAATCTTTTCTCTACGACGGTCTGTGTCGCGATTCCGGCATGGTCGGTGCCGGGCATCCACAAGGTCGCATCGCCACGCATGCGGTGGTATCGGATGAGGACATCCTGGAGTGTGTTGTTGAGCGCATGGCCCAGGTGAAGGGCGCTGGTGACATTGGGCGGAGGAATCACGATGGCGTACGATGTGCCATCCTCGTCCGGCAGTGACCCGTGTCCGAGCTGCGCCTCCTGCCACTTTCGCCGGACATCAGGCTCGAAGTCAGCAGGGTCGTAGGTACTTGGTAGAGAAGCATCCGCGTGAACAGTCGACATCCATCCATCATACAGGCG
>CAYQJN010000075.1:0-10494 GCA_964417845.1 uncultured Isosphaeraceae bacterium
CGGGGAACGAGGCACCAGGACCCGCAGTCGGCTCATTGACGCCATGCTGGAACTTGTAAGCGAAGGCGGCATGCCAGTCGCTGCGAGCGTTCGGTCGATTGCTCGGCGAGCGGGTGTCACCGAAGCGGTGCTCTACCGATACTTTCCCAACAAAGACGCCATGTTCCGGGAAGTCTGGGACTCTGCGTTGGCGCCCATGGTCGAAGAGAAACGACAGCTCCTGGAACAGCCCGGCGGCTCGGTCGAGGCCACGCTTCGCGACTGGATCGAGATCTCGTACCGCCACTTTGATGAAGATCCCGCTGCGTTTCACTACGTCTTCCTCAGCGAGGGCACAGCCAGTTGGCGGGACGATCCCGCGTACGGGGCGCAGAGCACGCTCTTCGCGGACTGGCTCGCGGCCAAGGTGGACGCCGACGCGATCACGCCACTGTCGCACTCCAGAGCGTGCGACTACTTCGTGTCGGTCATGCTCTCCGTTCCACGTCGTATCAGGCTTGGGAAGCTTGAAGGCCCTGCAGAGGCATATGTTGACGAGACACTCGCTTCCGCCAAGCGGCTTCTCGGTATCTAACAGGCCCTTCGCCGAGCAGGCGGCGTCATACGCCCGCATGCTCGCTCGCGAGCAAACGATATGCCGGACTCGACGAACCAGACCGAATCATCGTCCCTGAAGGCCGTACCGCCACCACCGGACTCGGGTCTCTACATCGGTCGTGACCTGGCGTGGCTCGATTTCAACCAGCGTGTGCTGGCGCAGGCCGAAGACGAGTCGCGCCCGCTCTTTGACCGCCTGCGCTTTCTGGCGATCTGCGAAAGCAATCTCGATGAGTTCTTCATGAAACGCATCGCCCTCCTGCGCCGGCGTATCGAACTCGGGCTCGAGAAGGCGACGCATGACGGCCGCTCGGTGAGGCAGCAGTTGACCGAGATCAGAGCTCGCGTGGCGGAGATGTCGGCTCGTCAACGGGCACTGTGGACAGACTCTGTTCTGCCCTCACTCATTCAGGAGGGTATTCGGGTCACGGAAGTGGAGGATCTTCCTCGGCGGCATCAGGATCGAGTCGACGAGTGGTTTCACAGGCACGTGTTCCCGTTGCTTACGCCGCTTGCGGTTGACCCCGGGCATCCCTTTCCCTTCATCTCCAACCTCTCCAGCAATTTCGGAGTGCTCTTGGCGGAGCCTGGCGAAGAAGACCCTCGGTTTGCTCGCGTCAAAATCCCCGATGCGATTCCATCCTGGATTCGCGTTCCGGTGCATGGCCCTGTCGGCGCTGTTCAGGACACGACGCCATGCCGTGTTGTCCGCGTTGCAAGCATCGTTCGCCGCAATCTCGAGGCCATCTTTCCCGGCATGCGCATTCTTGAGGTTCTCGAGTTTCGAGTCACCCGGGGTGTCGGGCTGGAGGACGAGGATGACGACGTTCAGGATCTCGCCGAGTGGGTGCGCGCGTCTCTGCGGCATCGCAGATTTGCGGAGGCGGTTCGACTTGAGACGGGCGACGATCCGCCACCTCGTCTCGTTCAGGTGCTCCTGGAGGAACTCGATCTGGAGCCAGAGTCGCACTACCAGCGGGGAACGCCGCTGGAGTGGGGCGGGCTACTGGACCTGACGAAGTTCGATCGGTCCGATCTCTCGTCGCCGAAGTGGCAGCCGATCGTTCCCAAGAGGCTGGCGGACCCGGACGAGCCGATCTTCGACGCCATTCGCCGCGGCGACATTCTGGTCACGCACCCTTACGACTCCTTTCACGCCTCCGTCGAGCGGTTCATCGCCGAGGCCGCTGCTGACCCGCACGTCGTAGCGATCAAGCAGTGCCTCTACCGGACTGAGCCCGACTCGCCATTCATCCACAGCTTGCTGCGGGCGGCCGAGGCGGGCAAGCAGGTGACCTGTCTGGTCGAACTCCGCGCCCGGTTTGACGAGCATCGCAACTTGCAACTGACGCGAACGCTTGAGAAGCACGGCGTGCATGTGGCGTACGGTGTCGTTGGCCTCAAGACGCATGCCAAGTGCTCTCTGGTGATCCGAAAGGAAGGCCGTGGGTTTCGCGCCTATGCGCACATCGGGACTGGCAACTACCACCCCGGGACAGCCGCCTCCTACTCCGACTGCGGCCTACTGACGTGCGACGACGACATCACAGGTGACGTCATTCAGGTCTTCAATTACCTGACGGGCCGGTCGCGGCACAAGGACTATGACAAGCTGCTTGTGGCACCACTGACAATGCGGGACCAGTTGCTCGCAAAGATCCAGCGAGAGATTGAGAATGCCCAGACGGGGCGGCCGGCACGTCTCATCGCCAAGATGAACCAGTTGGAAGATCCGGGATTGATGCGAATGCTCGCCGAAGCGTCGCAGGCGGGGGTTGCGTGCGATCTGGTCGTTCGAGGCTTCTGCTGCCTCCGGGCCGGTGTGCCCGGGCTCACCCAGAACCTGCGGGTGCGGTCCATCATCGGAGACTTTCTGGAGCATGCGAGGATCTTCCACTTTGCGGCCGGTCGGGAGGATCCACTCGAGGGCGAGTGGTACATCGGATCGGCCGATTGGATGCACCGAAATCTCCGCCAGCGGGTCGAAGTGGTGACGCCTGTCGAGGACAGAGAGGCGAGAAAGCGGTTGCACCGACTCCTTCAGGTCAATCTGATGGATCGGCATGACGCCTGGATGCTGCAGCCTGACGCGAGTTGGACGAAGTGCATACCAGAGTCGGATGTCGCAGACGACAGTCCGGCGGCGATTGGCACATTCGCCACACTGCGGCGCGATGCCATGCGGGCCAAGGTGGAAGCGATGTCGGACTCACGTGCACGCACCGCCGCGATCAAAGAAGAACTCCCCGCGGCCGACCACGACTCCGAACCGCGGGCCGGTCTGGGCGGCGTCGAGCGCATTGCCGGCATGGCGCTGCTGGCCTCGCCCTGGCGAACCGCGTCTGAGATTGGCCGCCGCGTCAACATCTCGCCGGCGCTCACGGCATCGACCGCTCGCAAGCTGGCGGAAGCCGGGTACATCGACGTGCGTCAGCTCGGGCGACATCGCATCTGGATCGGCACGCCGGCGCTCGCTGATGCAATTGGAGGACCGCTGACCCTGAGTCCGGGCCGAGATCCGGAGGGCGCCTGGCTGATCCGGCGCATCGGCAGGTGGCTGCGAATCGGCGGTTGGAAAGTCAGCCGCGGTGGGCAGGCGGGATGCAGCATGGTCGCCGAGTCCACAGATGGCGCTCGGGATGGATGGATCATTCGAACGGACAGGCGTGGTGCGGCCAAGATGTTTCGAGACGCCATGTCGGATGAGTGGACGCACCTGCATGCGGTCGGCACGACGGCCGAAGTTGTGGCGGAGCTCCGCGCAGCGCGAGCAGCGCTTCCGCCAGCGGACCGCCGCCGATCGACCGTTCACGCGCTCGGGTCCATCCTGACCAGAACAGACGTCGAGGCACCCGAGTGAGCTGCCGCACACTGATCCTCATGCGGCACGCAAAGGCGGCCAGCGGGGGGGGTATGCCCGACCACGATCGACCGTTGGCGCCCAGAGGCCTTGAGGCGGGGCCACGCATGGGGCGATGGCTTGCCGACCAGCATGAACTTCCGGGAATCGTTCTCTCGTCCACCGCCGTTCGAGCTCGGACGACCGCGGAACTTGTCGTCGATGCGCTGGGCACGCAGGCCGCGGTCCATACCAGTGAGTCGCTGTACCTGCCAGATCCACAGGACATCCTGGATGCGGTCGTGATGCAGGGCGAGCCGCACACACGCGTGCTCGTCGTGTGCCACAACCCGGGCGTGTCCGAAGCCATCACTGCGTTCACGGGTCGCTATGAGTCGATGCCGACCGCGGCGATCGCCGTCATTGACTTTGACATCGGCACATGGTCGGACTTGCTGGTATCTGCCGAGGGCTCGCTTCGATCCATGTGGCGGGTCAAGTCGCTGCCCGAGGGATGATGGATGCGGCCTGTGCGCTCACGCCACTCACTGGACGCCCATGTAGGGCGTGCTGCGGTTGCCGCCGACCGAACCGGTTGCCACCGATGCCTCCGAGTATCCTCGCGGAACATGCCGATCGCCCCCAATGTCACGACAGATCTGCGGAAGAAGGGTGTTGAGCAGCAATCCCGTCGGCTGGTCGGGTCAAGGCACCGCAAGCAGCGTGGGCAGATTCAGTTTGGTGGATCACGGTGAGCCGTGTACTCATGTTGACCGGGTTTGCGCCCGGGCTCATCTACTTTCGCCAGCCATTGCTTCGGGCGATGGTCACTGCCGGGCATGAGGTCATCGCCGCAGCGCCGCCCGAGGACGACCGGGTTCCACCCATGCTTCAAGAGTTGGGCGTCCGGTGGATCCCCATTGAGTTCGACCGAAACAGGGTCCGACCGCTTCAGGACCTGCGATTTCTGCGCGCGGTCCGCAGGCTGCTCCGTGAGGTCCGGCCGGACAGATTGTTGTGCGCGACCTTGAAGCCGAACATCTACGGAGGTTGGGCAGCCCGATCCGAGGGCGTCCCGTCCGCCGCAATGGTGACCGGTCTCGGAACTGTCTTCATGCGGCCTGGATGGAAGAGACGCGTGGCCCGCCGAATGCTCGCGCGGGCCTGCAGGCACCACGACGTCGTCTTTGTGCAGAACCCCGAGGACCGATTGGATCTTGTGTCGATGGGCGTTGTTCGTGATGAATCCAAGTTTGTGCAGACTGCGGGCGAGGGCATTGACCTGGCGCAGTGGACGCCCGAGTCGCTTCCTGAAGAACCCATCTTTCTCATGCTTTCGAGGCTTCTCATCTCGAAGGGCGTGCGGGAGTATCTGGACGCTGCGCGGCTGTTGAAGGATCGCGGCGTGCCAGCCAGATTGATCCTGGCGGGCCCCGAGGATCCGGGCACGGACGGCCTCGGCGTGGATGAGGTCCGGCGAGCGCACGACGACGGCTTGATCGAGTTCCTTGGCTTTGTCGATGACGTTCCATCGCTGATGGCAAGCGCTAGTGTGTGTGTGCTGCCGTCGTGGCACGAGGGGACACCTCACGCGTTGCTCGAGGCGATGGCCATGGGGCGGCCAGTCATTACGACCGATGTTCGCGGCTGCCGCGAGACAGTTCGACACGGCGAGACCGGACTGCTGGTGCCGGTCCGGCGTCCCGATGCGTTGGCCGATGCCATGCAGCGCCTCGCCGCCGACGACGCTCTGCGTGCCCGCATGGGCGCGGCGGGCCGCGCTCTGGCCGAGCGGCGGTTCGACGCCGACGAAGTCGCCGCTGTGGTCATGGCAGCACTTCGGCTGTAACCGGTGGGGCTGCTGATGGGCGGCTCGATGGGGCCGCAGCGTGTGCTGGCGATACACTCGCGAGATGCTTGATCTGCCAGACGGCGGTGTTTCAGACCAGTTGTTCACCCATCTCACCGGCCGCCATCCGGAGGCGGTTGATGATGCATTCGTCCGCGAGGTGGTCGGTGGTCGATCTCTGATGATCACCGGGGCCGGAGGCTCGGTTGGATTGGCGACGAGCCGTCTGGTGAGCAGGGGAGGTCCGGCTCATCTTGTGCTCGTCGATCGATCGGAAGCTGCACTGGACCGGGTGGAGCGTGCGGTGTCTCCCGTGTGCAACGTGACTGCGTTTCTTGGGGATGTCCGCGACCGCGCGTCGCTGACGCGAATTGCCAGGGACGCGTCCGTCGACGGTGTCGTGCACGTGGCTGCGCATAAACATGTCCCGATTGCCGAGCGGCAGCCGGCGGAGTACATCCGCAACAACGTGATGGGCACGCAGGCGGTGTTGGAAGTTGCCATTGAAGTGGGAGTGCCTCAGTTCCTGTTCGTTTCGACAGACAAGGCGGTGCGTCCGAGCGGTGTGATGGGCGCGACCAAATGGTTGGCAGAACGTCTGGTGCTGGGAGCATCGAGTGCGGGGTGCAGATGCTCTGTTGTTCGCTTTGGCAATGTTCTGGGATCGAGCGGCTCGGTGCTGTGCCGCTTTCGCGAGCAACGCTCGGCGGGGGAGCCGCTGACGATCACCGATCCAGAAATGACCCGCTATTTCATGACGCCTACAGAGGCCGCCTATGCCGTTGTGCGGGCGGTGGCATACGGGACCGGAGGAGATGTCTGTTCTCTTGACATGGGTTCGCCTGTATCGATCGGTGATCTTGCCGCGAGGTTTTGTACCGGCGGGGGCGAGCATGACTCTTCCGGCGCGGCCCATCCGGTGCAGGTGGTCGGCCCGCGAGCTGGCGAAAAGACCCATGAGGCGCCGCCGGAGGGAGAAGCGGTGGGGAAGACGGGCCTGCTGCGGTCGTTGGAACCGATGCCCGGTCAAGTCGCCATGACCTCTGCGATGCAGACGCTCTAACGGCTTTGCAGAAAAGGGGACTGCAGGGAGACTGCGGAGCGGTTGCTGGATCTTGTTCGCACGATGTACGTCAGGAGTGTTCCTGAAGCAGCGGCGGCGCAGGGCGTCTGACATCCACTCCCCCGACGGAGCCGGCCTCAGTTGCTGGCTTCAAACCGCTCGGCCCAGCGATCGTCGACTTCCTTGAGCCCCGTCAGGAGGTCGACCTGCTTCTGCTGCAGTCTCTCCCAGTCGCAGGGCACGCCCAGCTTTCGCTTGAGGGGGGCCAGGTGCTGCAGGCCCTCGGCCTCGAGTTGCGCCTCGATCAAGGCGCGGCGGGTCGGCTCCACCTCAGCCTGGTATCCGGCGAGCAGCAAGCGAACTGCTTCCGCTTCTTCTGCGGTGGGATTCCCCTTCAGAGCGGCTGATGCCAGACGTGCCGTTCTGGAGTTGAATGTCCGACCACCCAGCACGACCTGGTCATCGATCAGGCTGGCGTCGCTCGAGGAGAGATGCGGCATCAGCGATGCGGCCGCCGCCCGGGTGACGTCCCGCACGCGCAGATGATGGTGCAGCCAGGCTTCACGCCAGGCCAGGGCGCCTTCCCAATCACCCTGTTGCGCCATGACGCGGAATGGCACACCCTTGGTGACGTCAAACAACTCCAGTTCCGTCATCGCGGCGGCCACGCGAAGTTCCCAGTCGTCGAGGATGGCGCGAACCTCAGGAGTCCAGTCGGTGGGTTCAAGGTGCAGTTGCGTGGAAACGAAGTCAATCAGGTCAATGCGGCCGATTGGAGGCTCGACCTGGGGCAGCGTTCGCCGCCGGCCGATCACGCGAAGCGCGGACTCGAAGCCTTCAAGCTGTTGCTCGGTCAGGACCAGCCTCAGGCTCTCGGCCAACCACTTGGTGTCCTCGGCCTTGCCGTCCAGGAATCGCTGGGTCGCCGCCAGGGGAGCGATGACGACGTCGGACTCGCTCCCGGATTCTGGGGCCACTTGGATTACCTCGTTCAACGCGGCTCGCCGCTTGTGGCACTGCGCGTCGTAGTCCCGGATCAGCTCGAGGACGACTTCCTGTTGGTCCGGCTCCGTGATGTGGGCTGACTCAATGATGGTGGCCGCGTCCCGCATGAGGAAGTCGGGTGCCAGTGGTGACCGGGCTGCGCCTGCGGCCGTGGTACACCAGGCCACCAGAAGTGCCGGTACGATCAGGAATCTGAGCCTGCGGTTGATGGTCATGAATCGCCCCTGCGGCCTCGTCGTCGGGTGAGTGAATCGAGCCCGATGCCTGCAATACGCTGCCCGGGCGACCTGGTTCTGCCGGCAAGTGTAGGCGGTGGCCACGCCGTAGAATGCCGGTCTGGGTACCGCTGTCGTCCACTGGCGGGCCAATGCGATTGGGCAACCACGCTCCGGGGCAGATTCATGAACACACTCCTTCGGTCAGATCGGGGTTGGCGAGACTGGCGATTCAGGCCAGCCTGGCCGCTTGCGGGCCTTGCGCTGCTGATCCCGGTATCGGCGGCGCTGAATTGGGAGGTTCTCGCCCCGCGGGCCTATCCCTCAAATCTGCTGATGGTGGGCGGAAGCCTCTTGTGCATGGTGCTCGTGTCGCTCATGGCGAGCCGCGCGACCAAGGTGCCGCTTGGGAGCGTTCCTCGGGCAGTTCTGGCGTCGGCCCTCCTCTCCTTTGGCGTGCTCACCGCACTGCTGCTGGTGACGCAGTCGCTTATCAGCGAAGGCTTTGTGGCTGTGGCGTGCGTATGGTCCGTCGCCTGGGTGAGCCTTGGACTCTGGCTTCGGAGGCGGTTGATCGGGCCGCCACAGTGGGGGCTGGCCGCCGTTGGATGCGTGCAACCCCTGCACGAACTCGATCGCGTGGCCTGGGTCGACCTGCCTGACGTGCCTCGCGAGATTGCCAGATTCGGCGCGGTGGTGGCCGACATGTCTCGCCCGCACTCAGAAGCTTGGAGCCGGTATCTGACCGAGTGCCGGTTGGCCGGCGTGCCTGTGCTTGACGCATCAGCCGTCTATGAAGCCGCGACCGGTCGTGTGCGGAGCGAGTGGGTTTCCGAGACCTCGCTGCTGTCGGGCACTCGTGCCGGAGGTCGGCTTCCTCTGAAACTGGCGTTGGATTACATCTGCACGCTATTGGTGGCGCCGGTCGCTGCGGCAATCGTGCTGGCGGCGGCTGCTGCGATCAAACTGGATGATGGAGGTCGAGTCTTCTACACCCAGAACCGGGTCGGGCTTGGCGGGCGGACATTCCGGATTTTCAAGTTGCGGACCATGCCCCAGGGCGAAGAGGGCAATGGGAGCCGAATCGGCGGCACACCCACTCGCGTTGGCCGGTTTCTCCGAAGATTCCGCGTGGACGAGTTGCCACAACTGGTCAATGTGCTTCGCGGCGAGATGAGCATTGTGGGGCCACGGCCCGAGCAGCGAGCAATCGTAGATGCCTATACAGCCGAGATTCCCGCCTATGGCATTCGGCACATCGTGCGGCCTGGGCTGACCGGCTGGTCCCAGGTGCACTATGGATACGCCGCGGACGCGCAGGAGAGCAGCGAGAAGCTGGAGTACGATCTGTACTACATCAAGCACCGGTCGTTTCTCCTGGATGTGACGATCCTGGTCCGGTCAGTCGGGGTGGTCGTGACCGGTCGCGGGGCGATGTAGAGGCTGTGCATGGTCCGGAAACCGGTGTTCGGTCATGTGGGGCTGAGGGGCGAACCGAGTTGATGGAGGGCCCGTACGTGCCCTGTGGCCCAAGTTCTGACGCGATCGACGTCAGGGGCCCCGGAAAGAGGTCAGGTATCAGTCAGAATCGTGCACACAACGGGCCGGTTTTCGCCTATCTGGGGGGAGTCAGGGCCGGATCCATTCTTTGCCGAATCAGCCCCCAACAGGTTTCTTGCAGTATTGTGTACAGGGTCCGTATCGCCTTCGGGCCACCCTCCGGCCTTATGAAACAGTTTTTGTAGAGGTATCTCATGGAACGCATTTCCATCGCTCGTTCTTTCTCAGGCGGGCTCATTGCATCAGCTGGGCTCGGGCTCCTCGCGACCTCGGCCCACGCTGGATTCGTTGGCCTTTCCGGCTCCGGAGCGGTTGTTTCCCAGGATGGCTGGCAGGCATCCGACGCCAGAACGCTCGTTCTTGTGTCGCTGTACGCCGAGTTTGACGACGGCACCGATCGCCTGATCGCCGTGTACGGCGACGCGACCGACCCGATGTCCATCACCACCTCGGACGACGACGGGTTCTGGCAGTTCGACGGCGACGGCGCTCAGGCAGCGGACCTCTGCAACACCAGCTCTGGCATCAGCGAGGCCCTGATGGCGGCCTACCCGTCTCAAGCCTCCGACTCGTTCGTCACGATCGGGTTGACGAACAATACGGGTAATGCGATCCAGGACATAGGTATCGACTTCGAGGGCTTCAACACTGGTACGCCGACCTGGACGAGCGATTCAGACGACGGCGCCTACTTCTGCACGCCCAGCGACGACCAGACGCTTGCCGGCAACTACACAGGCAACAGGGTGCTCATCGGCCAGTTCGCGGTCGCCCAAGGCGAGACCGTCAGTGGCTCGGTCAACATCCAGTGGAACAACGATGCTGGTGACACGACCAGGGACACGGCGGTTGTGTTTGATGTGACGGCGGAGACCGGAGGCGGCAAGCATGACATGAATGGAGACGGCATCGCTGATGTGCTGTGGCGCAATTCTGCTGGCGCCGGCAGCAAGATCTATGCATGGCTCGTGGATGCCTCTGACCCAACCGATCTGACCTACAGCGGCGACTACCTCTACAACGGCACAACCGAACTGAACAGTTGGGAAATCGCGGGCACCGGCGACTTTGATGGTGACGGCATTGCCGACCTCCTCTGGCGCGATCCAAGCAACCGCATGTATGTATGGAAGTTGCGGTACGACGGCGGATCCATATCGGATCCATTGACCTACGTGGGCGACTGGCTCTATACCGGAACTGGCCTGGCGACATGGTCGGTCGATGCGGTCGCCGACATCACCGGAGACGGAATCGCCGATGTGGTCTGGCGCAATTCAGCAGGCACCGGCAGCAAGATCTATGCGTGGATCGTGGATGCCTCTGACCCAACCGATCTGACCTACAGCGGCGACTACCTCTACAA
>CAYQJN010000076.1:0-10414 GCA_964417845.1 uncultured Isosphaeraceae bacterium
GTGTTTGTTTCAGGGGGGGTTGTTTCTTTGTCGGCGTCGTGCGTTCGCAGTCTCGCCACCCTCGACCGTCTACACTGGGCGGAGGGGGCTTGGAAGGAGCGTGCACGATGAGGAGTCGGTGGGACCGCGTGTGTGGGGTGTTGGCGGTGGTGGTGACGCTGGCGATCTCATCGCTGTCCAGCGGACAGGGGTATCCGTTTTTCGTTCAGCCGATGACCGTGGAGGACGTTCGAGAGGTGGCCTCCGCGCTTGACCTGTCTCAGGATCAGCAATTGGCGCTGCTGGCTCAGTACGAGACCTACAACCGGGCATTCGAAGAATTGCAGGAAGAGGATGTGCGAGCCGTCATGGATCGCGGCATGGATCTGACGATGCGCTTTCGTTGGTGGGGCGGCGAGATTTCAATCCCGTCCAGAGAAGAGGTCAATGGATTGATCTCTGACTCGCTGCGGGCCATCCGGTCATTCGAACGGATCGATGAGGCGTTCTTCGATTCGATCGTGCCGCTGCTGAGCGACTCGCAGTTGGTGCGGCTGGACTACGAGCGGAATCGCCGGGCCATCAACCGGTTGGGCATGCTGCATCGAAACGTCGTGGGCGAGATCAACGATGGTGCATCACCGGATCTGTTCGGAATCATGCAGCGGGTCGATGTGGACCCTCAGGTCAGGACCTTGGTTGCCGAGGAGCTCGGATCACACGCCGATCGGATGCGAGCGATCCTTCGCCGGCTCGAGTCGGCAGCGCGGGACGTGGCAGAGAAACTGCTCGATGAAGTCGATCGACTTGGACTGCGCAGCATGGACATGCCCCGGATGATGGAGTTCTTCGCCGACGAAGAACGGCAGGAGGAGCTCAAAGGCCTCTTTGACGTCCTCAGCAAGCCGATGCAGGAAGCTGCTGCGGCTGCTGCGAAGGAAAACGCTCGAGCCTATCGGTCGCTCATAGATGTCCTTCCCCCCGAAGTAGCGACCGAAGTCAGGATTCGATTCCTGCGAAAGGGATACCGGGAGGCGATCGGTGAACTGGGGCGACAGCGGACCAAACTCAGCGCCTTGAGAGATCGACTTGAGGGGACGCCTGCGCAGGGTGAGATTGAAGACATGGTGGTGCAGATCGATGAGGGATTGGCGGGCATGGAGACGGCCTTCATCAGCGTCCTCAACGAGCAACGTGCCTACCGCACCATGGCGCAACTTGAGGGGGATGTGCCCATGGTGGCAGAAGACCGTGTGGCGTCTCTTGAGTCGCGGCGAGCGTCGATCGAATCGAGGGCGTCGGATCTTCTCAAGCGTCTTCAAGGGGAGTACAAAGAGGCACTGGAAGAGGAAGACGGCAAGAGTGGCGGTGGCCGTGCTGAAGTTGCCACCGACGAGATCGACTACACGCAGAAGATGGAGATTGCACCGCTTTCTCCCGAAGAAGTGGCGCAGATGGGCAGGTGGTTCGGCGCGGAGGCATCCACGCTGGACATGATGGGCATTCTTCAGCAGGATTATGCTGCGGCGGCCACAGCGCTCATTGAGGAGCGTGGACGTGAGGCGGTGGCCGCCTACCAGTCTTTTGATTGGGAGCAGGGGAATTGGCAAGATCGCCAGAATGCCTGGCGAGCGGCTCAGCGATCGCTCGTTGCAGGCATTACCGACCTCGAGACGGCCCTCTTTGCTGATCTTTCGGCTGCGCTTCCGGACGAGATCGATCGTGCCCGCATCGAACACGTGCGGGCGGCGATCAGTCGATCGAGGGAGCGGTCGATGACGGCGTCTGGTGATTGGCAGTTGGAAGAGAATCCGGAGGCTTCCGTTGACTTCTCATCGCTCATTCTGGCAGTGGATCCCTCAGGTCTCGATGCCGAAGCTCGCCGCAATGTGCTCGATCTCCTGATCGAATATGACGCTGAGGTCGGCCCTCTGGTAGACGCGTTGGCGGAGCGGATCGATGCGGTGGCCGCACTGGAGGAGAAACTCTGGGGTCGGGACAACGATTACGACCCGGAGATTCAAGCCGCGATGCAGCGTCGGTGGGAACAGCGTCGAGAAGAGGTGTCGCTGGCAGCGAGCGAACTGGCCCAACTCAACCAGGAAACGGTGAGGCGATTCGTCGCAAGTAGCCCGGAGTCAATCGGCTGGTCGATTCAGGATATCTACGATCGCATGGTGTTCCCGGGGATCTTCGAGGCCGGTGATCATGTGCGTGAGGCAGTCTCACAGATCGGCGATCTTGAATTGAGTGCATCTCAGCGGCAACAGTTCGACGGCATCTCAGATGAATGGCGATCGGATTGGGGGTCCCTGAGTCGTGACATGGTTGACAATCGCAGATCGAAAGGGGCAGATCGGATCTTCCCGCCGACGAAGAAGTCCATGTCGTCGGCCATTGATCTGGAGCGATTGAAGTATCGTCGGACACAGCTTGACCAACGGACGCTCGTTCAATTGGAGCTGATCCTGGATCCGACTCAGCGTGCCGCGGTCCCTGCGCTTGCGCGGGCGGGCGAAGCGAAGGAGTGAGCCGCCGCGTCCTGTCGATGGCCGCTGCACTGCTCCTGGCGGGATGCGGTACGTCGCCGTCACGGCATGCGGTCACTGGCGATCGTGGACCTGATGCGTCCTATGTCACCGGGGTGGCACCGGGGCCGGGTCTGCGATTCAGCGTGGTACGTCCGGTGCAGACGCAGCAGGGAGCCAGCGCAGGCTGGGATGACCGCATCGCAGTCTCCGTCCTCGATCCGGACACGGCGACGTGGCTGGTGTCCGCTCGGCTCAATGCCCTGCAGGCTATGGCGATGACGGCCGAGATCAGGAAGACGCCCGGGATCAGGGACTCGGGACGCTTCAGGCCGATCCTCATGGAGTTCATTGGTGCGCAGCCGAGTGTCGAACCGAGACTGACTCACGTGCCGCAGGGCACATGGATGTGGGATGGGGAGGCGATGTCTCTGACGCTCGTTGATGCAGCGCGCTCGCCATTGGTGCGAGTCTCAATGGATGGGGCGAGCGCGTGGCATCTGGCCAGAGAAATCGAACAGATCAACCGAGCCGCGCCGCCCAGTGTGCGATCGGCCATGGACACAAGGAGTCATTGATGGATATGTCGCTGGCGATGGTGGCAATGATGGGCGCTGCGCAGGAGGGGGCCGTGATGCGCGTCTGGCAGATCGATCGGCCGTTGGCGGCGTTGGCCCCGCTGGTGCCGGGGCAGGACCCCAATGTGTGGCTCCGCGTTGATCGCATCGACTTGAGTGGTGAGCGTGGCGACTTTGGTCCGGTCGAAGATGACTTCCTGGTGCTTATTGACGCGACACTTCGCATTGAGAAGCCAGGCGAGTACGAGTTCCGCCTCACGAGCGATGATGGATCGCAATTGTGGATCGGGGGGCACCGCGTGATCGACAATGACGGCCTGCACGGAGCTGAGTCCAAGTCCGGTATGGACGCGCTTGAGATTGGCGATGTGCCGATGCAGATCAAGTTTTTTGAGCGCGGCGTGTCCGCCATGCTTCGACTGGAATGGAGGCCGCCTGGCGCAGCGTCTTTCTCCGTGCTCGACTCGGCATCGCTCCGATCGACCTGGCCCGACGAGCGGCAGGTGATGCCCGGCGTGAAGGAGGTCGCGCCGAGGTTCACTGAAAAGCATGACGTCGGGCCTGAGCCTGAAGGGCCACACAATGTCCTGACGAAGGATCAGGAGGCATCTGGATGGACGCTTCTGTTTGATGGCCAGCAGGCGTCCGAGTCGTGGCGTGGCTTCAAGAAGGACACCGTTCCGGAAGGGTGGATTGTTGAGGACGGCATGCTCATGCGAACTGGTCCAGGCGGGGACATTGTCACGCGTGAGGTCTTTGGCAACTTCGACTTCTATGTCGATTGGATGGTGGAGCCCGGCGGCAACAGCGGGATCTTCTTCAATGGGGGTGAGGATGGGAATTGGATCTGGGAGACGGCGCCTGAGATGCAGATTCTCGACAACATTGGGCACGGCGATGGCATCACCGCGCTGCAGTCCGCAGGTGCCAACTATGGTCTACATGCGCCACCTGTTGATGCGTCACGTCCAGCGGGGCAGTGGAATCGTGCACGCATTCGGGTCAACGGAGAACACGTGCAGTATTGGCTCAACGGCGTGAAGACGGCTGACTATGTACTGGGAAGTGAGGATTGGAAGCGTCGGGTCGCCGGGAGCAAGTTCGTTCACATGCCGAAGTATGGCACCAGAAGAGATGGGCACATCGGTCTTCAGGATCACGGCGATCGGGTTGCATTCAGAAACATCCGTATCAAGCGGCTCGAAACGCCCTCGCCGTGACTGGGTTCCCTCCTGGCGCCGGGATCTCCGGCCAGTTCGACTCCGACCGAACTCCCTTTGACGCCATCGGCGGGGAAGTGGCGGTGCGTGGTCTGGTCGATGCGTTCTATGACCAGATGGACACGCTCCCGGAGGCGAATGCGATTCGCGTCATGCACCCTGCCGATCTCGCCGGATCTCGGGACAAACTGTTCTGGTTCCTGTGCGGCTGGCTCGGGGGTCCGCAGCACTACATGGAGCGCTTCGGACATCCGCGACTGCGTATGCGGCACGCGCCCTTTGCCATCGATCAGGATGCTCGGGACGCATGGATGGTCTGTATGACCCGCGCGCTGGATAATCGTGGCGTCGAAGGGGCGCTGCGTTCCTTCCTGGATGCCCGATTTGCGCATCTCGCCACGTTCATGATGAACCGGTAGGTGTGGATACGTCGAGTCCAGCGCTGGCGACGACGCTTCGGCCCCAATCCATTGTGGCCTCAAGATGCTGTCGCTCCTGCTCCGTGCGTATCTCGCTCTGGTGCAGCGCCTGTATATGCGTGAGCCAGTGAGGCCAGGCTCGTGGGTCGGGTGCGTCTGGGTCTTCCCAGTGGGGTCGTTTGCCGGGTGGGTGCAGCAATCGCTCCGCGCACCGTTCCTTCCAGATCGCTCGTTCCTTGTCATCGAGCGAATCCGGGGCGTTGCGAGCTCGGTAGTGCAGTAGAAGCGGAGGGAGTCGGTGGTCCTTGAAGGATCGGCTCATCGAGGTGAGTGCCGAGGGCGATGCCTGAGCAACGGCATCGCACGCCTTGCGATCAGCCGTTTCGACGAATCCGTCGTACAGCATGTCGTCTGCGTCGGTCGCCGCATCGAAGACCCGACCTGACCAGGCCTTGGCCACACGATCTCGGAGATCTTCCGGAGCGGACGCCAGCACCTGAAAGTTGGTTCTGCACGCGTCGAGATCAAGTTGAATGCGATGAGTGTCAATCGACGCCATCAAGGGTTTGGTTGCTTCCAGCAGGAATGGCCCGCGATTGCTCTTGATGCCTTTGAGTCTGAATCGGCTCAGGCCCTCCGCCTGAAGCTGGTCATTGGACGAGAACGCCCGCTTTCGGATGGTGTCGACGTCCGCATCAAGCAGCGGTGTTGGATCGTGCCTGAGATCCCATGCGATGTACTCCTTGGGATTCTGGTGCGATCGGGCCACTACGTGCATGATGGATCCGCAGCCGTGTTCGTTGGGAATCCGTGCGGAGGCGTGAAGCAGCGGTCTTCCTGATTTGAGCAACTTCTCTGCCGTTTCTCGCGTGAGCGTGGCATTTGCCTTCTCCCACAACTTGGGTTGGAGAGACTTGATGAGCCGTGCGAACTCGATGGACGCTCGAACATCGGCGAGCGCATCGTGCGCGCCGCTGTGTTCGATGCCGTTGGCTGGCGCGATCATGTCGAGTTTGAACGAAGGGGAACCATCCTCCGGAGCCACGGGCAGCCGGTTCTCAGACCATTCGTCGTCGGCGTATGCGGGCCAGACGATCCCGTCGGGTCTGAACGCGTAGCAAGCCCGCGCCAGGTCAATCAGGTCCCAACACCGACATCCAGCCGCCCAGCCGTGGGAGTATGGGTCCAGAAACGTGCGCCAGAATCCGAATCGGGACACGGTGTCGTCGAATCTGAGGCTGTTCCAGCCAAGGGAGATGGTTCCTGGCACGTTGAACTGCTGGTGAATGGCACCGAAGAAGTCCGCTTCGGTGCGCCCTTCGACGGCGGCATGCTGCGGTGTGATGCCTGTGATGAGCACCGCCTCCGGTGCCGGAAGGCGGTCTTCTGGCGGGCGGCACCACAGCACGACTCCCTCACCTTCGGGGCCAGGCACCGGATTGAGCTGTTCATCTGTGCGGATGCACGCGAATTGGTAGGGGCGGCTGTGGACGGGATCCGCCCCGTCAGTTTCGTAATCGTAGAAGAGGTAGGTGGCGGCCATGGTGAGCACACCCTACCGGTTCAGAATGAGACGCGACCGTTGTCGTCCACCGTGATTCCTGGATTCCAGGCGACTTCCCAGGCGTGGCCGTCCGGGTCGGCGAAGTAGCCGCGAATACCACCCCACGGCGGCGCGGAAGCGGGTCGGAGTTCAGTGCCGCCTGCGGCGACGGCGGCGTCGATGAGTGGTTGGACATCCTCCGGTCGATCGACGTTGTGCGCCAGCGCGATCCCGCCGAATCCACCACTGGCTGGATGCAGCCCTGCATCGTCGGCGAGCGCCTGGGCGTTGAAGAGGCCGAGGATCTGCCCGGACATGTCAAAGAAGGTGATGTGTTCATTGCTTCTGGCGTGCCGGACGAGCCCAAGGCGCTCATAGAACGCGCTTGATGCCGGCAAATCGGCAACACCCAGCGTGACAAATGAAATGTTGGATCGCATGCAGGGGCTCCTGTGGCTTCGTCGAACGGCACTGTGATCATCGATGGTATCGATATGAGCGGTGTCGTTGATCGCGGTACGATTGCGTCATGATTGAGTCCATCCTGGTGTTGATCCTTGCACCCACGCCAGTTGACCTGGCGCAGCGGAGCGACCTTCAGACGACGGTAGATCGAGAAGCCGGTCAGTACCTGGGCCATCCCACCAGTCACCTCTCCGAGGACGGGGCAACGCTGTTGTGCATCTATCCCAAAGGGCACGGTCGCGGCGCATTGGTGATGAAGAAGAGTGAGGATGGCGGTCGGACCTGGAGCGAACGGCTTCCGGTGCCGGAGTCATGGGCGACGTCGAAGGAGACTCCGCATGTGTATGAGATGACCGACGACAAGGGGGTCGCGCGGCTCATTCTGTTCAGTGGTCTGTATCCGATTCGTACATCAATCAGCGAGGACGGTGGCGACACATGGTCACCCCTTGAGTCCATCGGAGACTATGGCGGCATTGTGGCGGTGGCGGATGTCATGCCTGCTGGACCCCCTGGTGCCTACACCGCCTTCTTTCACGATGACGGGCGATATCTTCGCGCGGGAGGTCGTGGGACATCCGGTTTCGAGGTCTACGGAATTGACACGTCTGACGGTGGCGTGACATGGGGCCAACCTCGGGTGGTGGCCACCGATCCCGAGGTGCACCTCTGCGAGCCCGGCTTGGTGCGTCGCCCGGATGGAATTCGATGGGCGATGCTGCTTCGTGAGAACAGCCGTCGGAAGAACAGTCATGTGTGCTTCAGTGATGACCATGGCAAGACGTGGAGTTCGCCAGCGCCGGTGTCCGATGCGTTGACTGGAGATCGCCATCAGGCGGTGTATCTGCCCGATGGTCGCCTCATGGTCTCATTCCGGGATACTCACAGCGAGAGTCCCTGGCGGGGCGACTGGGTCGCATGGATCGGCACATGGCGTGATCTTGAGGAAGGGGGCGAAGGGCAATTCGTCGTGCGTCTCAGCGACAACTTCCACCGCTGGGATTGTGCCTATCCAGCGCTCGAAGTGCTCCCTGACGGCACTGTGGTGGCCATCACGTATGGGCATTGGATTGAGGGGGCGCCCGCATTTATTCGGGCGGTGCATTTGTCGCCGGAGGAACTCTCATCGATCTGCCCGGTTCCCCCCACGATTGAGGGTGGGCCAGCGTAGACTGGCGGTCAGTCACGGAGGCCGGGCCGATGCACGAAACCGTTTTGGTACTGATGATGTGCGGAGCGCCGGACGCGACCATTGCGTCGGCGGATCTGGGTGTTCGCGCCTGTGTGGTGCAGTCCATCAGTCTGGATCACATGGTCTCCGGGGATGCCCGTCTCTCTCTGCAGTTGGACGACCGCCCGGCGACGTTCGAGTGCAGTCGGTGGTCGAACCGGCGCCCCGGATATCAGGTTCTGGAGGATCTGGGGGGCGGACGATACCGTCGACACGCGCCAAGCCCGATCAAGACCTGGCGGGGGGTGTCGGCGGATGGCGACCTGCACATCGCCTTCAGTGAGCAGGGGGATCGTGTGACCGGGCTGGTGCTGGCGATGGATGGAACCCAGTGGTGGATCGAACCCCTGGAGGGGCGAACTGGGGGTGCCGGCCCGGGCGATCATGCAGTCTTTCGGGGCGAAGACGCCGACCGCCCCAAAGGCATGTGCGGAACGGAAGCGCCGTCACTTGCCGAGGGTGCGTCGGATGACGACGGTTGGCCACTTCCTCCGCCGAGATCAGGCGAGGTGATGTACACGGCGGAGTTCGTCGCGGACGCGGACTTCGAGTTCTACGAGGCGTACGGCAGTGTTGCAGCGGTCGAGAGCCGAATCAACACCGTGATGAATGGAGTCAATCTTCAGTACGAGACCCAGTGCAACATCACGCATTCCATTTCAACCATCATGGTCAGGACCGGTGACGATCCGTATTCCACAAATGACATCTACGAGCGACTGAATCAGGTTTGGGACGAATGGGACGGAACCCATCCCGAGATTGCCCGCGATGTCGTGCATCTTTTCAGTGGAGAGTCCTTTGCCGGCTCGACCATTGGCCTGGCGTACGTCAGCGCGGTCTGTTCCTCCAGTGAGTACGGCGTCGTCGAGTCGGACTGTTGTGGAACACTTGCGTGCGCGGTTGATCTGAGCAGTCACGAATTGGGACATAACTGGGGTGCCAGGCACTGCTCCTGCCCTGACAACACGATGCACGCTTCTTTGTCTAATTGCACCGCCACCTTCACGCAGGCGTCGATCGACTCCATCACCAGTTACCGCGACTCAATTTCCGGATGTCTCGATACGAACGAGATCTATGGTGCGTGTTGCAGAGGTGACGAGTGCGATATCCGATCTCAGATCAACTGCGCGGCGGCAGGCGGGACGTTTCAGGGGGAGGACTCCACCTGCGATGTCTGCGGAGGTGGCGGAGGCGATCTCAGCGGTGACACCTGCGCCGACGCGATTGTCGTGAGTGAGGGCGCGACTGCGTTCTCATCCATTTCGGCTAGTGACAGTGGCGTGGATCCGCCCGATGACACGCTCTGTGGCAGCGGATGGGGATGGGGCGGGGACGACCTCTGGTTCAGTTGGACCCCAACTGATTCCGGAGAAGCCGTGATCACCACATGCGATAGCGCGTCATTCGATACTTCCATGGCGGTTTACACAGGCGGTTGCAATGGTTTGTCGCAGCAATCCTGCAATGGCGACGGTAGCGGAGACCTCGGCTGCCAGCAGTATTACTCCCGAATGGAACTGGCTGTACAGGCGGGGGAGGAACTGCTGATTCGGGTAGCGGGCTATGGAGCGGGCGATGTGGGTGTCGGCACCCTGAACATCGACTTGACACCGGATGGCGTGGCCGTTGGTGACATCTGCATGGAGGCGATTCCAGCGGGCGTCGGTGAGACTGCGTTCAACTCAACAAATGCTACGAACAGTGGTGTGGCGGATCCAGAGGGCGCGGATTGCGGCGATGACTGGGACTGGAATGGATACGACATCTGGTTCAGATGGACTTCATCTCGAAGCGGCCATGCGACGATCTCCACATGCGACTCTGCGTCATTTGATACCAGCCTTGTGCTGTATGACGGCGCGTGCAATGCACTTTCACAACTCGCCTGCAACGGTGACGCGGTGGGCGGACCATCGTGTCAGAGCTACTGGTCTGAGATTGAGATGGACGTTGTGTCGGACACCTACTTCGTTCGTATCGCGGGATGGGATACGGCAGACACCGGTCCGGGAACCCTGACGATCACGTTCGATGTCTGCGTCGGCGACCTCACGGGTGACGGGACCGTCGGGGTCGCGGATCTCTCGCTGCTGCTGGGTCTCTGGGGAGTGATTGCGCCAGCCTATGATCTGGATGACAGTGGTGGGCCAGTGAGCGTCGGAGATCTCCTCACATTGCTCGATGGCTGGGGCGGGTGTTAGAGGACCCTGGGGGCCCCGCGGAGCGGTCGTCGCGTCTCCCACCAACGTCGCACCAACCTATCACGCACCAATCTCGCACCAATCGCCACCAATCGCGCGCACCAATCGCGGACACCCACCACCAATCTCGCACCAATCTCGGACACCCACCAACCACGCGAATCCCCGCGCGAGTCCCCGCGAGTCCCCGGACACCCACCAACCAGCGTTTTGGCAGCGCCGCCGGGCCTGGCCAGCGTCGTGC
>CAYQJN010000077.1:0-10405 GCA_964417845.1 uncultured Isosphaeraceae bacterium
TGTGCGCCTGGCAGACCTTCGTCAGCAGGTCGGTGTCGTGACGCAGGAGTCGTTAATAGTGCATGGCACGATTTACGAGAACAACTCGATCGGCGCTCCGAATGCCTCGCGTGAGGAGATCGAGGCCGCCTCCAGGGCCAGCCATGCTGACGCCTTCATTCGAGACATGCCCGGGGGCTATGACGCAATGGTCTCCGAGCACGGGGCGTCCCTCTCCGGTGGGCAGCGACAACGCATCGCCATCGCACGGGCGCTGCTCCGGAAGCCGTCGATTCTGATTCTCGACGAAGCGACGAGTCAGGTTGACAGTGAGTCGGAGGCCGCCATTGCCGCCGCAGTTCGGGAGGTCACTGACTGCACGGTGCTGGTGATCGCGCACCGCTTGGCGACCGTGTTGGATTGTGACCGGATCGTGGTGATGGATAGCGGCCGAATCGTCGATGTCGGACCGCACGATGCGCTACTGCGTCGGTGCCCGTTGTATGAGCGACTCATCAAGACGCAACTTGTGGAAGTTGAGTCGTGACTGATCGGCCCAGGCCTGCAGTCTGGATCGGGATGGGAGTGCTGGTCCTGGTGGTGGTGTGGTGGCGCCTCCTGATCGACCGCGATCCGCATGGCGGTGGTCTGTCGCTGGCGTTGCCAGAGCCCGAGTGGGCGTCTTTTCGATTGACGGCGGCTGCGACGGCGGTGCTTGTCGGCGCAGCGCTCGGGTTGGCTGGCGCTCTTTTACAGGCGGCGCTTCGCAATCCGCTGGCGGCCCCCTCGGTGCTGGGAATCAGTAGTGGCGCCGGGCTCGGTGTGATGGTGTCGCTCACGCTCGCGCATGTAGGTGGGATCGCTGGTGTTCCGTGGGGACTCTCAGCTTCGGCTGGCGCTGTGGTCGCCGTCTTCATCGTGCTGGCACTGGGCCGTGGGGGGCGGTGGCCCGATCCGGTCTCCACCATTCTCGCGGGCGTCATCGTGGCCACGATGTGCGGCGCCGGCATGGTTCTGCTGCAGGGAATGGTGCCCGACGGTGTCCGCGGCCAGTTCCTGGCCTGGTCACTCGGCACGATCCCTGAACTGGTGCCCACTGGCGCGGTGTCCGGGCTGGCCGTTCTGCTGGCAGGGGCCCTCATCTGGATGACGATGTGGCATGGCCGCCTCGACGCGCTCTTGCTCGACCATGAAACAGCCAGCACGATTGGTGGGCAGCCCGGTCAGACTCGGCTGGTGGCCCTGGTGCTGGCAGCGGGCGTTACTGCAGTGACGGTGGCGCTCTGCGGCCCGATCGGCTTTGTCGGTCTAGTTGCGCCGCACGTGGCCCGCATGCTGGTCGGCGCTTCGCACCGCCAACTGGTGCCGGCCGCATCGCTCTGCGGCGCAGTGCTGGTGTGCGGCGCGGATGCGGCCCGTCAAATGATCGACCTCGGGGCGGGGCGACTTCCAGTAGGCGTCGTGACCACGCTGCTGGGCGGCCCCTACTTTTTGTGGCTGCTCAGGTGTCGGATGGATGGTGCGTGGCACGGGGGCCGTCATGCTCACGTGTGACCGTGCGCACATCAGCAGGGGGGCCTTCACGGTGGGCCCGTTGTCTGCATCTGCCGACTGTGGGGCGGTGACCGTGGTGGTAGGCCCGAATTCCAGCGGCAAATCCACCCTCCTGGGCATGCTGGCAGGCACGCTTGAACCCATTGGCGGCACGATTCGGTGTGGCCGCTGCGAGATCAAATCCATGTCCATGGCGGACCGGGCCTCCAGCGTGGTCGCGCTTCCCCAGCGACCTTCGACCTCGGCCCCGATCAGTGTCGGCCGACTGGTGTCACTGGGCCAACTTCGAACCGGCGGCGATCCAGCGCGGTGCGAGGCTGCGATGGAAGATCTGGGCCTCAGCGATGTGTCGGATCGACCGATCTCGACGTTGTCAGTAGGGCAGGCGCAGCGGGCGCATCTCGCTCGCGTCCTGGCGCAGGCATCGGAATCTGCCGTGCTCATTCTGGATGAGCCAACCGCACCATTGGACCATCAGTGGGCTTCCAGAATCTGGGCGCTGCTCAAGCGGCATGTGTCACGCGGCGGCACGGTCGTGGTGGCGGTCCATGACCTTTCGATCGCAGCGGCGCAGGCAGATGCCGCGTGGCTCATTGAGGCAGGTGACCTTCGGGCGGCTGGACCGGCGGGCGATGTGCTCGAACCCTCGCGGCTGGCGGAGGTCTTCGGTACGCCGTTTGAGTGGGCATCTCGCCGAGATGGGAGTCAGTGGCTCGTGCCGTCCGCAGCGGATGCGGCGCCCGAATCGCCGCGCTGACGTACCATCGAATGCATGGATCTGGGCGACATCATTATCTTCGCAGGTGTCCTGGCCTCCATCATCGGAAGTGCCGTCGGCGCAGCCAGGAAGAAGAAGGGGCTGGCCACGTCGGCGGGGAAGGACGCCAGCAGCCGCTCGACCGGGACCGCTTCGACAGGTGTGCCTCGCCAAGGTGGCGAAGGGCCAACGGCCATCAAAACAGGGTTGAAGCGGCGCAGACCGCAGGTCAGTGCTCGTCCGAATCCGTCTGAGCCCACGCCAGCAGTCGAAGCCGCACCGCCGCCATCAACGAGCCGCACCGAGCCAGTGAAGCGGCGCAGGAGTCACTCACGCTGGCGAGCGGCTGTCATCGCCCAGACGGTGCTGGGGCGGCCCCGGGGCCTTGAGAACAAGCATCGACCCGACGGGTAGCGTATCCCATTGTTCCGCAGGGGTTTACGTGGCGGCTGGCCGCCATCGTCACTCTAAGCGCCTGTCAGACAGCGACCTATGCGACCCGTCGGGTCGATGTTCTGTTCGGCGGGGGAGGCCGTGGTGGTGAAGGCGGATCGAAGGGGACCGCGGCGGGATCGCTGAGAATCGGCGCAGGACGGAGCGCATTCGCGTCCGATCGCTATACTCCCGCCCCATGACCGCCATCAGCGAGATGACATTGTGCGAATCGCAGGTTGAGGCCATCACCGCCCGCCTCGCCGCCACGAGGGTTGGGATGGAGGCCCGCGGTGTGGAGGCGATGCTTGTCTCCAACGACGAGGACGTGCGATACCTCGCAGACTGCTTTGGGCACGACACGCGATTGCTGCTCACGATCGATCGAGCGATCCTTCTCTCGGACCGGCGATACGAGGAATACCTCGCCCCCTGGGGCGCCTCCGGTTTGATGGAGGTGTCGATCGGCAATCGATCGGCCCAGCCAGCAGCGATGGCGCAGACGCTCGCCGATGCCGGACTCACGGCCATGGGGGTGCAGGCAGGCAGTACCACGATGGAAGCGGCGCGAGCGCTCGAGTCGGCCCTCGAGGGTGTGACCCTGATCCCGGTCGAAGGCATGCTGGCTGAACTTCGCATGCGGAAGTCCGCTGAGGAAATCGACGCCATCGTCCGGGCGATCGGGATTCAATCCGAAGCGCTCGAGGAAATGCTCTCAAGCCTGTGTCTGGGCATGACGGAAGGGGCCGCGGCGGCGCGTCTGATCTACGAGATGAGGCGGCGTGGCGCTGAGCGGGAGGCATTCGAACCGATCGTCGGCAGTGGAGCCAACGCCAGTGTGATTCATCACGTTCCCGGAAACCATCCAATCGGGCCTGGCGGACTGCTGGTCGATTGGGGGGCCAGGGTCGATGGCCTGTGCAGTGACCTGACCAGGACGTTGTATCTCGGGACACCCGATCCCGAGTGGAAGCGCATGTACACCGTTGTAGCGGAGGCGGCGCGAGCAGCGATTGATGCCTGCGTCGTCGGGACACGGTGCAGCGAGGTTGACGGCGCGGCTCGAGAAGTGATTGCGGCGGCAGGGTGGGGTGAACAGTTTGCGCACGGTGTGGGGCACGGTCTGGGCCGTGATGTGCACGAGCGTCCGTTCATGGGACGTGAAGGTGCCACAGCGACGCTTGATGCCGGGATGGTGGTCACGATCGAGCCGGGCATCTACCTTCCGGGAATCGGCGGAATTCGAATCGAAGATGACATTCTTGTGACGGCGGAAGGACCACGTGTCCTTTCAGCGGCACTGGAGCGAAGTTTGGACTGGGCTATTCGCCCGGTTCCCGAGAGAGGTTGAGGCGATGATTGACATTCGCAAGCTCAAGGAACTGGTCAAACTGATGGTGCAGAATGATCTCACTGAGATGGATCTGCGCGACAGCGAGGAGCAGGTGACGCTCCATCGGCCGAATCACTGGTCGGCGCCGCAGGTCGCTGCTCCAGCGGCACCAATTGCGGTTGCGGCGCCGGCACCCGCGCCATCGGCAGCGCCGCCGACGTCGGCCGAGGTCCCCCCAGCTGCGACTTCGACGGCCACAGATGACCGTGCCGGACTGGTGGCCATTGAGAGCCCGATGGTCGGCACCTTCTATGCGGCCTCGTCGCCGGATTCGACCGCCTTCGTGACCGCTGGCGGCAGTGTGGCGGAGGGTGATGTGGTGTGCCTCATCGAGGCCATGAAGATCTTCAATGAGATCAAGTCCGAGATTGGCGGCACCGTCGAGAAGGTGCTTGTCAAGAATGGTGACGCCATTGAATTCGGACAAGAACTGATGCTGGTCCGCCCAGCCTGAGGCAACCCATGTTTGAACGAATCCTGATTGCCAATCGTGGTGAGATTGCGCTGCGGATCATTCGTGCGGCGCGCGAACTCGGGTGCGAGACGGTGTGCGTGTATTCACAGGCGGACAAGGGTGGTCCCTGGCTCGAACAGGCGGATCACGCGGTGTGCATCGGTCCCGGGCCGTCCACCGAGTCATACCTTCGAACAGACCGGATCATTTCCGCTGCCGAGACAACCCACGCCGATGCGATTCATCCGGGGTACGGGTTTCTCGCGGAGAACGCCCAGTTTGCAGAGGTCTGCCGCGACTGCAACATCGAATTCATCGGCCCGAGTCCGGAAGCCATGGGGCTGCTCGGTGACAAAATCTCCTGCAAGCGTATGGCGAGGGAGGCCGGAACGCCCATCTTTCCGGGAAGCGATGACGCCATCGAAGATCCGGATGAAGCGATCGAAATCGCGAGGTCGATCGAGTTTCCGGTGATCGTCAAAGCGTCGGCGGGCGGTGGTGGTCGAGGAATGCGAATCGCGCGTACCGATGAAGAACTGGTCGAGGGCATCCGCGCGGCCAGCCAGGAGGCTGCCGCTGCGTTCGGAAATGGGGCCGTGTACGTTGAGAAGTTTCTCGAACAGGCTCGCCACGTGGAAGTGCAGTGCCTCGGAGACAAGCATGGGAATGCCGTGCACCTGTACAACCGAGACTGCACCTCGCAGCGACGACACCAGAAGCTGATTGAAGAGGGGCCGGCGCCGGGCGTCGACTCCGCGATCCGGGATCGCGTCTGCGAGTCGGCTGCGGCTTTGATTCGCAATGCGCGATACAGCGGCGCTGCGACGGTTGAATTCCTGATGGACCGCGCACAGAACTTCTACATGCTGGAAGTAAACACGCGAGTGCAGGTGGAACATCCAGTAACGGAGCTCATCACCGGGGTCGACATCGTGAAGGAGTCGATCCGGGTTGCGGCCGGGGAGCGGCTCTCGGTGTCCCAGGCCGACGTGTCGCTCAATGGGCATGCCATTGAGTGCCGTGTGAACGCCGAGGATCCGGACCGTGGATTCATGCCGCAGCCTGGTCTGGTGGAGTCGTTCGAGATCCCCGGGGGTATGGGCATTCGTGTCGACACGCACGTTCGCCCCGGTTACCGCATCCCCCCGAACTATGACTCAATGATCGGCAAGTTGATTGTGCATGGTCGGAGCCGTGCCGAGGCGATTGCCCGAATGAAGTCGGCCATCAGTGAGTTCAAGGTTGGGCCCATCAAGACGACGCTGCCCCTGCACGCGCGATTGATAGGCCAGCGAGCGTTCATTGAGCACGACTTCGATATTCACTGGGTGGAACGGCTGCTCGAGTCACCGGAAGCAGCCGCCGTCGGATGACATCGGTCCCGCTTGGGGCCATCACCGGCGGCTCGGAGGCTCCACGGTGATGTTCTCGAAGAATCCGATACGAACGTCGTCCAGCATGAGTCGGTCAAGCGAAGCGCCAACCGGCATGATGAAGATGAGGTTGAAGGTGTCCCGGCTACCGAATCGCGGTCGCTTTCGCACCTCGCTCCAGCGGGTGATGGGCGTATTGAACGTGATCGTCGTGGTGTTGTCGTTCTTCAGTTCGAACCCCATGGGCTCGTATTCGCTGCCGTCCGCCGTGAAGAGGGTGATGGTGCCATCTCCGCCGTTCTGCCGTGCGGCGCCCAGGATGTTGGCATTGGTCGAGGGACCAACGGCGATCTTGACGATTCCACGCGTCTGGTCGATGACCGGCTTGTCGCCCTCACTGACAACGCCGAGCAGGGCGTAGCCCTTGGCCATCAGTGAACTGCCACCCTTGGCCCGAGCCTGATTCGAGACCACTGCATTCTTGGCCATGGTGATGCGGCTCAGGTGGTCATCAAACTCGATCTGGCCACGAAAATCGCCTCGGGCAGGGCGAGCGCCGCGGGGGAGCCCTCCTCGCATGTCGATTGACTCCTTCGGAATCTCTCCGCCCCAGTCCTGTGCCCGCTCGTACGTTGCTGCTGCGAATGATCGGTCGGCAAACTCTGCAAAGTCCTCGGCATCTCGGACTTCCTCAAGATCGAATCGCGTTCCGCGGACCTGGAGGAAATCGGGATCAAACCCCGGTGGGATTTCGAAGACAAGGCGTGCATCGGCCTCCTTCTTGCCAATGTCATAGATGTACTTCTCGGCCGCATCAAACTTGAAGAATGCGGGCCTGGGTATCTTGGCCCCCTTGCCATCTTCGTCGGCGGGGTCGTCCTGCATGGTGTTCTGGCCCCAGTAGTCCGGGTGCAGGACGGTCAGGTCGCCGTCGGTGTCTCCGACCAGGCGGATGTGGCCCTGAGCGATGGCCAGGCCGCGCTTGAAGTCGAGTCCGGTCTTCTCAATGCGGATGGGCACCATGAGATAGTCATAGGAGCCGTCCTTGGTGGGCACCTCAGAGATGCGGAGAGGCTGCGTGACCTCAATCGTGCCTGGTGGCTGGAACATCTGCGAAAACCGTTGCAGCTTGGACCGCTTGCGATCTCGCAGGAGCGCGGCCTGCCTGTTGAGGTGTGGATTGGCCTTGGCCAGCGGCTGTCCTGAGAAGTCGGGACGAAGCGCGCCCAGCGAGGCGATCTCCAGCAGGCGGGTGGTGATGAGGTCTGCAGGGACCCAGAGATCGAATGCGGAGGCGTCATCACTGTCAACAGCGGGCACCATGCCGTCCGGACCGCGGCTCCAGCCAGTGTGGCCAAGCGTCTCGTGCGGCCGATCGATGAACCCGGTTCCGATCAGCAGCATTCCCATCGTCACTACGCCGGCAAGTGCACCCGCGATGCCTCCTCCGATGCGATCGGCCACGGCAGGAATCTGCGTATTGCCGAATGCGAGTTTGTCGGCAGCGCCGCGCATGATGGCCAGCGTGACGGCAAACGCCAGCAGGAGCATCACGCCAGGCACCAGCCCGCTCCACCACGAGGTTCCGATGATGCTGAGGTACACCACCTCCCAGATCGCCATGGCAAATGCGGCCGCGCACACCACGCACACCAGGTGCAGCAGGCCGCTGAGAAAGCCCTGATTGGACCACCAGTAGGCGATCAGGGCGATGATGGCAATGACGGCGATGTTCAGCAGCATCCAGAGTCTCGCTTTGGTCAGTTCGCGGCCTTGGCTTTGGTCTTGGGCTTCTGGCCTCCGCCGAGTACCCGAGTCACTTCTTCGATCGTGGTAATGCCCGCCACAGCTCGTTGCAGGCCCACTTCCTGCAGCAGCAGCATGCGATTGCGCCGTGCCTGCAGCATGGCGGCCTTCAAATCACCAGTCGCCAGGATTCGACGGATTTCGTCGTCAACCTCAAGCACTTCATAGATGGCGGTAACGCCGGTGTATCCCGAACCAGCGCAAGTGGCACAGGGCTCGACTCGATTGCGCACCTGGACTTCGCCGCTGGCCCGGTGCAGCGTGGTGCCCTCAGGCAGCCCGAACTTCTTGGGCTCCGCTCGAGTGAAGGATTGCTTGCAGTCAGGGCAGAGGACTCGGACAAGTCGTTGACTGACGACCGCGCGGAGGGGCTTGGTTGCCAACTCGACATCACCGACGAGCCGGCACCAGTCGCGGATGGCACCGGCGACGCTCTCACCATTGAACGCGAGATACTGCATGGCCCCTTCGCGGCCCGCTCGGGCTGCGACTTGCGCGGTCTCCGAATCCACCGCTTCAGCCAGAACAATGTCGGGGTCACGCCGCAGGATGGACTGGAGCGTTGTGGCGTAATCGAGGTCCGGATTGGAGGGGTCCCACACGACATGGTCAATGCCTTCGATGGCCTTGATCGTTCGTCGCTCCACCACCTTGATGTTGCTGGTGTAGGCGTCGTGCTGACCGAGGATGGAGAGTCCGGTCGTGGTGAGCCCCTGTCCCTGTGGGCTGGTCAGCAGCACGATGCCGTGGCGATTCTCTGGACTGACCAAGGCCTGAAGCACCGCACGCTGGTCGGGGATGAACCCGAGTGCGTCGATCGGCATGATGATGCGTTCGGCCTCGTCAACATCGATCCGGATGAACTGGCCCTTTGACGTTCCAGTTGCGGTGACCGTCAACGTGTGGCGACTGCCGGGCGCGGTGACCTGCATCTGGCCGACTTGTGTCTTGCGTGTCTCCTGCAGGTCCAGGCCTGAGATCTCCTTGATGAGATTGACCATGTGAGCCCCGTCTTCCGGCGACATCGGGTCGAGTTTGGACCGCACCGTATGCACCGTGACAGCTGCAGCGAGGCCGCCGCCACCCAGCGCGAGGTCCAGCCGCGATCCCCCCGGCTGGAGCGCTGCCTTGATGAGCGTCTCGAGATTGGCGCAGGAGTCGAAGCGAGGATCGTCAGACTCCGGAATCTCAAACTCTCCGCTCGGCCCGGCGAATACCAGCTCAAGCGTCTGCTTGCGACGACTGCGGCGCTTCTTTCCGGGACCCGCGTCTCCCCGGTTGCCTGCGAAGAGCCGATATCGACGATCCTCAGGAACCTCCTTGTTGCGGACTCGCCAGTACACCAGAATCGGCGCGAGCATGACCAGCATGCCGGCGGGCCAGGCGATGTAGAAGATGCCTGCAAAGAGCATCACGCCAAGCCCGATGAAGGCGAAACAAAGGTTGAGAATGTTCCATCTGGTCGGTTCGAGACGGAGGTGTCTGGCGTCCGGATCGATCTTGGTGCCGACAAGCCAAGCCCAGGCCACAAACGTGGCCCAGATGAGTATGGGCTTCCAGGGGCTGAGCAGGAGCATGCCACTGTCGGCGAGCATCACGGTAAGAGTCGTCATGGGGTCAGGAGATGCCCTTGAGGCGCATCTTGAGCTCTTCTGGCTTGGGTGTGGCGTCCATGGCCACGCGGTGATGGATCCACTCGTCCTCTACGAGTTGGACGAGGGCTGAAGTGAAATCGACCATGCCTTCCTCGTGGCTCTGCTTGATGATCTCCAGGAGTTCACCTTCGCGGCCCTCCAGAATGTACTTCTGCACGGCGGGCGTGCCGAGGAGGATTTCCAACGCCGGAATACGTGGCGTGGTGTCGGGGTGGAGCGTCTTGAGCAACTTCTGATAGATGATCGCCCGCATGTTGAACGCGAGCAGTTTACGAATCTGCGGGACCTCCCCCTCGTCAAAGAGGTCGTAGATGCGGCCGAATGTCTGCCATGCAGACGAGGCGTGGATGGTTCCGAACACCACGTGGCCGGTTTCCGCCGCTCGAATAGCGGCTTCGAACGTCTCTTTGTCACGCATTTCGCCGACCAGAACCACATCGGGGTCTTCTCGAACCAGCGCACGAAGCGCCTCGTTGAAGCTGAGGCAGTCGATGCCGACTTCCCGCTGATTGATGGTGGCCTTCGCCTCGGTGAAGATGTATTCAATCGGATCTTCAATGGTGACGATGTGGCATCGCCGGCGCTCATTGACGTGTTGGAGCATGGCGGCGATCGAGGTGCTCTTGCCGCTGCCCGTGACACCGGCAAAGAGAATGAGGCCATTCGCTGCGAGTGCTACATCACCGAGCAGGTCCGGGACGTGGAGATCTTCGAATCGCTTGATGTCCGACGTGATGAGGCGGCAGGCATAGGAGACCTTGCCGCGACTCATGAAGATGTTGACCCGAAAACGATGGGCATCGTCGTACTCATACGCGATGTCCATCTGGCCGTGCGTGGCAAAGATCTCGTACTGATAGTCGTCAAGAATGTCCTTGGCGATCTGATGGGACTCGTCATGGGTGACGTGGGCGGTGTCCAGCGGTCGCAATTCGCCTCGGACACGCACGCGGGGAGGGCCGTCCGCGTTGATGTGCAGCTCCGCTGCGCCCTAAGAGTTGC
>CAYQJN010000078.1:0-10304 GCA_964417845.1 uncultured Isosphaeraceae bacterium
GGGTCGATGCATGGCAACAGGATCGGGTCATGCGGTGGGATCCTGACCACGAGGTCATCCTTCACGCCTGAATCCTCCGCCCCGGGCCTGTTCTGAAGGTAGGCTCGCCCATGGCCGGTCCGCAGCCCTCGGAGGGGGTAGGATTGCGACCGTTGATCTGGGGAGGGTCACACATCCACCACGCGTTCAGGAGACACAACATGCGTACACCACTCATACTGGCCGCTATCGGCGGCCTGGGGATTGCCGCGGCCACGCTGGCGGCCGAGACCATTGAGCCGGCTGACAGTGGGATCGACCCCCGCATTGCCGCGACCAATGGACGAGGTAGTTCGGACTTTCCGAAGTTCGACTCCGTCGTCAAGGACTCCTACAAGAAAGTCGTCTCGACCGCAGATGGCAAGCCGGGGATGTACACCCTGTACGTTGACGACAAGACCGGCGACGTATTGGCCGAACTCCCCCGCAACTTCTCCAAGCAAAACGTCTTCTTCGCTTACACGATCGCAGGTGGTATCCCCCAGGCGGGCGTGCAGGCTGGCGACATGTACGCCAAATGGAAGCGATTCGGCAAGCGGTTGGCGCTGATTCAGCCAAACTACGCCGTGCGATCGACCGGTGACAAGCAGTCCCGGGCTGGAACCAAGCGGGTCTTCACCGACCGCGTCATTCTCGATGTCCCCATCAGGACCATGGGGCCAGGCGGCGGTCCGGTGATTGATCTGACCGATCTGCTCGTCAAGCAGGCAGGCAAGTTCTTCGGGTCTCGTGCAGCGGGCGCCAACACCCGACTCGCCACCATTGAGAAGGCCAAGGCCTTCCCCAAGAACGTCGAATTGGCATTCCAGATGCCGCTCAGAGGTGGTCAGCTGTGCACCCTCGCCTATTCCATCGCTGAGATTCCGGAGAACACCGGCTACAAGCCGCGTGTTGCAGACGAGCGTGTCGGATACTTCACCACGGCCCACCGCGACATCGGTGATGCCTCGAAGGAAGATCCCTGGATTCGATACATCAACCGCTGGAACATTCAAAAAGCGGATCCCAAACTCAAGATGAGCCCCCCGAAGGAGCCCATCGTGTTCTACGTCGAGCACACCACCCCCGTGCGGTATCGCCGCTGGGTGCGGGACGGCATCCTTGAGTGGAACAAGGCCTTCGAAAACGTTGGAATCGTCAACGCGATCGAGGTCTACCAGCAGGACGCCGACACCGGCGCCCACATGGAGAAGGATCCTGAGGACGCCCGCTACAACTTCTTCCTCTGGACCAACGCCGACATGGGCTTCGCCATCGGCCCCAGCCGTGTGCACCCGAAGACCGGTGAGATTCTCGACGCCGACATTGTGATGGACGAGGGGTTCATCAATGGCTGGTCGAAGACATGGAAGGACCTTGTTCCGGAGACAGCCCTCGAGGGCTGGGGTCCGGAAGCGCTGGCATGGCTCTCTGAGCGTGCCGACTGGCACCCCCGCGTCCTCCTTGCGAGTCGCTCGGAGCGTAATGATGTTCGGCAGCAATTGCAGCGCGAGTCCATGCTCCGCGCATCGGGCGTCCTGCCCGGGTTCGCATCACCCACCGTCGAGACCGATCTGATCGGTGACGAGCAGTATGACGGTCTCATCGGCCGCGTCAGTCAGGTGAACGGCAACTGCCGGCACGCTGCCTGCAAGGCGATGGAAGTGGCCATGTTCCGATTGAGCCCGGAACTCATTATGAATCTCAACAAGCCTGGCAAGGCATGGGCTGATCCCAACGACCCCATCTCGGGTGTCTGGTACGGCGCCATGGAGACCACGGCACCGGACGGATCTTCTCATGCGGTTGACCTCACGCTTGAGTTGTCGCTCTCCAAGGACAACAGCGTGGAAGGCACTGCCGAGATGGGCATGTTCGGCTCAGTCGACCTGACGGGCACCTGGGAACCGGGGGCCAAGCGATTGACCCTCAACGCCGCCGACGAGACCGATGGCGAAGACGCCCCACTGATCCTGACCGTTGCTGACGGTGAGATGACCGGCGGCGTCTCACAAGGTGCCATGTCCATGACTGTGACCGCCACTCGGTCCGGAAGTGACGACAGCGGCGAAGCCTCTGATGATGAGCCCATCAACGAAGATGACCTCGTCAAGGACGAAGAGGACGCTGATGATGACGCAGATAGCGAAGAAACCCTCGCAGACGCCGACGAGGACACTGATGATGACGACAGCCAGAAAGTGAGCAAGCGTGATCAGCAGTACCTGGACGGTGTTCCCGAGGAATTCATCGGACCACTGCTGATGGAAGTCGTCATGCACGAGGTCGGGCACACACTCGGCCTTCGACACAACTTCAAGGGAAGTACGATTCACACGCTGGCCGAGATCAACTCTGATGATTTCGAGGGCGATGCCCACTCCGGCAGTGTGATGGATTATCTCCCGGTCAACATCAACTATGAGCTTGGTGACGCCCAGGGCGATTGGACGCAGATGTCAATCGGTCCTTACGACATGTGGGCAATCGAGTACGGCTACATCGCCAAGAAGCCTGAAAAGGTATTGGCCCGTGCCACTGAGCCCGCACTCATCTACGCCACCGACGAAGACACGTGGGGTCCCGATCCCCGTGCGCGTCGCTTCGACAATGGTGAGAACCCGCTCAACTACGCTCAGTCCCAGATCGGTCTTGCCCATCATCTTCGAGATCAGATTCTCGAAGAGATGGTCGAGGACGGTGAGAGCTGGGCAGAGGCTCGAAAGGCCTATGACATGCTGCTCTACAAGCAGTTGGGCGCCATCAACATCGCGTCGAACTGGATTGGTGGCAGTTATCTCAATCGCGACAAGAAGGGTGATGACGGTGATCGCGAGCCGATCACGCCCATCGAAGCAGACATGCAGCGGCGCGCCCTTGAAATCGTGCTTGAGAACACGATGCGGGATGAGGCGTTCGGGCTCTCACCGCAGTTGCTCCGTCGCATGACAGTCGACAAGTGGTGGGATGATGGCGGCCAGCGGTACATCTTCGAGGACGAGACCTATCCCGTCCATGACAAGATTGCCGGCATTCAGGCCATGGCCATGAACGGCGTCTTGAATCCGCAGACGCTGAATCGTGTCTACGACAACGAGTTCCGAGCGCTGGATGACGAAGACGTGCTGACCGTCCCGGAGGTCCTCACCATCGTTCGTGATTCCGTCTGGACGGAACTCGATGGTGGCCCACAGGGGTCTTACTCGGCGCGATCTCCCTACATCACCAGCCTTCGGCGCAACGCACAGCGAGAGCACCTGAATCGCCTCATCGATCTCAGCATGCCCTCGGGCAGTGGCTTCTACACCGCTCCGGTGTCGAACCTCAGTCGGATGCAACTTCGTGAACTCAAGGGAACCATCGACAGCGCCATGCGGCGCAAGGGTGCGGACATCGATCCGTACTCGCGAGCGCATCTTGCGGAAGCGAGCTCGCTCATCGACCGTGCCCTGAATGCGCAGTATCTCTACAACACCGACGACATCAGCGCCGGTGGCGGTGGAGCGATGTTCCCGTTCATGGGGCATCAATCCGAAGACACTGCGTCCAACTGATACCCGTCTCCTGACGGTGGATGTGCAGCGGCCTCGCCTTCGGGCGGGGCCGCTGTTGTGTACCGGCGCGAGGTCCCAGCGTCACTCCGACAGAAGCGCGAGGGCGTGCGTCCCACGATCGCCGTACCCCAGTTCCGCCAGTCGCTCATAGGCGACGCTGGCAAGTTCCAGTCCGGGAAGTTGAAGTCCCATGACGCTGGCCTCTTCAATCGCAATCCGGAGGTCCTTGACGAAGTGATTCACAAAAAACCCAGGCGCAAAGTCGCCGCGCAGGATCCTCGGTGCCAGGTTGCTGATCGTCCAGGATCCCGCTGCCCCTGCCGACACTGATTCCAGCACGCGATGTCCATCGAGCCCGGCGGCATCCGCATACCGAAGCGCTTCGACGGCCCCGACCATGGATGCAGCCACGAGAATCTGGTTCACCATCTTGCAATGCTGGCCAGCACCCGCCTCTCCATGCCAGACCACGGTGCCACCGAGCACATCAAAGAGCGGTTCCGCGATGGTGAAGGCCTCCTGGTCCCCACCGACCATGATGGAGAGCGTGCCGCCTCGAGCCCCGACATCGCCTCCGCTGACCGGCGCATCGAGTGATCGAACACCGTGTTCCTCCGCGACCGACGCGATTCGCCGGGCGAGGCTCGGGCGGCTGGTCGTCATGTCAACGATCATCGCAGGCCGCGCTTCGGCCGACAGCGTTCCATCCTCCCCCAAATGTACCTGCTCGACATCCTCCGGCATCCCGACGATGCTGAATGTCACGTCGGTGCCATCAGCCGCCTCAGCTGGACTCTGAGCCCACGTGGCCCCGCACTCACACAGCGGGTCCGCCTTAGACGCCGTTCGCGTAAAGACCTTCAGCGCATGGCCAGCACGCAAGAGGTGCCGTGCCATGGGAGCACCCATGACACCCATTCCGATCCAACCAATCTTCATGTGGAAAGCCTATCGAACCGCTACCTTTCGCGACATGACGACGCTCATTGCCGGAATTCCCGCCGCCAACGACACGCTCTTTCATAACATCCGCTTCAGCGCGGGTGACCCTGCAGCCCTCATCGACCTGGCCTCAGAGAGGCTGCTCATCATTCGCGACATTGAGATGGACCGTGCTCGTGCATCCGCCCGCGTCGATCGTGTGACGTGCCCTGCCGAGTTCACGCCCGCGGGCGGCCTCTCTGGCGATCGGGAGACCGCCACCGCACAAGCGACGGCGGAAGCTCTGAGAGGAATGAAGATCGATGATGTCACGGCGGATCGGACGCTCCCACTCTCGTTCGTTTCCGCGCTCCATGACGCTGGCATTCGCGTGTCATACGATCCTGACCTTGGCGTCTCCGCCCGCCGATGCAAGGACGATGAGGAATTGGAGGCGCTTCGCACCGCGCAGCGCGACACTCAAGCGGTGATCACGATGGCGTGTGAAATGATTGCTGGAGCGAAGGCAGGTCACGACGGACTTCTGGAGGTCGACGGCCAGCCCCTCACCAGCGAGCGTATTCGCACCAGCATCGACATCCGTCTACTCGAACTGGGGTATGAGAACCCGACCAGCATCGTCGCAGGTGGACCACAAGGCGCTGATTGCCACGACCATGGCCACGGCGGACTTCGCACCGGCGAGCCGGTCATCGTTGATGTCTTCCCCCGATCAAAGTCCTCTCGATACAACGGTGATTGCACTCGGACGGTTGTGCACGGTGATGTCTCTCCAACACTTGAGCGTATGCACGCGGCGGTGTTGGGGGCGAAGCAGGCTGGGGAGGCCACCACGCAGGCCGGCGTCTCCGGCGAAGCGGTCCATGCCGCCACAACAAAGGTGATCGTCGAGCACGGGTTTGAACTTGGCCTTCCAGAGGGAGGCGGCGATCCGGGGCGTATCGCGATGGTGCACGGAACCGGGCACGGCGTCGGGCTCGCGGTCCATGAGCCTCCGCTGCTCGATCGCGGTGGGCCTCCACTGGTCACGGGCGACGTCATCACGATCGAACCGGGACTCTACGGACCTGCCGTCGGGGGCCTTCGCCTCGAGGACATGGTCGTGGTGACCGAGAACGGCTGCGAAGACCTTGGCAGTGGCCTGCACCTCGGACTGACCTGGTCCTGAAGAACCCATCGACCCGCCGGGTCACCTTACCCTCTGCGCTGCAAGGAGTTACGACTAGGTGCAGCCAGCAGGCGGTCGTAAGTCGCTGTGTAGCAACATATTACGAGACCCGTCGGATCGGTTGTTCAGGCGTCGGGCATGATCGGGGGCATCGGCACCGCGAGGACCTCTGCCACGGCGCGAACCACCTCGGCTTCTCCGAGCGTCGTCTTCCCGTCGTGATCGACGATTGACACCACGGCGTCCAGGAGGCGACCACGTTCACAGAATTTGAGCGTTCGGAGATCGTGCACCGCGGCATTGAGCGCCTTGAGAGACACTCCGGCAAGCCCCGCACCAGGCATCGAGCACCCGATCTTCCCACACGCCCGTGCCACGGCCTCATTCATCTGTGCTTCATCCATGTCACCCGCGTATGCCACCACCGAGAGGAGCGCCATCACGCTCCTCGGCATCGACGCAAGCGTCCGCTTCGCCGAGTGGCTCGCGTCTCCGCCTCGATCAAGCATCGCATCCACAATGAGCGCCACAACCCACTCGAACCGGCTCACCCGTTTGTCGGCGGAGACCAGCTCCTCAACCAACTCCTGCAACTCCTCAGCCTGCGTCGGAGACAGTGCCTGCACGGCCGCACTGGCCATGTCGAGCAGGGGAATCCTTGCTTCGGGAGCGAGGCCCTGAATAGCAGGACGCAGCGCCCCAACTCGAGCTGCTTCATGTGATGGCAGCAACCGATCAATCGTGGCTTGCTGCGCCGATCGGGCAGCTTCGTCGTCCCCGCTGTCCTCCATCAGCATGCTCGCGATAAGCGCCCGGGCCGCCTGTGGCGTATGCGCCGCGTCCCGCAGCACCAGTGGGATGCTTGAAATCACTTGCCGCGTCCACTCCATCGGAATCGCCTCAACATCACCCGCTGAGGCCAGGGCCTGCTGGACCCGTCCGATAGCGACGGCCGCAGCTGCCACTCCCTGACGTGGATCTCTCACCGATGGCGTAGGCGGGGCAGCAGCCTCCGGCGTCGCCTCTCGCACCTCGATGCCGCGCCCCCCCGTGATCCGGTCAATGCGAACAGGAAGCGGCGGATGGGTCGCAAAAACCGCGGGCACTGCCTGAGAGAAGAACATGTGGTTGAACTGGCTCGCTTCGCCTGCGATTCTGGTGCGCATTGGTCGCTGGTGAATGCGGGCCAGTGCCCCCGCGATGCCATCAGGATTCCGTGTGTACTGCACCGCGCTGGCGTCCGCCAGGAACTCCCGCTGTCTCGACACAGCAGCCTGAATGATCCTCGCCACCAGTGTTCCCATGAATCCGATGGCCGCAATGAGCCACCCAAGCACAATGATTGCCAGTGCAATCGCCAGACCGCCCCCCTTGTCGTTGCTGCTTCTGCGACCCCCGCCCGACATAAGCACGCTCCAGCCCACATACCTAGCCAGCAACAGGCCCGTGATCCCTAACACCATCACCCCATTGATGACGGCGATCAAACGCAGATTGAGCCGCATGTCCCCATTGAAGATGTGGCTGAACTCATGCGCCACCACACCCTGCAGTTCATCCCGCGGGAGGGCCATGCACCCCCGCGTCAGACCGATCGCCGCCTGATCCACCGTATGACCCGCGGCAAACGCATTGATTGAATCATCCTGCAATTCGTAGACCGGGGGAACCGGCACCCCGGATGCGATGGCCATTTCCTCGACAACATTGAGCGCCCGCCGTTGATTCGCGTCTCGGGTGTCGGGCTCAATCCGCACACCACCCATCATCTCCGCGACAGCTTCGCCACCCCGGCGCAGTTGCAGGTACCTGAAGAGGAACCCGCCTCCCACAAGCACCGACATGATGCCAAAGGTCACGAGAAGGACGTCCACCGACCACCATGTGGCGAGCTCGCCAGCAGACCATCGCTCAAGTCCATCAGGCTGGAACGCGCCGCCTGATTGGCTGCTCTGACGCTCCTGCATCTCCGTCCACCCGCCGATGAGGTGAACGGTCAGCATCACGACAAAGTAGAGACCCGCCGTCATGGCAATCAGCCCCACCGTCAGCATCCCGACGAGGAAGCCTGTCCTGCGGTGGGCCTTGTCCTGCGCTTCGAAGAAATTCACCCGCTCGCCTCCTCTTCAGCGATCAGGTGAACTGAACTTTCGGCGCTTCCTTCTCCGCCGCGTCTTCAATCTCAAACGAGGACGCCTCTGAGAAGTTGAACATGCCTGCGACGATATTCGATGGGAACGTCTCTCGCTTGGTGTTGTAGACCATGACCGAGTCGTTGTAGGCCTGCCGTGAGAATGCCACTTTGTTCTCTGTGCTGGTCAACTCTTCCTGAACCTGCAGCATGTTCGTATTGGCTTTGAGATCCGGGTAGGCCTCCATCGCCACCGTGAGATTTCCGAGCGCTCCACGAAGCGCGCCCTCGGCCCCTCCCAGTGATCGCACAGCGCCGCCGTCCGTCGGGTTCGCGCTGACCGCTTTCGCCGCGGCCATGGCTTGATTCCGGGCATTCGTCACAGCCTCAAGCGTCTCTCGCTCGTGCTTCATATACCCCTTCGCCGTTTCGACGAGATTCGGGATCAGGTCATATCGCCGCTTGAGCTGAACGTCGATCTGAGCCCATGCGTTCTTGACACGGTTTCGCAGCGCGACCAGACCGTTGTAGATGCCAATGACCATGACGATCAGCAGCAGCAGAATGCCAGCAATCACGATGAACGTGATGGCGACGCCCGAGAGCGCGAGTATCGCATGAGTCAACATTCAGATTCCCCTTGTCAATGATTGTGATCGGGCACATGCCACGACGTATGAATGGATCCATCGACATGTGCGACGATGGCCTTCTTTGATGGGTCAACGCTCTCAGCATAGAGCATGATTTCAGATGGTGCCGCTCCTGCACTCGGCCGGAGATACTGCACCGACCGATACTGACCACCGCCAAGGTCGTGGATCGAATCCGGCAGCACGTACGATTCGGCGACCAACTCATCCAGCGATTCAGGCCAGGCGCCGTGATTCGCGTGGTACGCCGAGGCCGCCATCGCAAGCCCGCGAACCTGGGCTTTCCCATGAGCCAGTTTGGCATTCTCTCTCGCGGAGGAGATCGCTGGCATGGCCATGCCTGCCGCAAGCGGCACCACCAGAGGCAGCATGGTCGAGATATTCGCCACGACGCCGGTCGCCAGCACACTCACGCTCGGATCCGCGTGTCCCGTGTAGATCAGATCATCCCCATCAAGGCTGGCAATCAACGTGCATGGAAGTGCATCTTGTGCAAGTTCGCGGTAGGTGGGGAACACCAGCGGGACGCCTTCCTGGGTGTTGCGGCGTGGACGCGTGTAGTTCGACACCGCGGCCATGAGGGCTGACGTGATTCCATAGCCACCGGCCAACTGGGCAGGAACATCGGTGTAGTTGACCTGTATCGCACCGATGGCATCGGCACCAACGGCTGTCCGGAACTGTGGGTTGTTCTGAATGGAAGTGTCCTCGCCAATCTGGCGACATGCTGCCACCATCGCCTGAGGCGTCAGCGTCGCCACCATCCAATCTCCCTTGACAACCCAGGAGACCTCGATTGGAATCGGCAATCCAGGGAACACGAGCGAGATGACGTCTCCACAGTCAGGGTGTGACCAACTTGAGAGTTGGACGTAGCCACGACTCATCGGCGCCGCCATGGCGTTGATGCGCGCGGCAAGTGACCCCAGCGATGTCGCCATCGCTTCAGGATTCGACAGTTCCACCAGCATCACGAAACTCATCAGACCGTCGCCGCCTGTTGAGTTCGCCCTGTACACGGTGAGCGTATCACCGAGGTAGTCGATGAACTGCGTCTTGGGATCAATCCCGAGCATGGCCTGCGCCTGTTGGCGCGCCATCTCCGAGGGCCGAAGCGGCTGTCCATCAGGCCCGGTGCCCTGCGGCGGGGTCATCGTGTCCGCCATCTCCAACATGTTGTTGAGAAACCTGGACAGGTTGTATCGACTGACCTGCAGGTCCACTGCGTCCTCCGGGATGACCGCGAGATCGGCAGCGCGAATGCCGCCGGGGACCAGATCTTCGCCGTAGTGCTTCCGGTAGTTGGTGACTTGACCACCCATGTGCATCACTCCACCCGATCGCCCCATGGCAAAATCGATGGACATGGCGTCAGGGCCGGTCAGGCCCCAGTTGGAGAGCATGCCCGCTGCCTGAGGATTGAACATGGCAGCCATTCCGAGCAACGGACCGAGTTCTTGAAAGTCGACCTTGAAGCCAAAGAGCGGCGCCGTGCCGTCCGGCAGACCACATGCGGACCAATCCAGAGGCGCCGTCTCGGGCTTGCCGTTGATCCCAACTGCCAGACGCCCGTCCTCCACACCAAACCACACAGGCGGATCGTGGTCACTTCCCTGGATCACTGACAGACTTCCCCCGTCCGGATCCGGCTTTGATTCCGGCGCGCCGGTCATCTTCATGGCCTTGGTGATCTGGTCCATCAGGTCATCTACTGACGCACCATCGTTTCCGCGAGACGTCACGGAGAGCGACACGGGCAGCACATGAGGCGCCGCGGCCCGGTCGAGGCTGACCCGAAAGTCAATCTCACTGAGTAACGCATCGACGAGCAGATTGGT
>CAYQJN010000079.1:0-7136 GCA_964417845.1 uncultured Isosphaeraceae bacterium
TTGATCTGTTGGGGTGGGGGCGGGCGGCCCTGGCGTTGTCGGGGGGGGGGGGGGGGTGGGGTGGGCAGCGCCTGGGGGGGGTGGGGGTGGGGGCGTCGTCTGCGCAGCCTTCTCGGGTGGTGACTGCGAATCCTGATGCGGCTGCGATGCTGGCGTTGGCGTCGGTTCGACTTCCGTTGACTGATTGCGATCCGGAGTGTCGGTGGGAGTGGTCGCAGGAAGGGCCGGGTCGGCGTGATCCGGCAATGGAAGTGGCGATGCGCTGGCCAGCGTGTCCGCCGCCTCTTTCTCTTCGGCGATCTGTGTTGAATCCACAGGCTGTGGAAGTTCGGGCGTACTGGTCGAGGCGGGCTGAGGCGTGACTGTGGGGCCGGGCTGTCCCCCTCCCTGAACGCCACCACCAACATCGAACTGCGCTTGCTCCAGATCTGACTGCCTGGCCATGTGCTCCTGGAACTGCTCGTAGCCGATCCATGTGAGCGTAGAGGCCTCGGACTCATCGATACCCAGTTTCTCCTCAGGGGATTCGGGAGGTTCGGGTTCAAATGCCGGGGGCCGTGCCTCATGTGCCTGTGGCCGCCCAGCGGCCCACTGCCAGTCCGCAGTCAGCCCGGGAACCAGTACAAAGGCATTGGCCAGCAGCGAGACGGTTAGGCCAACACCCAGTCTCCTCCGCTCACCGGTCATGGTGACCCCGTGGGTTCACCCACCAGTTTGATGTCGATACCGGCCCGATGCAGCCGGTCCCATGCGGCCGTGAGCAGCGGCCCGCGATCGGTGGTGCCGAGCCCCTCTTCCAGCACCAGGTACACGACCGTGTCGGGATCCTTGGCTTGTGCTCTGGAGACAGCGTCCAGCATGTGCTCGAGTCCCGTCTCCTCCTGTCCGACGTGAATGGTTCCGTCAACGCGCAGTGTGATCGCCACGGCCGGCGCCGACTCGGCGGATGATCCCGATCCATAAGACTCCATAGGTACGGGGAGGACGTCCACCCGCACCATCATCACCATGGCGTAGACGAAGAACGTCAGGATGAGGAAGATGACATCGATCAGCGGCATCAATTCGATGCGCATGTCGGGGTCGGCGCGTTTGAGCCGAAGCACGGATCAACTCTCCGAGGATTCGACTCCGGATCCTGGTCCGATGCCGAGTTGAATCTCCGCGAGTGCCGTTGTGACATCGGCGGCGAAAGAGAAGATCCGGTCGAGTCCGGTGGCGATCATGGCCGACCAGATGGTGTCGGTCACACCACAGATCAGAAGCCGCCGGCCCGTCGACTCGAGGATCTTTCGAATGCGAAGAATGCTCCCAAGGTTGCTGGAATTCACGCTCGACACCGAAGAGAGGTCGAGGATCACGTGCGGGACGCCCTCATCCCCATCATGGCGGATCTCGTCGATCTGTTCGACGAGCGCGTCCATGTCTTCGGTAAACATTGGCTCATCTGAGAGCTCTGCAATCGTGATGGTGTCAGACCAGGGCTTGAGGGGCATTCGTCATGATCTCCCGTGCGTATCGGGTGATGGTATCGCGCAGGTGCCTCGTGGCGATCGAAAATGATGGTGAGTTGTCAGGTGCGACCGGGTCAGGATTCGTCCGCGATCTTGGCCGCAGCGATGACATGGTCGCCGGCCTTGAGATTGACCAGACGCACGCCCTGCGTGTTGCGGCCGATTCGGCTGATCGAGTCGGCCGGAATACGGACGAGCATTCCACCTTCGCTTGCAAGCACCATGCCGTCTGCATCATGGACATTGCGAATCGAGACGACGGGGCCATTCCGGCCTTCGGTCTTGATGTCGCGTCGGCCCTTGCCGCCTCTGGACTGGGGTCTCGTCGCACCGTCTTCCGAATGAACGAGGTATTCATTCATCGGAGTTCGCTTGCCGTATCCATTTTGCGTCACAGTGAGGAGGTCCGCATCATCATCGACGCGAACCAGCCCGACCACAATGTCGTTCTCGGCGAGATCGATTCCCTTGACGCCCGCAGCGACACGTCCCATGACCCTCGCATCAGACTCACAGAATCGAATGGACATGCCTGAGGAGGTCGCCAGCAGGATGTGATGATCGCCGTTGGTGTGAACAACACCAACCAGCCCATCGCCCTCACGAAGATTGATCGCATTGATTCCGGCGACATTCACATTGCGATAGTCGCAAAGCGCCGTGCGCTTGACTTTGCCGAGCCTCGTGGAGAAGAGCAGGAAGTCCTCACCCTTCTCGAAGTCGTCAATCGGCAGACACGTGACGACCTGCTCCTCCTCTCGAAGACGGAGGAGGTTGACGATGGCGCGTCCCTTGCCCGTCCGGGAGCCTTCAGGAATCTGCCACACTTTGAGTTTGAACACGCGACCGAGGTTGGTGAAACAGAGCAGATCCGCGTGGGAGTTGGCGGCAAACAGCAGCTCGGTGAAGTCGTCTTCCTCGATCTTGCCGCTCTTGACGCCTCTTCCACCGCGGCCCTGCTCCTTGTAGGTGTCGGTCGGCAGGCGCTTGATGTACCCCCGGTGAGTGACGGTCACGACGACGCTGTGCTCGGGAATCAGGTCACCAATGTTGTAGTCGTCGAGTTCGCCGTCCTCGATCTGCGTCTGCCGATCCGTCCCCCATGTGTCCCGAATCTCAACGCAGTCTTCTCGAATGATGTCGAGGATTCGCTGTTCATCCGAAAGGATGAGTTCGTACTCCTGGATCTTCTCGACAAGGCCGGCGTAGTCTGCGACGAGCTTCTCGATCTCCAGACCTGTCAGTTGGATGAGTCGCATCGCGCCGATGGCCTCTGCCTGCACGCGAGACAGGGCCGTTCCGGAGTCTCCACCACAACGTTCCAGGAGCGTGGATGGAATCATCGGTGCATGTGGATGGTCTTCCGCGATGCGGAACCGGCGATCCATCAACTTGCCGATGGCTTCTTCGCGGGTACGACTGCCCCGAATAAGCGCGATGACCTCGTCGATGTCGCAGACCGCCAGAATGAGCCCCTCAAGCCGATGGGCCTGCTTCCTTGCTTCGCGAAGGAGGTGCTCGGTTCGCCTGCGAATGACGTCGCGTCGATGCTTGATGAAGCAGTCGATCAACTGCCTGATGCCCATCGTACGAGGGCGTCCGCGATCCAACGCAATGTTGATGATGGAGACGGTGCTCTGGAGCGGTGTGAACTGATAGATCTGGCGTTCGACGACGTCGGGGTCGGCGCCTCTCTTCAGTTGCACCACGATGCGTGTGCGGTGCTTCTTCCCGGAGAAGTTCTTGATGTCCGCGATCCCCTGAATGCGGTCCGATTTGGCTGCATCCACCATCTTGTCGATCAGGTTGTTCTGCACCACCTGATAGGGAATCTGCGTGATGACCAGACACTCCCGCCCGTTGATTGTCTCGCGGTCAACCTGACCTCGAACGATCACGCGGCCGCGACCTGTGGCGTAGGCGTCTGCGATGCCTCGCCGCCCCACGATCGTTCCGCCGGTCGGAAAGTCCGGTCCGGGGATGATCCCAAGGAGCCCGCTGAGCTCGATGTCCGGATCATCAATGACTGCGACGATGGCGTTGCAGACCTCGGTGACGTTGTGGGGCGGCATCGAGCAGGACATGCCGACGGCGATGCCACTGGAGCCGTTGACCAGCAGGTTCGGGAAGCGTGCCGGAAGGACGGTCGGCTCGGTGCGCGTCTCGTCGTAGTTTGCGATGAAGTCGACGGTGTCGAGCTTGATGTCCGAGAGCATCTCGGCGGCGGCCCGGGTCAATCTCGCCTCGGTGTACCTCATGGCGGCCGGCGGATCACCGTCGATTGATCCAAAGTTGCCCTGCTTGTCAACAAGCGGGACACGCATCTTCCAGTCCTGGCCCATATTGACCAGCGTGGGATAGATCACGGACTCGCCGTGCGGGTGATAGTTGCCCGACGTGTCGCCGGAAATCTTGGCACACTTTCTGTGCTTTCGTCCGGGTGCCAGATTGAGGTCGTGCATTGCGACAAGGATGCGGCGCTGCGACGGCTTCAACCCGTCTCGAACATCCGGAAGTGCGCGATCCGTGATCGTGGACATGGCATAGGTCAGGTAACTGTCGTGCAGTTCCTGATCCACGCGCTGTTCGACGATGTTGCCGATGTCCTGTGGTGGGGACTCCGAAGCCTCATCGTGCATGTTGTCGGGGCGATCAGCGTCGCTCATGAAGGCGAATCCTCGCATGGCTGCCGGAGGGTCCGGCGACCGTACTCGTGTCCCGGCATTGTATTGGAACGGAGGGCCCCTGCGTGGGGATCAGGCCTCTTCGGGTAGCGTGGCGTGGATCAGAAACTCACGGTTTCCCGTGCCGCGGCGTCGACTGCTCTTGCCCCCTCGAATAGGCGAGGTGGTCGCCCCCAGAAACCGCAATCCCATGGCGGGCAGGTCTGCTTCGACGCGGGAGCACATCTGTTCAGCCATGGCGTCTGAGAGCCTCCCCTCGACGAGATGCTCCGTACGCTCCGCGTCCGTCAACTCGTAGTGCGGCTTCACCAGCGTGATGATCTGGCCACCCGGGGCGAGCCACCGGATGGCCGCCGGCAGCGCGTGGCGCTGGGGGGTCCAGCCGAGATCGATCGCGACGAGATCCACGCCGTTCTCCGGCGGGTCTGCGTGGAGCGCGTTGGTCCGCTCTCGGACATCGACTCGGGGGTCCTGCCTCAGGGTCCAGGCGAGAATCCCATATCCCGTGTCGACTGAGATCACCGAGGCGGCGCCAGCCTGAAGCATGCAGTCGGTGAACCCGCCGACATTGCATCCGAGATCGGCGCAGCGGAGCCCCGTGGCATCGATGGCGAACGTGGTGAGGGCGTGCTGCAACTTGGCGCCTGCGCGGGAAGCAAAGGTCCTGCCACTCGGTCCGTCCGACTCAGGCACCGGGTGGAGAGTCCGCCAGACCGAGAATGGCGATGCCCGCACGATCGCACGCGTCGATGACGGCAGGTTTGTCGAGGAGGATGACGCGGTCCGCGCCCACTGCGATGCATCCACACCCGGAAGCCTTGAGGGCGTCGATGGTCTCCAGGCCGATGGTCGGCACATCGGCGCGCCGATCGTGATCTGCTGCTGCGGTCTTAAGCAGGCACCATCCGGCGCTCGGGCAGAGGTCCGCAGTACGCTCGATCATGCGGGCCGTGCCTTCCACGGCTTCGACTGCGATGACATCGCCTCCCCGCATGGTCATGGCCTGCCCGATTCCCATCGAAGCGATTCCCCTGAGCAAAGGCCATCCCAACTCAAGATCGCGCCGATTGGCGTCGGTCGGTTCGCAGGTGCCAAGTGTGCCGACAGTTGCAAGGTGATCTGTGATGTGTGTCGTTGAATCGATGAGCCTCACTCCTCCACGCTCAAGTTCCTCCGCCACAGCTGCCAGCACGGCCCGATCGCGCCGATCGTGACGGAGGCGACGATACCAGAGGCGGATCGCCCGCCAGTCTGGAACGTCCCTGAAGACGCGAAGAGGATCGTGCATGCGCGTCTTGGCCACCCGTCCGACCATGACGGCGTCATGGGCGCCCCACTTTCGAAGTCGACGGATCCACCCGCCGGGCCGGTAGAGCGACACCTCCGCCCACCGATCGCACAGGGCGATCAGTTCAGGGTCGGCGTGTCCACGAAACGCAACGCAGGCAACATCGAGCCCGGCGGTCTTCATTCCTCGCGCCACAAGGACAGGAAGGCGTCCTTCTCCTGCGATGAGCCCGATCGTGGCCATGGGCGCAGGGTATCCGCACTGCTAGTCCGTACCTGATGGAACCATCTTGTTGGGGTCCACGAGCCCTGAAGGTGTCTTGAGCAGCCGGTCGACTGCAGTGGTGCCGTCCTGTTCGACGAAGAACAGGCTCCGCGCCGACGCCCTGACGAAGCGGTGGTGCACCAGGTCGTCGAGCATGACCAACAGTGAATTCATCGCTCCGTCAATGTTCACAAGTCCGATGGGGGCACCGTGCTCAGCCAGCTGGCGGCCAACCAGTGCCTCGAAGAACTCCTCCAGCGTTCCCAGGCCCCCGGGGAGGACCAGCACCCCATCAGCAAGTTCGAGGAGCCGCTTGCGCCGCTCACGCATGGTGTCGTAGACCTCCAGCGAGTCGCAGTCGCTGGTGGCCTGTTCCAGTTCGACCAGCCGCTTGGTCGTGACCCCCGTCAGGTGGCCACCGGCCTCCACGCATCCTCTGGCCAGAGCGCCCATCAAGCCGATGCCGCCACCTCCATACACCACCGACACGCCCCGCTCAGCCAAGGTTCTGCCGACTGCTTCGGCGGCTTCGTGGAGGGACCGAGCCGCACGGGTGGAAGAACTGCAATAGACGGTCACGCGTTCCATGGCCACAGGGTATCGAGTGGTCGGGGCTGGCCGCAGAGGCGGTGGTGGGGCATCATGTCGTTGTGACGTCCTTCGTACTCATGCTGATTCCGATGTCGTGTGCCCTGGGCGTGATCCTCACAGCCGGTGCGTGTCGCTTTGGAAGGCGACTCGGTGCGCTCGATTCGCCCGGGGGGGCTGGCGCTGCCAAGGTTCTGCGCAGGGTGCCAAACATCGGTGGGATTGCAGTGGCGTGGCCGCTGATCGGCGCGATTCTGCTCGGCGTGGCTTGCGTGCGGCTGGCTCCTGCGGAACTGGTATCTCTGATTCCATCGATCGAGCCGTGGATGGATCGGCTTGCTGCCCATACGTCCATGGCCCTGCTATTGGCTTGCTCGCTGGTGGTGATTCATGTTCTTGGCCTGATTGACGATCGCCTCAATCTTGGGGCCGCAGCGAAGCTGGCGGTGCAGTTCGTCGTGGCGGTGGTGCTGGTGTGGGGCGCCGACATTCGCCTGCTTCAGCAACTCGACGGCATGTCGCCCCTGGGGCCGGCGCCGAGTATGGCGATCAGCGTGTTGTGGATCGTGGTGGTCATGAACGCCATGAACTTCCTGGACAACATGGACGGGTTGACAAGCGGGGTCACCATTGTGGCGGGAACAGCGCTTCTGATCACGGCATTGGCGTCACACCAGTGGTTCGTAGCGGGTCTTCTGGCGGTCCTCCTTGGCGCCACCGCGGGCTTCCTGGCTTTCAATCTGCCTCCTGCCCGGATCTTCCTTGGTGATGGTGGCTCACTGGTCATCGGACTGGCCC
>CAYQJN010000079.1:7169-10221 GCA_964417845.1 uncultured Isosphaeraceae bacterium
GGCAGTGCTGACTATCAGAACGACCTACTGGGAGCCAGATCTCGCCCCGGTTGGCGGGTGGTATGGGGTGCTCATGCCGCTGGCGGTGCTCGCCATTCCCCTCTACGACTTCTCGAGCGTCACACTCATCAGGCTGCGGCAAGGGAGGAGTCCTTTTCAAGGCGATCATCAACACTTCAGCCACCGACTCGTTGAGCGGGGTCTCTCGCCTCGACGGGCGGTGGCCGTCATCTGGGGTCTCTCCGCTGTGACGGCGGCATCGGGGCTGTTGTTGCCGCTGCTTCCTCCCTGGGCTGCCGCCATCGTGGCGTTGCAGGTTGGCCTCGTGCTCGTCGTGCTCGCGGTCCTTGAAACTGGGAGCCGCCGTTGAAGGGCGATCGGTGGTCGATGCTGTGGGCCCTGCTGCTGGCTGGTCTGGCTGGTGGGCGGTGTCTCACCATCCTCCTTCCTGAGTCCTGGTTTGATGTCGATCCTGTGATTGATCCGACGGGCCCCGCCGGTCTCGTTCCGCTGTGGGTGGTGGGACTGGACATCGTGATGTTGCTGGCCGCTGCCGCGGCGCTGATCATGGAGGGCGTACGGGGCCGCGGTGTGCCGCTGTGGATGGTGCTCCTCTGGGCGGCGCCCGTTGGCCCGTTTCTGCTGCACGCATCCAGGACGACCGCAGACCTGCAGGCAGGGCTTCCGTGGTTGGCAGGTGCGACCACAGCGGTGGCGCTCGCATGCGTCTGTCGAGATGGCCGCGTGCGGCGACTGGTCGTGGCCACGCTGTGTGCAGTGGCGGCGCCGATCGCTATCGAGGCGGTAGTTCAGAAAGTCTGGACGCTTCCAGATGCCGCTGCTGCCTTCCGGCAGAATCCAGATCTGGTGCTTCAGTCCATGGGGTTGGCACCGGGTTCCGCAGAAGCGCTCGTGTTTGCGCGTCGATTATCCACCCAGACGCCGACCGCGTGGTTCAGCAGCCCGAATCTGCTCGCGACGGTGATGGCAGCCTGCGCGGTCCTGCTCATGGCCATGGTGGCGTCCGCGAAGCGACAGGGGCGATCCTCGCTGACGGGGGCGATGTTGCTCGTGGCAGCACTTGGCGCGGCGGCCGCTGTGGGCATGGCGCATTCACTGGGCGGTCTGATCGTGCTACTCATCGGATTCACGGCACTCATCGGCGGGATGGTCTGGCCACACGCGCGACAATGGGGTGGTATGGCCGCGCTGGTGATGATCGGGCTCGCCGCCGCAGCGCCGCTGGTGGCATGGACGATCGGACCGGAGGCAAGCGTCTGGGAGAGCGGGCGAAGTCTTCTGATCCGCGGCCAATACCACGTCGGGGCATTGGCGGTTGCCGGAGAATCTCCGCTCGTGGGTGTGGGGCCGGCAGGCTTTCAGGATGCCTATATGGCCGCTCGCGTGCCGGGCGCTCCCGAAGAAGTCACGTCGGCCCATGCCATGCTCATTGACTGGCCAGCCATGCTCGGTCTTCTCGGGCTCGGTTGGGTGGCGCTGGTGGTGGTGCAGCTGGTTCGCGCAGGTGTGTCGCGGAGTGAAGAGGCGCTCGACTCGGGTGGAGGTCGTGGGTGGTGGGTGCTGGCGGGTAGCGTCCTGTTGATTCCGCCATTGCTTGGGGCGTGCGCTGAATGGCCGACCATCGATGCAGGGCAGCAGATCGTCCGTGTGATCGGATGGGTTGCGGCAATCGCGCTTCTCCTGGCACTCTCGCGGGTACGAATCGGGCGTGATGCACAATGGGGCATCTTCTGCGCCGCGTTCGTGCTCGTGCTGCAGGCCAATGTGGATATGGGACTTCACAACGCAGCGACGAGCGTCTGGGTTCTTGCGGTACTTGGCGCGGCGGCTCCGGTGCCGGACGATCGCGGCGTCGCCCGCTCCTTTCTCGCAGGCGGCATCGTTGCGGCGCTCGCGGTGGCGATGGTGTCTGTGGGCTGGTGGCCACTGCGAGCGCAGGAACGATTGGTCGGCGAGGCTGCCGTGACGCTGATCGTGGCACCTGGTGATGCAGGCCCGCAGCGTCACGCGCAGGTGCGGGGCCACGCTGCAGACCTTCTGGTGGAGGCCTGGTCGCACACCCACGATCCGCGACTTATCTCCCATGCGGCGACGCAGCAGTTGGCCGCCGTTTCCGATCTGCCGTCTGAACAGGCTGCCGCGCTGCTCCGCTCAGCGGCTCGCACTGCGAAGTTGGCGGAGGAGTCACTACCGGCGGCTCGCATTCGGCTGGAGGCGCTCTGGGGGCTGGCGCGTCTCACCGGGTCTCAGGACGTCCTTGGCGACGCGCGTCTTCTTTCGGATCAGATTGCGAGCCGCGATCCGTCCGCGCCGTGGTCGTGGGCGTCCGTAGCGTGGATTGCAGAGCAACAGGGCGATCTGGACGTCGCTGCAACGGCCGCCCGACGGGCGATGCAACTCGACGAGGCCCTCGCCATCGATCCGATCCAACGTCTTCCGGAGGATGTTCGCGCTGACCTGCTCAGAATGCAGGGATCGCTCTGGCCTCATTGATGGCCTCAACGACCTGATCCACGGTGTAGAAGTCACCCTTGAAGACCTCAGAGCCGTCTGGTGCGAAGACGACCAGCAGGGGGATCTGGTGGCGACCCACCGCATGCAACATGGCGTTGCCTTCGATGTTGTTGCCTGTGAGATCGATCTTGATCGGCTCAACATCCGGCTCGGTGAGGATTGAGGACACCTCCTCAGTCCCGAGGACCGCCTCTTCGAGTGCCTTGCAATTGAGGCACCACTCGGCAGTGAACTCCATCACGACGACCTTCCCGTCGTCGAGCGCTTCTTCAAACCTGGCCGGCGTGTACCAGATCCACTTGATCGGGCCGTGGTCCGTCAAGGTGATCGCAAGCGCCAGGCCGCCGGCCGCAAGCAGTCCGCCAAGCGTCGTCATGCTCGTGCGCCATCCGATGGCGTGCCGAGGCAGTGAGATATCGGTCCGCTCATGTCGCTCCATCTCATGGGCTGGTGCCGAGCGGGCCGTCAGTTGCCAGGTGCGAATCACCAACCAGCCTCCGGCCACGACCACGAAGGC
>CAYQJN010000080.1:0-5547 GCA_964417845.1 uncultured Isosphaeraceae bacterium
AGGCGGTGGCCACCAAACTCGGCTTTGCCGGGGCGCGGACCATTGTCGCGGTCGTGCTCATCGGGCTGGTGGCCATTCTGCTGATCCCGCGGCTCTTTCGAAGCAGTCACCTCAGCGGTAATCGGGAATTGCCAGTGGTGCTCGCCGTCGTGACGGGAGTGCTGGCGGCTTGGCTCTCGCATGAGTTGGGACTCTCGGCTGCGATCGGCGCGTTTGTCGCCGGGCTTTGCCTGGCCAACTCCCCGTTTGCTCGGCAGATTCGAGCGGACGTGACCGGGATCAAGGCGATTTTCCTCACGATCTTCTTCGCGAGTATCGGGACGCTGGCAGATCTCACATGGCTCGCCTCGCCGGACCGCCTCGTGACGGTGTTGTTATTGGCGCTTCTGGTGATCAGCGGGAAGATTGTCTGCACGTCCATTGCGGCGTGGATGGCGAGGGCGCCTTCCGGCACGTTCATTGCGGCCGGCGTCTGTCTGGCGCAGATCGGCGAGTTCTCCTTTGTGCTCGGAGGCATTGCCCGCAATGAAGGACTGCTTTCCGACGAGACGCTCGACCTTTTTGTGGCCGCTTCGGTCATCACCCTGCTGCTTGTACCCGGCATGGTGGCGTTGGCGCCTCGAATCGCCGGAAGGCGATGGGAACACATGGTGAGCGCGGGCTCGAGCGAGGGGGGGCATGCGGTGGTTATCGGGATCGGTCCCTCCGCGGCGCCGAGTCTGAGATCACTGGCGGACGCAGGTGTGCCCGTCACGGTCATTGACTTCAACAGCGAAGCCGTGATGGCGCATGTGCAGGCGGGGAGTGGCGGCGTGGTCGGGGATGCTCGCCGCCCCGAGATTCTTCGAGCGGCGGACGTTCGAATGGCCAGCATGGTGATCGTGAGTCTGCCGGATCCACTGGCTGTGGCGGCGGTGGTCGAACAGGTGCGCCTTTTGGCAGCAGATGTCCAGATCGTCGTCAGATGCAGTTACAACCGGGCACAGCCCAGGCTGGTCAGGGCGGGTGCTGACACGGTGGTTCTTGAGGAAGACGCTGTGGGCCAGGTACTGGGCGCAGTCGTGGAAGAGCAAATCGGCGCTCGATCGTCCTGATCGCGTGGGCGCCAGGAGGTGCCCATGCGCGCGTGTGTCGAGACGGTGGTGCTGGAGGGCGTCGATGCGCGATCCTGCCGCGTTGAGGTGGCCATTCTGGATGCCAAGGCGCCCCGTACGTCGGTCGTCGGCCTGCCGGATACGGCGGTGCGGGAGTCCGTCGATCGTGTACAGGCGGCCATGGCCGCCGCTGGTGTCCCCTATCCGGAGGGACGGGTGACGATCAATCTCTCTCCGGCGTCACACCGCAAGGAGGGCCCGCTGTACGACCTTCCCATCGCCGTAGCGGTCCTTCTGGCTTCCGGCGTGTGCCATGCCGATGCCGAGGCGCGTGCCCGCGACTGTCTCTTCGCTGGCGAGTTGGGGCTCGACGGATCGATCAACCCGGTGCCGGGCGGTGTGGCGATCGCAGATCTGGCGTCCCGGCATCAGTTTGGCAATGTGGTGCTTCCGGAGGAGACCGCCCGCCTGGCGGCGCTGGTGGGCGGCGTGCGCGCTCGCCCGGTGGGACACCTTGCAGACGTGATGCGGTACCTAGGTGGGTCTGGCACACTCCCGGTTGCGGAACCAGAGCCGCCATCGGCACCTCGTGGTCTGGCCGATCTGGCTGATGTCAAGGGGCAGGCGTTGCCACGGCGGGCGCTCATGATTGCAGCAGCCGGATGGCACAACCTGCTGATGGTTGGCCCGCCCGGAACCGGAAAGACCACCCTGGCCAAGTGTCTGCCAGGGATCATGCCATCGCCCGATCGAAGCGAGTGGCTTGAGATGGCCCGCATCGCGTCGGTCGCGGGCATTCCGCTCCCAGCGTCCCGTCCCTGGAGGTGTCCCCATCACACGGCGTCCGCGGCGTCGATTGTCGGTGGCGGCCGCATCCCGAGGCCAGGGGAACTGACGTTGGCGCATCGCGGCGTCCTGTTTCTGGACGAACTTCCCGAGTTTCAGCGCGGCACGCTTGAAGCACTGCGACAACCACTGGAGCAGGATGAGGTTGTGATCACGCGAGTTCACGGTCGGGTGCGTTTGCCAGCTCGGGTGCTGCTGGTGGCTGCGATGAACCCAACGAGACGCGGTCGCGGGCGGCCCAATGCGGATGGATCACTCCATCGGCTCTCAGGTCCGCTCCTCGATCGCGTGGATCTCCATGTCGAAGTGCCTCCGATTGCGGTTGGAGACCTTGACCGCGGGCCTCGCGGAACGCCGTCGCAGGAAGTCCATGCTCGCGTGCAGGCGGCGGTTCATGTGCAACGAGTGAGGCAAGGGGCGCATCCAAACGGCCGGCTGAGCGGCCGTCAATTGGACGAGTGGGCGCCGATGTCGGACCGTGCCCGGTGTCTTCTCCGCAGATCCGTGGAGGAACTCGGGCTCAGCGCCCGCGCCTGGGATCGTGTTCGACGCGTAGCCAGAACGATTGCCGACCTGGAGGAGGTCGACGGTCTCGATGAAGCGCATGTTGCAGAGGCCGTGCAGTACCGGTGGCTGGATCGAGCGGTGTAATGGGAGGGCCGCCTCAGAGGCCCGGCGCGAACCCTCGACGCATGGTGTTCTCGCAGATGGCTCTGGGCACGGTGAACTGGGCGAGGTACTCGCTGCCTCCGGCCTTGGAGCCAACTCCGGACATACCGAAGCCACCAAAGGGCTGCCGGCCCACCAGCGCACCGGTGCTTCCACGATTGAGGTAGAGGTTGCCGACACGGAATCGTCGACGAGCGATGTCGAGGTGTTCCGGTCTTCTGCTGTAGACCGCGCCGGTGAGGCGATACTCGGTGCCCAGCGCCATGTCGATGGCATCATCGAACGTCGGGGTCTTCATGACGGCCAGGACCGGGCCGAAAATCTCCTCGCGGGCAATCGTGTGATCCGGAGTGACGTCGGTGAACACATGGGGCGCGACAAATGGCTTCCCGACACGTTCTTCCAGTCCGCTCGGGACTGCCAGGCTCGCCGCGAGGGTGCACTCCTCGGTGCCGACCTCGATGTACCGGCGAATCATCCGGGCGGCGTCTTCGTCGATGACGGGACCAACATCCGTGGACGGGTCGAGCGGATCGCCGATCACGAGCGTCTGCACGGACGGGAGGAGCCGCTGGACAAATGCGTCATAGGCCGCCCCAACCACAATCACGCGGCTGCATGCGGAACACTTCTGCCCCTGAAAGTGAAAGGCACTGTCACGCACACCGAGCACAGCTTCGTCGAGGTCCGCAGACGTGTCGATGATGATGGCGTTCTTCCCGCCCATCTCACAGACGACGCGCTTGACGTGTCCCTGGCCTTCCGGAACGACGCCGCAGGCCTGCACGATGTCCAGTCCGACGGCCTTGGAACCGGTGAATGCGACCAATGCGGTGCGTGGATCTCGCACCAGTTGGGCGCCTACGGTCTCTCCCTGGCCCGCAAGGAAGTGCAGCGCATCCCGGGGGACGCCAGCTTCATGGAGCATGTCCACGAGCACGCTGGCGATGGCGGGCGTCTGCTCAGCGGGCTTGACGATCGCGGTGTTTCCAGTCACCAGCGCTGCAACGGTCATGCCGCAGCAGATCGCCAGTGGGAAATTCCAGGGGCTGATGACGACGGCCACGCCTCGGGGTTCGTGAAACTGCGTGTCCAGTTCACCGACAAACTGCCCGAGCCTGGTCGGTTCGAACATCTCAACGGCCTGGCGCGCGTAGTAGTCGCAGAAGTCGATGGCCTCGCACACATCGGCGTCCGCTTCGCGCCAGGTCTTGCCCGACTCGCGGATGATGACGCCAGCCAGCGCGTCCCGCCGCTGCCGCATGAGGTGAGCGCATCTGATGAGGGCGGCGGCACGTTCCTTGACCGCCGTGTCCCGCCAGCGGGGGAATGCCTCGTGGGCGGATGCCAGCGCCGCGTCGGCCTGCTCAGAGGTGGCATCGATGGCGACCGCCGAAACACTGGCGGCTGTGACGGCGGCGGCGAATGCCTGCCGCTGAGTAGTGTCTGAAAAGTCCCGCATGGGCTCCGTGAAGAAGGGACGGCCATCGGCGAGATCCGCGACGGCATTCGAGAGCGCATGCCGTTCCGGAGCTTCCGCAATCCTGGCGATGCCCGGATCGGTCGCCGGATCTTCCCCGTGAGGCGAGGCCAGTTGAACATCAACGGGTACCTCGTCAACTGAACTGCCCCGAAGCCATGACTCGTTCGATGTGTTCTCAAGGAGTCGGCGGACCAGATAGGCCATTCCCGGGATCATCTCTCCGACCGGCACATACTCCCGCAGCCGCATGCCTCTGGCGACGGCCACCGCCTTCAACTGATCGGCCATGCCGTGCAACATCTGCAACTCGATGGCAGACTCCGGAAGCCCTCGGGATTCGAGCAGCGCCAGTGCCACGGCGATCGATCTCAGGTTGTGAGAACCGAGCGCCAGTTTGACGCCGCCCTGGTCTGCGGACGTGGGCATGGACTCGATGAACGCCGCAGTCATGCGTTCAAAGCATGCGTCCGTGTCTCGCTTTCGAGACCAGACCGGCACCGGCCATCCATGCATCTCGGCTTCGATGGTCTCGGCGTCCCAATAGGCACCCTTGACCAGGCGGACGGTCACCTGCCTTCCACATCCACGAGCCCAGTCGATCATGCGGCGAGCGTCGTCATCACCACTTCGGAGGTAGGCCTGCATGGCGATGCCTGCGGGAAAGTCGATCTCCTCGCAGCACCGTTGAAAGAGGTCGAGCGTCAGGTCCTTGAGCGCGTGGTGCTCCATGTCAAAGTTGACCAGCACACCACGCTGCGATGCGCGTTCGAGAATCGGTCGAAGGGCATCTACCAGCCCGTTGATCGAGCCCGCCGTGTCGATGGGATCGGTTCGAGCGTAGAGCGAACTGATCTTGATCGATACATTGGCGCGGGGGACGCCGCCGATGTGATCCCGCTCCAGTGCCGGATTGTCGGGCCAGGCGGCAACGGCATCCGGTAGCGTGTCGACCAGGTCGAGGTATCGTTGCTGATACACCTCAGCCTCGACGTCACTGACACAGGCTTCACCAAGCAGGTCAACCGAGAAGGCCATCCCGTCGTCCCACAGTCGCTTGAGCATCGGAAGTGCTGACGCAGCATTAGTACCCGCGATGAACCGCTGCGCCATCGCCTCAATGCGGCCGGCAACCGTCCTGGTCATCGCGCCTTTGGCGAGTCCGCCCGCCTTGAGACCGATCCCGAGGCCCGGTGGCAGAGTCACGCCGGGCTGCGAGAGGTAGTCCACGAGGTGCTCGTGCACATCTTCCTTGGTTGCCAGCGCAGGAAAGCAGTCGACGAACCGGAAGAGTTGAACCTTGAAAGCTTCATCCTTCATGGCCCAGTCCATCAGTTTGTCGGACCAGAATGCCGCCGAGAGCATGCCCTTGGTGTGCCGTTGTGAGTCCTGCAGGAGCCGCGCGCCGATCCGCACGGCGGCCGCTTCAATATCGCCGGAGAAGGGGCTGACGGCTGG
>CAYQJN010000080.1:5557-10199 GCA_964417845.1 uncultured Isosphaeraceae bacterium
GAGGGCGCTGACGTGCCGGACTGCGAGGACTTGGTTTTTCGGGTGAAGAGGGGCATAGGCCGAGGAGTATAGATTCCTCGGATGACAGGGCCGTTCAGGATCGGACGGCGACGACCCCGAATGCGGCTGCCAGCTGCTCGTACACTCGCCCGCATTTTGCTGCGGCGTCGTCCCAGGTCAGACGCCTGACGTCGATCACGCCGTGCCTCCGAAGGGTCTGCCCGAGCGGTGGATGCCTGAGCACGGCGACAATCTTGTCGGCCATCGACTCGGTGTCCCAGAAGTCGCACTTGAGGGCGTGGGTGAGGACCTCGCTGGCGCCCGAGGACTTCGAGATCAACACTGGGACATCGTGGCCCATGGCTTCCAGGGGGGCGATTCCGAACGGCTCGGAGACTGATGGCATGACGAAGAGGTCTGCCATTGAGAAGACCTTCTCGATGTCGGCGCCCCGAAGGAACCCCGTGAACAGGAAGTGCTGCCCGATGCCCAGTTCGGCCGCCAGCTCAATGCACCGCTGAAAGAGATCACCCGAGCCCGCGACGATGAACCGGACGTTTGGCTCGACTTCAAGAACACGCCCGGCGGCGCGAATGAAGTACTCCGGGCCTTTCTGGCGGGTGATGCGCCCGAAGTAGAGCACGATCTTCTCCCGCCGTCCGATCGGTCGGGCGCCTCCCGCGATCGGGTCGATCGCCACGCCGTTGTAGACCACGGTGACTTTGTCAGGATTGACGCCGTATCGACGAACCACAATGTTCCGTGTCAGTTGGGAGACCGTGATGACACGCATCGCGCCATGCATGCCGCGGCGCTCGATGTCGTAGATCTGCTGATTGACCTGCTCGCCGCTCCGATCGAATTCCGTGGAGTGCACATGCACTACGAGCGGTCGCCCGGTCCGTCTGGCGACCTCCAGCCCTGCGGGATAGGTCATCCAGTCATGGGCATGGATCACATCGAACGCCCTGCCTTCCGCCGCCCGCCGGGCGAATGCGGCAAAGCGTCGCACTTCGGTCATCACGTCGCCGGCGTAATCACCCTGTGCCTTGGATGGCGGTGTGTCGTCAAGCACCTCAGGTGGATCGCCGGTGATGACCTCGTGCGCGGGAGCACCAGGGTTGCCTTCCTCATGCGATGCGGACGCAGCGGTGTGCGGCCCCCCGGCGACCGGTGCGCTGGATACGCCGCTCGGCGCGGCGCCCACCGGGGCGTCCGGTGCAGCGGCGTCATACGGCTGTACGAAACGCACCGGCACTCGAATGAATTCCGAGTTGGGTGAGAATCCTGCGGGTGGGGAGGCGTCTTCCATGTCAGGCTTGCGGGCGGCGCCGCTCGGAAGCGGCGTGTGTGCCGTCTCATCCACATGACTGATGGGCGCGGATGCGTCCGTCGAAAGATCAGCTGGAGGGTCATCTGCCCCGATGGACTCAGGGCTGACAAGGTCGACGTGGGAGGCTGCGGATGGATCGGTCGCGCCCGGCATGACGAATGTGACGCCGATGCCGCGTCGGTCCAGGGCGCGGGTCAGGCCATGGCACGCCGTGCCGAGGCCGCCTGTGATGAACGGTGGGAACTCCCAGCCGAGCATGAAGACACGCATGCTGCATTCCTGTGTGAACGACGAGCGCTGCATGGTACCGTGCCCCTCGTGCCGCAGGCTGAAGAACGAAATCCGACATCAGCGTGGACGACGCGTACGTTGATCGCGTGGATTGAGTCGAGCCTGGGCGAGCGGGGGATCGATCAGCCGGATCTGGTGGCTCGGTGGTTGGTCGCCTCCGCGATCGGCACCGATCCCATTCACCTGTACACGGATCTGGACCGTCCGGCATCGGTCGAGGAGCGGGACACGCTCCGGGGGCTTGTGCACCGCGCGATGAATCACGAGCCGGTGCAGTACCTGCTTGGTGAAGCGGGATTCCTCGGCCGCCGCTTTGACGTCGGACCTGGCGTCCTCATTCCGCGAACAGCGACTGAGACGATGGTGCAGCATGTGGTGACTTGGCATGGAGGGCTCGATCACGATGTGAGGCCAGATCCCTTTTGGATCGCAGACGTCTGTACCGGGACGGGATGTGTCGGCCTCTCTCTGGCGCATCGATTCGAACAGGCCCGAGTCGTGCTGACGGACGTGGACGAAGCCGCACTGGGGTTTGCCAGAGGCAATCGACGGCGGCACGGCCTCGAGGACCGCGTCGAAGTGAGGCAAGGCGACCTGTACCAGCCGCTGGAGACCGACGGTGATGTCAGCCGGTTCCACGTCATCGTGAGCAATCCGCCGTACATCGCCGATGCGGCGTGGGCGGAGTTGGCCCCCAATGTGAAGGATCATGAGCCGGCGCTCGCCTTGCGTGGAGGAACGGATGGCCTCGATCTGGTCCGTCGACTGATCAGCGAAGCGCCTTGCTACCTGCATTCCGGCGGCCTCCTGATGATCGAGGTCGACTCGCATCATGCGTCTGCAGCGAGCGAGCTGGCCGAGGCGACCGCCGAATTGCATGACGTCAAGATCATCCGAGACGAGTTCGGGGACGACCGATTCGTCTGCGCCCTCCGATCAGGCTGAATCAGTTGGACACGTTCGAGGTGACGGCGTTGCGAACCGCCTCGATCAACTGGGATGTCCGAAACGGCTTCAGGAGAATCCCCTGGACGCCGTCGGCACTGGCCCGCACGATGGTGTGGTCCGGGTCGTACCCGAAGCCGGTCATGAGGACCACCGGCACGTCGGGGATCGTCTCTCGTGACTTGGTGAAGACTTCATATCCGCTTGCGTCGGGGAGCCTGATGTCTGACACGACCATGGCGAAGGGGTGGTTCTGGACGCACTTCTCGATGGCTGCGAAGGCCGCCGTTCCGGTGCCGCACGCGGTGACATCGCAGCCAAGTCGCTCCAGGACCTGGGACACTTCGATACGGACGCGGTCCTCGTCATCGACTACGAGGATCGTCAGCCCCTGAAGTTGGGCATCCGGTGTGATGGCATGGAGTTCATGTTCCGCGTCGACAATCGATCGGGGGCCCGCTGCGCAGGTGGACACTCTGTTGGCAATGTCAGAGACGATCTTCTGAATTCGCTCGGCGATAATCGCCTCGTTGTGGTCCCGAAGGCTTGCGGCGATCTGTTGAAGGTCTGCGATAGGGCGTTCGAGTTCGGAGGACATGTTTCGAGCAACCTGCTCGCTTGTCGTGATCCGTTCGACGACCAGAAGATCCAGCAGGTGCAACACGTTGGCGATGTAGCCTCCGAAACGCTCGGCAAGAACCTGATCGCCACTGGTGAAGACGCCTTCGGTATCGGATTCAATGTTGAAGACACCGATGACACGATCACGTAGAACCAATGGGACCGTCAGCGAGCTGCGGGCGTCATCAAGCCCCTCCCGATAGAGCGGATCCTTCCGGACGTCGGCGCAGACATAGGACTGGCCCGTGGCGGCGACCCACCCGGAGATGCCGTTGCCCGTTTCAGAAGCGGAGATCGTTTCGCCGATCCTCATCGGTGAGAGATTCTCCGAGATCACCAATTCGAGCCGGTCACTCCCTGGCGCACGAAGTCGAATCTCGAAGTGGTCGAACTTCAGCTCCTGCTTGACGCTTGCGACGATGCGTTGCTCGAGAAGTCTGAGTCGATCGGCTACGGACAGATCGGCGATCGTGTTTCGATCGAAGTCGAGCAGCAGCAGACCCGCGCGATCGATTGCCTCCAGCCGCAGTTGCTGCTCATGCGCTTCCGTGATCTCCACCATCAAGCCGAAGCGTTGCTCATCCGGGCCTCGCTTGAGCAAGACCTCCCAGCGATGGCCAGCCGCCTCGACATGGGTTCTCTGGGCGTCTCCCGTGGCCACTGCACCGCACCACTGCGCGACCCGGTCCTGGGCTGCGACCGGGAGTTGCTGGAATCGTTCATCACTCCATGCAATCCGCCCATCCGGCTCGAGGCTGAAGACGGCGTCGGACATGATGGAGAGGGCTACTTCCGGTGGCGGCGGGGAATCAGCCGACCAACTCCCCGATTTGGATGGTGGCGACTGCCGGCCCATAGGCGGAGCCCTCATGACCTACCTTGGAGAAGCCTACCCCATGTTGAGCAGGTGACAAGCAATTCGGCTTGACACGGGACGCTTCCCACGAAAGGATCGCGGCCCGCAGGCAGGGAGTTTCACTGATCGGATGATTCGGGCAGCGCACTTGACACGACGTTTCGGCCCGGTGTTGGCCGTCGAGGATGTCTCCTTCGTGGTTGAACGAGGCCGCGTGGCCGGTTTTCTCGGCCCAAACGGTGCAGGCAAGACGACGACCATGCGGATGCTCGCCGGGCTGATCCCTCCTTGCAGCGGCGGGGCCACCATTGCCGGGCATGACGCGCACGCCGAGCCCGCCCGGGCTCATCAGGCACTCGGGTGGCTGCCGGACGGTGCGCCGGCCCCGGATCTCCTGAGAGTGGACGAGTATCTCCGGTTTCGGGCGAAACTCTACGGGTGCGGTGGCGCTGCCAGCATCGAGCGAGTGATTGATCGATGCGGGCTGCAAGATGTGCGAAGGCGGGTGATCGGGCAGCTCTCCCGCGGCTACCGCCAGCGTGTCGGTCTGGCGGCGGCGATCGTGCACGATCCACCCGCACTCATTCTGGATGAGC
>CAYQJN010000081.1:0-1668 GCA_964417845.1 uncultured Isosphaeraceae bacterium
CGACCCCCGCGATGTAAACACGGTGCTCTAGCCAACTGAGCTAATCGCCCGGGGCGGGGATCATACCGCGGGCAGCAATCGACCCGACGGGTCGCGTATCTCACGCCCAGGAAGGCACTTACATCGCAGCCGAGCGACCGCTGTCATGTAAGTCGTTGTGGCACAACGGCATGCGTGACCCGTCGGGTCGGTGCAGTCGGTGCAGTGGCGGCAGCACCGAGAGCGTCAGCAGCCCGGAGACCAGCGTTGCGGTGTACAGGTCAAGGAGCAGTGCATGGCTTGTGCCGATCAGGAGCACGGTGATCCAAGCTGGTCCGATCCCCATCCTGAGGGGATCGCCGCGGCCGCGTTTCCACCCGACAGTGGTCGCTCCCACCAGCGCACTCAGGAGGAGGGCCACACCTGGCAGCCCTTGCTCTATGGCCGTCGAGACGTAGGGCGAGTGTGGATTCCAAGTGATGAAGCCCGGGACCACAGCGCCCCATTCCGGTGGGAGCGTGCGTTCAATGCGTCCAAGTGACAGCTGGGTAGAGCCGGCACCATGGCCGGTGAGCGGTGCTTCCCACATCAGGTGCCATCCTGCATTCCACCAGAGCACGCGTCGGCCAAGCCGCGAGTCGAAACGGCTGCCGACGTCCGGATCGCCCGACCACATGGTCGAGACCTCCTTTGCAGCCGCTCGGACCTGATGTCGCATCGACTGACTCGAGAGCACGGTGCCGCACCCGATCACCACCACCAGCGCAATGGCGCTGATGGACGCCCATCGATGTCTGGAGTTTGAACGCGGGGCCCACGCCCAGCGCATGACAAGGAGCATCGCTCCGATGCCGGCTGCCGCCCAGCAGGCGCGGTTGTAGGTGAGTATCAGGCCAAGACCGGCGCACGCCGTGAGCAATACGGCGAGCACTTGTCGCCGTCCACGCCATTGCAGGGCGCATCCGCCCATGAGCATCATGGACACGCCGGCCCACACACCGACGGCCGGGGGGTACCAATACATGCCTCCGGTCCGGTGCCATGGTGGACGCGGTCCGTCAATGGCCTCGGTGAACGACAGCACCTGAATGCCCGATTGAATGGCCACGCCAATGGCCAGTGGCCAGATGAGGCGCTGGACGCGATGTTGAAGTGGGGCTACCGCGGGGATCAGGCACAGGCACCACACCGCCTGCAATCGTGCTTCCTCCGGGGTGGCGCTCCACAGGAGGGAACTCAGGACCAGCACCCACCACCCGATCCAGAGAAGTACAACCGGGTGGATCAGCGTCCGCCACCAAAGGGTCACAGTGGTCAGACCGGACACGCCTGCGGCAGCGGCCACAAGATGGCCGGCCCCGTCCAGAAAGCCCCCCAATGGCAGCATGAGCGCCGCTGCCCAGACCAGCGTCAGGTGAAGTGGGCCAGAATCGGTCTGGTGGGTGTCCCGGAGGGTCATACCAAAACGGTAACGGCCCTGCCCCTTCGAAGCGGAAGTGGCGCATTGCTTCTTGTAGTCACCATCGCGTCGGGCTAGTGTTGTGCTGGCACGTCCGAGGGGCGAGAAAGGGAGTTGTGATGTCATTGACCGCGGGGCTCGGAGTGCTGGTGCTGATTGCGCAGACGGGGACACAGGTCTGGACGGTCGGGGAGGGGCCCAAGTTTGACTTCCCGACGATTTCAGAGGCG
>CAYQJN010000081.1:1678-9635 GCA_964417845.1 uncultured Isosphaeraceae bacterium
AGATTCTTGTCGCGCCGGGCACCTATTTCGAGACGGTCAACGCTGGCGGAAAGCGGCTCTACATCCATAGCAGCCATGGACCGGAGCAGACCACCATTGATGGCGAGTGGACGCGGCGGGGAATCGTTGCAGTCAAGGGGGAATTCGCTGAGACGACCTTCGAAGGCTTCACCGTCACCAGATGTACGAGTCCCGCATGGGAGGGTGGTGGCGGACTGTACATTCGAGGGGCGTCCCCGCGGATCGTTGATTGTGCCTTCATGAAAAACCAAACCGAATCCTGGGGTCCGTACTACACCGAGGGTGGTGGTGGTGGCCTGGTAAGTGTTGGCTCACCCGAATTCGTCAACTGCGAGTTCAGTTTCAACTGGGCTGGCGGATGGGGAGGTGGTCTGCGCTGCGAGGACTACAGCATCGTGACACTGACGAATTGCACGTTTCAGTCCAACCAGAGCGAAAAGGGTGGCGGACTTCAAGTAGCGGAATCGACGACGGTCACGGCAGTTGACTGCACCTTTGCGAACAATGCAGCGGGGTATGCCGGGGGCGGCCTGCACGTGGGCGACAATTGCGTGGTGGGGCTGAGCAATCCCACCTTCACGGCGAATTGGGCGGGGAGCGACGGAGGCGCGGTTCATTGCCTGACGTCCACGATGAGCATCACCGGGGGCATGATGGAACTCAACGTCGCCGAACTGAGGGGCGGCGGCGTTTTCTCGAGGCTCAGCGGCGTCACCATCATGGCCGCCGAACTCCGAGACAACTGGGCGATTGGCGGCCCCGCGGTGCATGTGACGCCAGACGGTCAAGGGATTGGCGATTACGACATGGAAATCGGCTCGTCGTTTTTCTGTGGATCCACGGAACCGATCGATGGTCCCTGGATCGATCTCGGAGACAACACCTTCTTCGATTCCTGCTCGGATGGAGCATGCTGTTCGAACGGGATCTGTGTGATCATCGACGGCGAGACCTGCGCGCGAGTCGGAGGTGAATTCAAGGGGGTCGGGGTCTACTGTGAGCATGCCGATTGCCCGAGCGAGTGTTCCGCAGACATCAATCGCGATGGCTTCGTCGGGACCGATGACATTCTCATGATCATCGATCAGTGGGGACCGTGTCCCTGACGAGTCTGGTTTTCCTTCCCGAAAACGGAAGCCGCCGCAAGATGCTTCCCTCGCATCTCGCGGCGGCGTCAATTGGAGGCTGCCAGAAGGAGCCTCGAATCAAGCGTTGTCAACCAGCCTCGGCGCGGGGGTGCGCTCCGTCGTATGCCTCCCGCATCCGCTGTGTCGTAAGGTGGGTGTACACCTGCGTCGTGGACAGCGAACGGTGTCCGAGGAGTTCCTGAACAGCTCGCAGGTCGGCACCGTTGTCGAGCAGGTGCGTGGCAAATGAGTGCCGCAGGGTGTGCGGGCTGATGTCGGGGTCAAGGTCAGCCTGTTCGAGGTACTTACTGACCTTTCGTCGCACCGACCGGGTCGAAATGCGTCCGCCATGTCGGTTGATGAAGAGCGGTTCTCCGCCAGCGAGCGTGTGCCCGTGGCGTCGGCGCATCGCGATCCAGTCTGACATCGCTCGTAGGGCGTGCGTGCCCAGCGGGACGATGCGCTCGCGCCGGCCCTTGCCCCGGACGATCAGCGCCTGGCCTGGCTCGTCGACATCCTGCACATCGATCCCGACGAGTTCGCTGACCCGGATGCCGGTGGAGTAGAGCGTCTCAAGCATGGCTCGATCGCGGCAACCGAGGAGCGTCTCGGCTTCCGGCGCGGCCAGCAGCCGCTCGACATCCTGCACGGTGATGGCCTTTGGGAGCCGCCGGCGCTGCTTCGGCGTGCGGATGACGGTCATTGGATTCCGACCGATGATCCCGGTGCGGTCGAGCCATTTGTGGAAGGACCGGAGGGTGGCAATCTTCCTGGCCATGGTGGCGGCGCTGTAGTTGCAGTCTGCGAGGTTGGCGAGGAATGCCCGGATCGGCTCGACGTCGCACTCCAGAATGGTGCCGGTCATGGTCTTCGGGCCCACCGTGCCGACGATGCCCTCGTTGGAACTGCTCTGCGCACGCCTCCATGCGGCGGATTCAGCGTTCTGGTCGAAGGGCAGGCCGTATTCGTCGGTCAGAAACGCGATGAACTGCCGGAGATCAACGCCATAACACTTGGAGGTGTACTGGCTGAAGTGGCGTTCATCGATCAAGTACTCAAGAAAAGCCTTGATCATCGGGTAGTCGAGTTCGGGGCGGGCGGACTTGGTGGGCATCGAGGGATTCCAGTCTGGGAAGGTCCGGGAACAATGAACGACAATCAGGGTCCAGGCCACATCATTTCGGTGAAGGGTGGACTTTCCTGGTGTGGTGGAGATGGTGGGTGACCAGGGCCTGATCAAACTGGTCCAGAGGGCAATGCGGGTCGGCCGCCATGGTGGCCAGTGTCTCGATCAGGAGCTCCTCATCGCCCTGCGTCCACTGCAGGCGCCACGTGTGGCCATTACGGAGAAAGGAGATCTCATGCCTGCGGGCTGCCTGAATGTGGGTGATTGAGGGCGGGGGGTTGGAGGGGTCCACGCGTGTCTCCTGAGGTGATTGGGGGCGGACTTCCTCCAGATCGTCAGTGATCCGGGTTGCCGCCCAAAGATTCTCGGCCCCTTGGGACCGCGCAGATCCCGCGCGGTGTGACCGAAAAGCGGTCCTCATGCTGTCCACAGGGCGGATTGCACGCTGGGTCGTGGTAAACTGGCGGGCTTCCGATCGCGTAGCTCAGTCGGTAGAGCAACCGCCTTTTAAGCGGTAGGTCCTGGGTTCGAGCCCCAGCGCGATCATCGCCCGATGTGTCGGGTCGGGAGAGAGAAGTGAGGATTCGCCCTTGAGCCACATTCTCCATGCCACCTTCACGGAGGGTCGACTCCACGTCTGGGCGGAGTCCCTCGAGCGGTGGCGTCTGCAACGTCATGGTGAACCACGTTCCACGGATGAGGCCGCAGACGACACGCTTCCCTGGCACCCATACGGAGCCAGACGGAGCGAGTTCATTGCGGAGATGAGGCAGGCGGCATCCATGGGGTGCGATGGCACATGCAGTGTCAGGCTCCCACGTGATTTGCTGGGGCCGTTTCCAAGTGACCGACTCGCCTCCATGCTTGGCGGTGTCGACCGGAGTGGCGAACCCTGGCTGGCCCGCTTCCGTGTGGCGACGCGCAGCCTTTCGCCGGTGGAGGGCATGCGATTCCTGATGGCAGTCATGACCGGAGACCTCCAACTCGAGGAGGAGCCCGGGCACGATCTCATCTTCTGGGGTGAAGTGGCGAGGTTGGTCGCGGGCCGATGCGAGCAGCAGCGATTCGTTCCCTCGCTTCGACAAGATGCCAGTGGTCTTCTTCACGCGGTCTGGAGGCCATGGCTTCAGGACGACGAGGCCGTTGAGCGTGTGACATCCCTCCTTACGACGATGCCTCCCGTCGCGCGGGGCGTTGATGATGACCTTGGCGAGTCAGCATGGCTCCGTTTGGAAGCCGGGCTTGAAGCGATGACCGACGATCTCGTCCGGGCCATGTTGAGGCGAGAGTCTTTCGCGGAAGCGATTGAGGATCGGGATCCACACGAAGACCCCCATGTACTCTGGCTCGGCGGACTCCTGGACGGACAGCGGGTTCTTCCGGTCGAAGGCGAGTCCACCGTGAAGTTGATGCGTGCGACGCGATCCTGGATCTCCCGGCTCGACGACTTTGCATCCGGCCACTCGATGCGATTGCGGTTGGACCTGCATCCGCCGGAGGACGGAGACGGCTGGCGGCTCACGATCGGATTGGCATCGACGACTGACTCAACGCTCTGTGTGACGGCGGAGGATGTCTGGCGATCGTCTCCCGAAGTGGCCCAGATCGTCGGTGACGAAGATGCGCAGGATGTGCTCCTGACCGAGTTGGCCCGGGCGGCCCAGCTCTGGCCGAGGCTCGCGCCACTGCTCAACGAAGCGACGCCGGAAGCTATTGAACTGGATACGCGTGAGGCTTGGGCGCTGCTTGGTGAGTATCGCCCACTGCTCGAAGAGAGTGGTTGTATCGTCGCCGTTCCGTCCTGGTGGGGGGGACAGGACAATCGACTCGGCGTACGTCTCGTGATTGAGGGAGATGAGTTGGGTGAGCTGGAAGGGCCGCCCAAAGGAATGGCCACTGCGATTCGCTATCGATGGCAGGTGGCCGTCGGTGACCAACCGCTGTCGCTCGAGGCGCTCAGGCGTCTTCGAGATCAACGTACGCCGCTCGTTCAGATCGATGGTCGGTGGGTGGAAGTGGATCAGACGCAGATCGCCAAGGCGATCGATCTGCTGGAACGGCAGGAGTCGACCGAAGCAACGCTCCTTGATGCGATGCGACTCGCAGCCGAAGCAACTGAGGCCGAGACCGGCCTATCGGTCCTCGGACTTGATGCTGAAGGATGGGTATCGGACCTGCTCGAAGGACCGACAGATGAGACCGTGAAGGATCTGGGGCAGCCGGAGGCGTTCGGCGGAACGCTCCGTCCCTACCAGCGAGTAGGCCTGAACTGGCTCGGATTCCTTGATCGATTCGGACTCGGTGGGTGCCTCGCCGACGACATGGGCCTGGGAAAAACGGTGCAGTTGATCGCACTGCTTCAACACGAGCGGGCCGCGGGGCCGGGGGTCGGCCCGACGCTGTTGGTGGTTCCGACATCCGTCGTGGGCAACTGGGGTCGCGAGTTGGAGCGATTTGCGCCCGAGCTGACGATGCATGTGCAGCACGGTCCCGAGCGACCATTGGGTGAGGCGTTTGCGGCCAAGGCCAATGGATCGGACGTCACCATCACTACGTACGCACTGGTCTCTCGGGATGCAGACTCGTTGAAGGGTGTGCCCTGGCATCGCGTGGTGCTGGACGAAGCGCAGTACATCAAGAATCCGCCGACCAAGCAGGCGCAAGCAATTCGAAGCATTGATGCCGGAAGGCGCATTGCGTTGACGGGAACACCAGTCGAAAACCGACTGAGCGAGTTGTGGTCCATCATGGAGTTCTGCAACCCAGGGTTCCTCGGTGCCGCGCCGGACTTCAGGAGGCGATTCGCCAGACCCATTGAACGACACCGTGATACCGAGGCGGCCGCATCACTCCGTGGGTTGGTGCAGCCATTCGTGCTGCGGCGACTGAAGACCGATCGTGACGTGATTGACGACCTCCCCGAGTGCGTGGAGACGCGCGAGTATGCGACGCTGACGCCGGAGCAGGCCATGCTGTATCAGGCGGTCGTTGACTCCATGATCGGTCAGGTTGATCGCACTGAAGGCATCCAGCGACGGGGGCTCATTCTGGCGATGCTGGCTCGTCTGAAGCAGATCTGCGATCACCCGGAGCTCGCTGAATCCGGCGATGAGGTTGTGGCCGCGGCGGGCCAGGGGGCATCACTCAAGAAACTTTCGGATCGATCCGGCAAGTCCCGACGACTCATCAACCTGCTCGATGAAGTGCTCGCCACTGGTGAACGGGCGCTGGTGTTCACGCAGTACCGTCGAATGGGCAAGTTGCTCTCGGCGATGATCGAGCACGATCTTGGCTGCAGATCACTGTTCCTGCACGGCGGCACGCCGATGAAGAAGCGGCAGGACATGATTGATGAGTTTCAGTCGCCCAAGGGAGACGCGCCAGTCTTCGTGCTCTCACTGAAGGCCGGTGGCCTGGGGCTCAATCTGACGGCGGCCAATCATGTCTTCCACTTTGATCGATGGTGGAATCCGGCGGTCGAGCGGCAGGCAACCGATCGAGCGTTCCGAATCGGCCAGACACGAACGGTGCATGTGCACAAATTCGTCTGTATGGGGACGCTTGAAGAGCGTATTGATCGCATGATCGAAGAGAAGACCCAACTTGCAGAGCAGATCATCGGAACTGGCGATGACTGGCTCACGGAGATGGACACCGGGCAACTCCGTGACATGTTGTTGCTGAGGAGTTCCGCAATGGAGGTGGAGGCATGAGTCAAGGCGAGGTGACCAGTAGAGCGCCGCGGCCCTCTCGCCGGCGTGGGGGGCGTATTCGACTCAAAGCAGAGGTGGAGGACCTGCAAGGTGGCCCCGTATCGGCGCCATGGCTTCAGGTGATCGAGGGGTTGGTTGGCGAACGCTCGATGCATGAAGGGCATCTGGCCGCCAAGGAAGGGGCTGTCAGGTCGCTTTCGGTTGAGGCTGGCGTGGTACGGGGACCAGTGCAGGCCGATGCAGAGGCGTCGCTGGCCGTATCCATTCAGGTTCCGGCGATCGATGAGGCAGGCTGGCAGCGTGTCATCGACGCCATGGCGTGCGAGGCCATCTGGTCGGCCCGGTTGCTGGAAGGTACGCTTCCGCCCGGAGCAGATGACCTGTTCGGCGGCTGCGGTACGTCGCTGCTTCCACAACAGCAGGAAGTGCAGACCCACGTCGATCGTGGTGGTCGTCGTGACGGGTGGCGTGTGGCGGCGCTTGCGTGGATAGCGGCGGAACGCTTCTGGCGCGATCCGCTGGCGATCCTGATGGTCCGTGGTTTGAAGGCTGAAGTACTGGTGGAGCGGGTGGGGCACCGACGTGCGCTTCGAACGCAGGGTGAAACGACCGCGCATCCTCCCGTGATGGTGGACCCAGCGCTGGCGGCCGGACCGCCACTCGGAGAGTGCATGGATACCTGGTGGCGTCCGCACGGACATCTTTCCGAGCTCGAGCGTGAACCCCATGCGCATCATGCGCTGCTGCGACGGCTCGGGCCATCCACACTCGATGGGAAGTTCCCACTCAGCGGACTTCTGGCCACGATTTACGATGAAGCGGCTTCGGAGGCGGCCAGGCTGCTCGATGCACCCCTTGGGGACAACGACAGCATCGGCTCGGTCGAGGACGCCCCGGAAACCCTCTGACGCTCCATCCGGGGGCATCCTCTTCATTTGCACTCCCTCCCTCGAGTACTCCTCAAGACCCATCAACATCGTGCCGACACCGCTTCTGGCGAGCTGTGAGAAGCTCGTGAGGAGTGAGCCATGAGTCAACCGAGACCTCCACGTTTGGACGCCGTCGCGCAGGCGAGGACCGCACTACGCACCATGGAGCTGGCGATTCGACGCGCTCGATACGATCGTCTGGACCAGTTCCCCGGAGCCAGGGCGGGGATGGCCCGGTCGCTCAAGACCCCTCCACGGCGCACCTTGCAGGGCTGACGTGCCAGAGTAGGCTGCGTCAATGCCCACTGGTCGGCATCGCTGTTTTGTCTCGGCTGACTTGCCGGACGATCTGAAGGTGGCCATTCTCGCAGCGCAGCGGACGATCGGTCAGCGTGTGAAGTCAGTGCGTCTGACCCGCGTCTCGAATCTCCACCTCACCTTGAAGTTTCTCGGAGAGATCTCCACGGAGCAGATGGACACCGTAGGCGTCCGGCTCGGCGATGTTGAGTGGCCCGAGGCGACATTGCAGATCGGATGCACCGGCGCGTTTGCCCCGCGCATTGTCTGGGTGTCCATCAGTGGTGCGGAAGCCTTGCAGCGCCGCGTAGATGCAGCGCTGTCCGGCATATTCGAACCGGAAGCCCGCTTCATGGGACACGTCACAATCGGCCGCGCCCGTCGATTGACACGGCCGTCGATCGAAGCGATTGAGGATGTCCTGGCACTGCCGATCGATGCGCCGATCGCATCGGTCTCGCTCATGGAATCAACGCTATCGCCAACCGGTCCGAAGTACCGTGTGATCAGACGGTATGGCATCGCGCCGACGGAGTTGCACTAGCGGTGAGGAAGCGGCCTGTCGTCAATGCACAACGCAGCAGGGGTATCCCTGCTGCGTTGCACGAAGACTGCCTGGTTGTTTCGCTCAGACGTGCTTGAGCCCGCGACGCTGATCACGGAGTCGCCTCGACTTACCGACACGATCGCGCAGGAAGTAGAGCTTCGCCCGGCGAGCGTCGCCGCGGCGCACGACCTCGATCT
>CAYQJN010000082.1:0-9596 GCA_964417845.1 uncultured Isosphaeraceae bacterium
TTCGGGGCCGTGCGGCTTGTCTTTCTCGGCGTCCAGCGCTGCGGCAGCGGCGGGGTTCGGATACCTGGGGAACATCATCGCCCGGACGGTTCCCCACAGGCCGCGAATCGACGCAAACGTGTAATCAACCGCCGTTGCTTCGTAGCCGCTGTGCACCATGCAGTTGGCGCACTTCGGATTGCCGGACTCGAATCCATACTCGTTCCACGCGGTGGCCTGCATGAGTTCTTCAAAGGAATCCACGTATCCCTCACCCAGGAGGTAGCAGGGCTTCTGCCAGCCGAAGAGGCAGTACGTCGGATTGCCCCAGGGCGTGCAGTCGTACGTCCGCTTGCCCATGAGAAACTCGAGGAAGAGTGGTGACTGATTGAACTTCCACCGCTTCTTGCGGTTTGAGAGCAGCATGTCGAAGAGCGTGTTGGTCGTGCGGCGGCCGAGAAAGTTCGACTGATCTGCGGCGGCCTCGTAGGCGTAGCCCGGGCTGAGCATCATGCCTTCAACGCCAGCGTCCATCATCTCGTCGAAGAAGACGCGAATGGCGTTCGGGTCGGCTCCCTCAAAGAGCGTGGTGTTGGTCGTAACCCGAAACCCCATCTCCACCGCCTTGTGGATGCCAGCGATGGCCTTCTCGTAGGTGCCCTCGCGGCAGACGGCGAAGTCGTGGTCGTCTTTCGGGCCGTCCATGTGAACGGAAAACGTCAGGTACTTCGTCGGTGTGAACCAGCCCGCTTCCAGTTTCTCCTTCAGCAGGATGGCGTTGGTGCAGAGGTAGATGTACTTCTTGCGCTTGACCAACTCATCCACGAGCTCACGAATAGGACCGTAGAGGAGCGGCTCACCGCCCGGGATGGACACCATCGGGGCGCCACACTCGTCCACCGCGGCAAGCGCCTCCTCCAGAGGCATGTCCTTCCGCAGGATGTGGGCGGGGTACTGAATCTTGCCGCAGCCTGCGCAGGCCAGATTGCATCGGTACAGGGGCTCCAGCATCAAGACCAGCGGATACCGCTTTCGCCCCCGAAGCCGCTGCCCGAGGACATAGCTCGCGACCGTCCACATTTGGCTGAGCGGCACACCCATGGCGGGGGATGGTATCGCGTGGGGGCTGGGTGGTTGGTTCTTCACCCGGGATCTCGTTTTTTCAAAGGTTGTCTGAACTCTCGGTGTCTCAGGGAGGTACGGATCACATGCTTGCACTGGACATGCAGCCCATGCTGTCGGTCTGTTCCCTGAGGGGTGCTCCGGCTATGATCGCCCGCACGGTGCTCGAGGAGGCTCGAGCCCTGCTCTTCGGGCCCGCGCGGCCCTCGGTCATGGAGTGCCAGACGGCCGTGCAGTCGGTGTCATCACAGAGCGACGAAGCCCTCCTGGAGGCCCATCTGGCCGGGGATGAAGCTGCCTTTTCGACCCTGGCGGAGCGATATGTGCGCGAACTCGTGCCCTATCTGGCCAAGGTGACCGGATCGCGGACCACCGCCGATGACATCTTCCAGGAGGCCTTTCTCCAGGTCCACCAGTCGGCCCATACGTTTGATCTGTCGCGGCGATTCAAGCCGTGGCTCTACACCATCGCCGTCAACAAGGCCCGAGACTGGCATCGAAAGCATTGCAGACGTCGGGCGGTCTCGCTCTCGGCACCCATCAATGATGACGGTGGCGGTGTGGTCGACCTTCTGGAGGGTGATGGTGTTCCCGCGATCGAGAGTCTTCAGCGCGAAGAAGTCGGTGGGCGGGTTCGATCGGCGGTCGACAGCATGCCGGTGCATCTGCGGGAGATCATCCTGCTGAGCTACTTCCAGAAGATGAGTTACAACCAGATTGCCGAGACGCTGCAGATTCCGCTCGGCACCGTCAAGAGCAGATTGCATGCGGCGGTAGCCGCATTCGCCAGAGCGTGGGAGCAGTACGCAGACGGCGAGGAGTTCGAGTGCTGATGACCAATCAACGTGACACCCCTCCAACCCTCTCCACCGCGGACGCCCAGGCGTTCGATACGCTGGCATCTCAGGGTTTTGATGCGGAAGCGATGGAGCAACTGGAAGGGGAGTCGCGTGAGCGCGCACAAGCCATCACGGATCTGCTGTCCATGCTGGATTCAGGGAGTGATGACGTTCCCAGTGATGACGAGTGCCGCACGCTCGTGGACGCCACGATGGCGAGGATCAAGCGGGCTGAAGACGATCGTCGCGACAGAATGCGCATGGACAATCACCCGGTCATGCTCGGCCGCGGCCTTCGATTCCGAATTGCCGAAGGCCTTGCCGTGGCTGCAGTTCTCGCGATGGCAACGGCGACGTTGTGGTCCTTCGGAACGTCAGCCCGCATGAGTGCGGTTTCCAACGGCGCCCGACGCAACCTGGGCGAGTTGCATGCGGGCATGTCCGCCTTCAACGATGCCACCGGGGGTGTCCCACTGAAGGAAGCGGCTGCACCGGTGGGGCGATATCTCCACGGCCGCCACGCCACCCAGCTGGACCTTCACACCGTGGCGGCTGAGGGCTACTGCGATCCGGACTGTCTTCGGAATCCACGGCGTCCCGGCGCTGGGTTGAATGGATTCTCATTCGCCGTGTTTGCCCCCGGAGGCGAGCCTCATTTGAAACACGCGCACATGATCCTGATCGGTGATCGCAATCCGGCCCTCGACGGACTTCTCCAGGGGCAGGGATACGAGGACGCCCTGGAGGGAGCCGATTGGGGTCGCCGGCTCATTGATCGCCCGAGCGTTGTCTTCGCAGACGGTCGGACGGCGGATCTGGATGGGGCGGCCCACGAGGGGGATGGCATCTGGACCGTCGAGCCCGCACAGGGCCCCGCTCCAATCGAGATTTTCCTCGCTCACTGATCCAACCGCGGGCGGCAGACGATCCACGGCCCGCGGTACCGGGATTCGGGGCCTTGCCGCCAATGCCGGGCTCCCATACCATGCGTGGCTCGCCCCACGGGGTGGAGCTGCTCAGGAGCCAGATGCATGCCGAAGAACAAGCCGAACAAGGGACTTCTCAAGCGGATCCGGATCACCAAGTCCGGCCGAGTGAAGTCGAAGCCTGCCTTCGGACGCCACCTGCGCAGCCACAAGTCCGGTGACCTGATGCGGTCATACCGCAAGGCCAACTACGCCCACTCCGCGGACGTCAATCGTGCCGCTCGCATGCTCCACCGACGGATCGTCGCTGTGGATCAGGGAGCCACAACCGACTCGTCCGAGGACTGAGTACATCGATCCGTGATCGGGTGAAGTGGCCGGATTCGCCGGTCCCCCGACTCGGGCAAGGAGATTCATCATGCCACGCGTTCGCAAAGGGTCAGCCACCGTCAAGGCTCGGAAGCGCATTCTGCGCGCCGCTCGCGGTTACTGGGGCACCAAGCATCGCCACAAGCAGCAGGCCAAGGTCGCGCTGATTCGAGCCGGGCAGTACGCCTATCGGGATCGCCGGAATCGTCGACGTGACTTCCGCCGCCTCTGGATCACGCGAATCTCCGCAGCTTGCCGCATGCGTGGCACTCGGTACAGCAGGTTCATGAACGGACTCTCGCAGTCCGGTGTCGCGCTCAACCGAAAGATGCTCAGCCAGATTGCCATCGAAGATCCCGGAACCTTCGACGCACTGGTGGCGCAGTCGGAAGCTGCCACGACGGCCTGCAAGGCCTCGGCCTGACCGCGCTCGATGGCTCGATTCATGATCGAGGCGCTTCGGAAGCGCAATGAGGTCGGCGCTGTCGCGGCGTCAGGCCGCCACCTCGCGCGGGCCATAACGGAACCGATTGGCCAGGGTGCTGGCGAACGTGTGCTGGAAGTTGGTGCGGGCACTGGCGCCTTCACGGGGCACATCCTGGATCGACTTGGTCCAGGTGGCACCGCGGACATCGTTGAGCTCAATCCACGATTCTGCAATTGTCTTCGCGAGCGCGTGGTGGGGCCATGGTCCGCGTCAGAGTCCACCCGGTCCGCTCGGGTGATCGAGTCCTGCATCGAGGATGCTGAACTTCACCCGAACTACACGACGATTGTGTGCGGGCTTCCATTCAACTCGTTTCCGCCGAGTGTGGCGGGGCGCATTCTGCAGCAACTCGTCGATCTCATGGCGCCCGGCGGGACACTGGCGTTCTTCGAGTACGCGGGGTTACCAAGGCTTCGCTGTGCGGTGCCGGGCCCATGGCGCCCTCACGCCGTGGAGCACCGGAGGCAACTGCGCAGTCTCTGTGACAGCATGCACATCAGACGCAAGTTCATCTTTCGAAACATCCTTCCCGCGTGGGCGGTCTTTCTCCGCGCGGAGGGAGCCTGAGGTATGACCGTTACACCACCCGCTCGAATCTGCTGGGCCATCCGGTGACGAGGTGCCCCAGGGTCCTGACTGCTGGGTGATGTCTACGCGCCCCACAATGGAGGATGTGCGCGAGGCGCACGATCGAATTCAGGGCGTCATTCATCGAACACCGGTGATGACCTGTCGGTCGCTCGATGAGTTGTCCGGGCGGCAACTGTTCTTCAAGTGCGAGCAGTTTCAACGCGTTGGGGCGTTCAAGTTTCGTGGGGCGAGCAACGTGATTCTCGGATTGTCCGATCGCGAAGCCACACGCGGGGTCTGCACGCACTCGAGCGGCAATCACGCGCAGGCTCTGGCGAGGGCGGCGCGCGAGCGGGGGATTCCAGCGTGGATTGTGATGCCGACGACGGCCCCAGCGGTGAAGAGAGCGGCCGTTGAGGGGTACGGAGCCACGGTGATCCCATGCGAACCGACGCTGGAAGCGAGAGAGACGACGGCCGCTTCGGTGATCAGTGATACCGCTGCCACCTTCGTGCACCCATATGACGACGATCGCATCATTGCCGGACAGGGGACGGCGTCGAAGGAACTCATCGAGGATGTGGATGATCTGGATGCGGTGATGGCTCCAATCGGCGGCGGTGGACTCATGTCCGGGACTTGTGTGACGACGCGAGCCCTCCGTCCGGACGCGGTGCTGGTAGGGGCAGAGCCTCGTGGGGCCGATGATGCGGCTCGATCCCTTGCCGCAGACAGGCTCATTCTGCAGACGTCACCCGACACGATCTGTGATGGTCTCCTGACGAGCCTGAGCGATCGGACTTTTTCGATACTCAGGGATCACCTGAAGGCCATCGTCACCGTGAGCGATGACGAAGTTCTGGCTGCGCAGCAGCTGCTACTTGAGCGGGCGAAGCTTTGGGTTGAACCCAGCAGTGCCACGGTGCTTGCAGCGATACTCCGGGATGACTGTCCGATTCGGCGCGGCGCTCGCGTGGGACTCATCCTCTCCGGAGGCAATGTGGCGATGCCGCGGGCCTGAGCGACCCGTGTGTCAGCCCTTTGCGGCCCGCCGCCGTTTGAGCTCGGCGTCAATGAATCCGTCAAGATCGCCGTCGAGCACGGTCTGCGGATTGCCGACCTCGTGGCTGGTGCGATGGTCCTTCACTCGATTGTCGTAGATGACGTAAGAGCGAATCTGGGACCCCCAACCGCGGTCTACTTTCCCCCCGGTCGCGGCGTCGAGTTCAGCCTGCCGTCGTTCTTCCTCGATCTGCTCCAACTTTGCCTGCAGAATACGCATGCACTGTTTGCGGTTCTGCAACTGCGCCTTATGCGTGGACGAGACCACCATGATGCCGGTCGGTTTGTGCACGATCCGGACGGCGGACGCCACCTTGTTGACGTTCTGTCCACCGGGCCCTGACGACCGGGCATAGGTCGTGAGCTCAATGTCGTTTTCATCGATCTCGACGTCTTCTTCCTCGAACTCCGGCGTGACATCAACGGTGCAGAAAGACGTTTGCCGCTTTCCCTGCGCGTTGAAGGGACTGACCCGGGCGAGTCGATGTGTACCGCGCTCGCATGACATGTAGCCATAAGCGAGCGGCCCTTTGACCAGATACGAGACGCCGCTGATGCCAACCTCGGTCCCGTGGACGAGGCTGATCTGCTCGTACTTCCACCCTTGTCGGTCCCACCAGGCGGTGTACATCCGATCAAGCATGGAGGCCCAATCATCGGCGTCATTGCCACCATCGCCTGCCTGGATGGCGACAAAGCAGTTGCGGTGGTCATGCGGGCCGCTGAGCAATGACTGGAGTTCCACCTTCCCCATCTTGCCGACCAGGGTGTGGAGACCCTCGTCCGCTTCGGCCAGCAGGTCCGCGTCATCCGCTTCTTTGGCGAGTTCGAAGCCGATGGTGGCGTCCTCGAATCCCGCGATGATGTCCTCGAGGCCGCCGGTCTGGGCCTTCAGCAGTCGGTACTCCTCGATCACCTTCTGGGCCGCCTCCTGGCTGTTCCAGAAGTCGGCCTCATTCATCTGCGCCTGCAGGCCGTCCCGGCGCTGGACTTTGGCGTCGTAGTCAAAGAGAGTCGCGGATGGTCAAGATCCGCGCCTCGAGGTCATCGATGACCGGTTGATGAGCGTCGTAATGCATACGGGGAGGATAGCCGGTTGTGATGCAGCCGCTTCCGTTCCAGGTGGCGGGGGGCATGCCACGCTGCGGCCCGGAGGGCGATCGCCCAGCCACATCCACCGATCCACGATGTCCACGCTGTCGTACCACACCGATGTATCTTCCCACCTCTCGGTACGCTCCTCATTGCACCAGCGAGCATCCATCATGACGACAGACATGTGTTCACCCGTGTCGCAGCGAGCGACGAACATCAAGCCCTCCTCGACCCTGGCGATCACAGCCCGGGTGCGGGCACTGAAGGCAGAAGGCCGCGACATCATCGGATTCGGGGCTGGCGAGCCGGACTTTTCAACGCCGGACCGGGTCTGCGAGGCGGCCATCGACGCGATCCGGTCGGGCATGACACGATACGTCCCGGTTCCTGGAACGCCCGAGGCCCGCGAGGCAGTGGCCGACAAGCTGCAACAGGAGAACGCGATCCGGTGCGGGCCTGAGCAGATCGTGATTTCGAACGGCGGCAAATTCAGCCTGTATCTCGCCATTCAATCGCTCATCGATCCGGGCGATGAGGTGGTCATGGCCACGCCGGCGTGGGTGTCGTACAAGCCGATGGTGGAACTTGCGGGGGGGACGTTTGTCGAGGTTCCGACGACGGGGGACACCGGATTTCTCGCATCTCCATCGCAGTATGCCGCTGCGATCACGCCTCGAACGCGGGCGGTCATTCTCAACAGCCCAAGCAATCCATGCGGCACGATGTACGACCCTGACGCAATTCAGGAGATCTGTGCAGCCATCGCGCCCCATGAGCATGTGCATTTGATCAGCGATGAGATCTATGAGCGGCTTGTCTACGGTGGTCGTACGCACCTCTCGCCCGGGTCGCTTCCCTCGATGGCTGGCCGCACCGTGACCGTCAATGGGCTGAGCAAGGCATTCGCGGCGACCGGATGGCGGGTGGGCTACACCTGCGCGCCGGAGCCGATCGCCAGGTCGATGGCGAAGCTCCAGAGCCAGATGACATCGTCTGTCTCGAGCTTCACGCTTCCGGCCCTGGTGACAGCGCTCCGTGACTGCAGCGCCGACATCGAGCAGATGCGGGTCGCGTTCGAGGCCCGCGCCAGCCTGATGGAATCCCTGGTGGGTGAGTGGCCTGGCGTTTCTTGCCCACCGCCGATGGGGGCGTTCTACGTCTTCCCAGACGTTTCGGCGGCGTTTGGCCGGACTTCGGCGGCGGGGACGCCAATCGATGGGGCTGGCGCCTTCGCAGCGGCGCTCCTGGAAGAGACCGGCGTGGCGGTGGTCCCGGGGGACGATTTCCTCGGATGCGGGCCAAATCACGTCCGTCTGTCCTTTGCCCTTGCGGAATCGGACATTTCGGATGGCTGTGGACGGATCAGGACCTGGATGGAAGGGCTCTCCTGAGTTTCTATCGGACGTTGGGAGGAGTGGCCTACGGTGGCGTCAGAGGCGAGATTTCGCTAGACTGGGCGATTCTCCACAGGCGCGGTGCCTGTGGACTGAGTTGAAGGACCTTCCATGGCCCTGACAGTCAATCAGAAGACGCAGATCATCGGCGACTACCGCCGCGATGACGCAGACACCGGTTCCTCGGAAGTGCAGATCGCGCTGTTGACCTCTCGTATTCAGGAGATCAACGAGCACCTGCAGTCGAACAAGAAGGATCACGCCGCAAGACTCGGCCTGGTCAAGCTGGTCGGCAAGCGAAACCGTCTGCTCCAATACCTCGCGCGGACGAAGCCGGAGAGTTATCGCGAGCTCATCAAGCGGCTCGGTCTTCGAAAGTAGGGGAGCTTTCCCCGCAGGATGGGTCCGGTGCCTCCGAGCAGGTGGCAGTGGACAGGCGACAGTTGTGAACTGCCCCCTGTCTTCTGCCTTCTGGGAACCGGCGGGAACTGGACCCCAAACAAGTGGTGACGTGCGCCGAAGATGCGCTGACGCCACAGGAGTATTCAGAAATGGCAAATGCCACAGTTCATGTCGTTGAACGAGAAATCGGCGGCCGCACCCTTCGTATGGAGACGGGTCGCATCGCCAAACTCGCTGACGGCTGCGTCATGGTCAGCCATGGCGACTCGGTCGTCATGTGCACCGCCGTTCGCGCCAACCCGCGTCCGGGTCTCGACTTCTTCCCGATGCAGTGCGACTATCGCGAGCGCATGAGCGCAGGCGGCAGTTTCCCGGGCGGATTCCGCAAGCGGGAAGGCGCGCCCAACGAGAAGGAAATCCTCACGATGCGGATGATCGACCGGCCGATCCGTCCGCTCTTCCCCGATGGCTTCATCGACGAGATCCAGATTCAATGCTGGACGATGAGCCATGACGGCCAGAATGACACCGATGTGCTGGCGTGCACCGGCGGCTCTGCCGCGCTGATGATGACCGACGCTCCCTTTGAGGGGCCAGTTGCCACAGTGCGTGTTGGCCGCATCATGACGGACGAGGGCGAACAGTTCGTCATCAACCCGACTCACGCTCAGATGGAGTACTCCGATCTGGACATGGTGCTCTCCGGTCACTGCGACGGCATCAACATGATTGAGGTCGGTGCTGCAGAGGTCCCTGAAGAGGCCATTCTCGCCGCCATTGAGTATGGCTACGAGCACGGTTGCAAGCCCATCATCGAGATGCAGAACGAACTGCGTGAGAAGGCTGGCTGCCCGGAGGTTCGCACTGGAACACTCGCCCTGCCCGCTGAAGACATCACAGAGCTCGTGAACAAGGTCGCGGGCGAGGAGATGCTGGCATGCCGCCGGATCGGTGGTAAGGCAGAACGCCACGCCGCGGTGGACGCGCTTCGGGACAAGATGCTCGACGAGCACTTCAAGCTTCCCGAGGGTGGCACCTATCAGGAGTATCAGGAAGCGGAGTCTCGACTTCGCCAGGCTCGCGAAGCCTTCCGGACGCTCGAAAAGAAGATGACTCGGAAGCTGATCGTGGACGAAGGAACCCGCGCCGACGGCCGCACCTTCACGCAGATTCGCGATCTCGACATCGAGGCAGGACTCTTCCCTCGCACGCACGGTTCAGCCTTGTTCCAGCGTGGCGAGACACAGGGATTGCTGACGTGCGTTCTTGGCACCGGCCGCGACGAGCAGATCGTCGATGGTCTGATGCCCGAGTACGCCAAGAAGTTCTACCTGCACTACAACTTCCCGCC
>CAYQJN010000083.1:0-9585 GCA_964417845.1 uncultured Isosphaeraceae bacterium
TGTTCCGGGCGGAGGTACACCAGCACACCCTCACCGGCATCGGCAATCGCCTGCATGGAAGCGTGAAGCATCGTTGAGGAGGGGTGCTCACCGACCTGGAAGATGTCTCCCAGGACGTCTCGTCGGTGGACACGGGCGAGAACCGGGTGATCAAGTTCAATCGTCTGGCCCTGCGCATCGGTGAGGCCGACATCGCCCAGACACAGTGCAATGTGTGGCAGTGGATCCACCGCGCTCTCAAAGGCGATCAGGTTGAAGGTCCCCCACGGCGTGTCGATCGGCGTTCCCTGGGCTGGCTGGAGGCGGGTCACCAGCGTCTCCTGTGCCAGGCGGTGTTCGATGACCTGCTCGACGCTGCACATGCGGATGTCGTGCTTCTCGCAGATGACCTCGAGGTCCGGCACGCGCGCCATGTCGCCATCGGGTTTGACAATCTCGATGATCGCTGCGGCAGGTCGCAGTCCGGCCAACCGGCACAGGTCGACCGAGCCTTCAGTCTGGCCGGTTCGCGCCAGTACACCGCCGTTCCGGGCGCGAAGCGGGTTGATGTGTCCGGGGCGGACAAAGTCATCCGTGCGCGACGCCGGATCGGCGAGCAGTTGAATGGTCTTGGACCGGTCGGAGGCTGAGATCCCTGTACCGACGCCGTGTTTGGGATGCCCGTCAACGCTCACGGTAAATGCAGTGGTTCTCAGCGATGTGTTGACCGACGCTTGAGGGCCAAGATCAAGGCGATCACAGTCACTTCCGTCCATGGCGACACAGAGGTACCCCCCACCGACGCGTGTCATGAAGTTGATCGCCGCGACGTCAACATGCTCGGCGGCGTAGACGAAGTCGCCTTCGTTCTCGCGGCCTTCGTCATCGATCAGCACGATCGGCTTGCCGCGGCGGAGGTCGTCGAGAATGTCGGGGATGGGGCTGAGTGCTGCAGACATGGGAATCAGGCATGGTATTGGACCCGGACCGCTTTCGGCGGCGCAGGGGCAGGCGGGCTCGCTATCGTGATGGCATGACGACTGTTGACAGGCTCTGTGCGTCCATGGAGGCGATTGCGCCCACTCGGCTGGCCGCCTCCTGGGACAACGTGGGCCTGCTGCTTGGTGGGCGGGATTGGCCCGCGGCGCGGATCCTGATCTGTCTGGATGTGACCTCCCGGGTCGTGTCCGAAGCGATGGATTCGGCGGTGGATGCCATCGTCAGCTACCACCCAGTGTTCTTTGACCGCCCTGGTCGCATCACCGATGAGACCGCGGATATGGCGCCGATTCTGGCGCTGGCAAAGTCGGGAATCGCGGTCTATAGCCCGCACACCGCCTGGGATGCGGTCGAAGACGGACTGGCTGACTGGCTTGCAGAGGGGATCGGCCCGGGCTCCGTTCGTCCGATCGAGCCTGCCGTGGAAACGCGATCGGGCCGCATGGTGTCAATCGTCACCGATGTGCCTCGGTCCAACACGGAGGCCGTGCGGGATGCCATGGCCGCCAGTGGTGCGGGACACATCGGCAACTACGACTGCTGCGCCACCTGTATCGAGAGCGTCGGGTCCTTTCGGCCACACGCCGGGGCCAATCCCGCCATCGGCGCCATCGATACGCTCGAGCAGGTCGAGGAACATCGCCTTCAGATGGTGTGCGATGTCGCGTCGCTGGCCGAGGCACTTTCGGCGCTCAGGCGGGCGCACCCATACGAGGAGCCGCCGGTGCAGGTGTTTGAGATGAAGGGTGAACCCAGCACGAACCGCGGCGCAGGGCGAGTCCTCAAGCTTGATCACCCCGCCCCGATCAGCACGATCACCGAGCGACTCAAGGCACACCTTGGCGTGTCATCGCTCCGGCTGGTGCAAGGAGTCGACGCGCCCGAAGCGCATACTGTGGTTGGATGTTGTCCTGGGGCAGGCGGGGCACTGTTGTCGGATGCCGAGTCAGCTGGTGCGACCCTTTATGTGACGGGGGAGATGCGACACCACGATCTGCTTGCGGCCCGTGAGCGAGGGACGTCGGTGCTGCTGGCGGGACACGCCCATACGGAGCAGCGCGGCCTGGATCGATTGGTCGACCGCCTGCAGAAGGCGATGCCGGAGGTCAGCGTTGCCCGATCAGTGATCGACGCGTCACCCTGGACGGTGGCCTGATCAGACTGCCTCGATGACCACGGCCGTGCCGTAGCACAAGACCTCGGTCGCGGACTCGTCCACATCAGACGACTCGTATCTCAATCCGACGACGGCATTGCCCCCAAGCTCAGCGGCATGCTCGAGCAGATGATCGAGCGCTTCTCCCCGGGCCTGCTCGCACATCTCGCGGTAGGCGCCAATGCGCCCTCCGACGATCTTCTTGAGGCCTCCGGCAATGCCCTGCGAGATCGTGGGTGCGCGAACCACGATGCCTCGAACCAGCCCCTTGTACTCCACAATGCGGTGTCCATCGAAATCGAACGTGGTGGTGCATGGCATGCTCATGAGTTCGCCCTCCTGATGTGCTCGGCACTCTATCCTGTAGGGCCCCTATGAGACGCCACACCAGTGAACCTGCTCCAGCCAAGGTCAACCTGGCGCTGTCTGTCGGTCCCCCGGATGTGACCAGCGGCCTGCACCCGATCAATTCGTGGATGGTGACGGTGGATTTTGCTGATGAGCTCGCCGTCACGCGTCTTGATGAGGGATCGATTTCGCGATACGCCATCGACTGGCACGAGGATGCACACCGCCGTGCGGACATCAACTGGCGTCTCACTGATGATCTGGCGGTCCGAGCTCACCACGCCATGGAGCGGTACACAGGGCGGCAGTTACCGGTGCAGATGCGACTCCGCAAGCGGATCCCCCTGGGTGCCGGACTTGGCGGGGGATCATCGAATGCTGCGGCGATGCTCAGAGCGCTCGATTGCCTCTTTGAATTGAGGATGGGCGATGATGCGCTGCGGCATATTGCGGCGAGCATCGGATCCGATGTGGCGTTCCTTGTTCGCGGCGGAAGCGCCCTCGTCAGTGGGTATGGAGAGCGAGTCGAGCCTGTGGACCTTCCAGCATTCTCAGCAGTCCTGGTCTTGCCTGAGGCACACTGCCCAACCGGCGCTGTGTACGGCCGCTTTGATGCGCTTGGCAGCGGGACGCTCGACTCTTCCGCCGTCAATTCCGCCGTGGCGGGAGGACGCCTGTTCAATGACCTGGCACCAGCGGCGATGGATGAGGCGCCTGTATTGCGGTCATTGGCAGACGAAGTGGCATCCACATCGGGGAGGGATGTCCATGTGAGTGGAAGCGGATCAACGCTGTTCGTGGTGTGCGACACACCCCTCGAAGCGGGCGCCATTGCGACAGCCATTACCGAGCGGCACGGTGTGCCGAGTGTTCCCGTCAAGCCCATGTCGATTGACAGGGGCCTTGTTGAAACCATTGACTGATCTGGAGCGAATCGAATGACTGTCACGCTATCCGTGTATCCGACTGCTACCGAGTTTGTCCCGGCTGAGATCGACGGTGCGGACTGGTCTCAGGTCGGCCCGTTGTATGACGCGCTCCTGGGCAGAACACTCAAGTGCAAAGGGTGTCTTGAGCAGTTGATGCTCGATCGAAGCGAACTCGATGCCGCCGTTGGGGAGGCACGCGCCTCGTTGTACATCCAGATGACACGCCATACGGATGATGAAGACATCAAGGCGGCATTCCTGAAGTTCGTCGAGGAGATGGATCCCAGGATCAAGGATGTGTCCTTCAAACTCGATCGCATGATTGTGCAGTGCCCACACGTCGACGATATGGACACCGATCGGTACAGCGTACTGATCCGAGCGCTTGAAGCGGATGTGCAGCTGTTCCGGGAAGAGAACATCGCGCTCGAGGTGGATGAGACTAAGCTCGGCCAGGAGTACAGTGAGATTTGCGGGGCCATGACGGTCACATTTGACGGTGAAGAGAAAACGCTTCCTCAAATGGGACCGTACATGCAGGAGAACGATCGGGACGTGCGCGAACGGGCATTTCGTGTCGTGGCACAGCGGCGGCTTGAGGATGCGGATCGGCTCGACACCATCTTTGATCGCATGGTGTCACTTCGAAACACCATTGCGGACAACGCGGATCTTGAGGACTACCGTGCCTGGGCATTCCGGGCCAAACACCGATTCGACTACACCCCGGAGACGTGCGAATCGTTCCACCGTGGTGTGCGTGAGCATGCAGTGCCACTGATGCATGCGATGAACGCGGATCGTCAAAAGGCGATGGGTCTGGAGACCTTGCGACCGTGGGATCTGGATGTTGACGCGATGGGGCGGGATCCGCTGCGTCCGTTTCAGGGAGCGCAGGAACTGATCGATCGCACGAGCCGACTGTTTCATCGTATGGACCCGTCGCTTGGGGATCTGTTCGACACGATGCGAGAGGGAGATGCACTGGATCTGGAGTCGCGCAAGGGCAAGGCCCCGGGCGGATATCAATATGACCGGGAGCGGAGACGGTTGCCCTTCATCTTCATGAATGCAGCCGGTTTGATGCGCGACGTTGACACAATGGTGCATGAGGCGGGCCACGCCTTCCACTCGATGCTCAGTCGTGATGAGCCGCTCGTGGCATATCGCCACCCTCCGATCGAGTTTGCTGAAGTCGCGTCCATGAGCATGGAGCTCATCGCCCATCCGTTTCTGGATGAGTTTCTGTCCGAAGAAGAAGCTGGTCGAGCGCGGCGAAAGCATCTGGAAGGCGTGATTGGAACGCTCTGTTGGGTGGCGACTATTGATGCGTTCCAGCACTGGCTTTATACACATCCCCATCACACTCGCGATCAGCGCGACATCTACTGGCTCGAACTGCATGCGCTCTTTGGACCCGATGTCGACTGGGAGGGGCTTGAGAACGAACGAACGAAGATGTGGCATCGTCAATTGCACCTCTTCGAGGTGCCGTTCTACTACATCGAATACGGCATCGCCCAACTCGGAGCACTTCAGATGTGGCTGATCTACCGGGAGGATCCAGCCAGAGCCATCGCGTTGTACCGCCAAGCCATGGCGCTCGGTGGATCTCGGCCGCTTCCGGAACTCTTCGAAGCGGCGGGTCTGGTCTTTGACTTCGGCCCTGTCACCATTGCGAGACTGGTGTCCGAAGTAGAGGCTGAGTTGGCCAACCTTCCGGTATGAGTAGTCAGTCGTGGCAGCGGTCTCCTGAGGAGTTTGCCGCGCGAATCAAGTCGACGCTTCCGTGGATTCGCTCATTTCAAATGAGTGACCGTGCGCCGTGGTCGGCCTGCGCGCCTGGCGAGATCGCCGCGGCGATTCCCAAGACGCCGCCCAGCCAACCCGAGTCGTTGGAAGCGGTGCTGACGGACCTGCAGGCGGTGATCGAGCCTGGGCTCGTGCGGTGGGATTCCCCTGGTTGGTTTGCCTGGTTCCCGTCCAATGCGCACCCCGATGCGATCCTCGGGGATCTCATTGCCAGCGTGACGGCGCAGCAGGGCATGTTGTGGGCGTCCAGCCCTGCCTGCACGGAGCTCGAGGCGCGAATGCTGGAATGGCTTCGTGTGGCGATGGGTCTTCCCGATGTGTTTCGTGAGGCCGGTCCCGGCGGCGGTGTCATTCAGGACACTGCAAGCAGCGGCGTCCTCGCCTGCATGGTGGCTGCGCGGGATCGAGCGACGAACGGGGCGGCGAGCAGTGAAGGTGGAAGGGCGTGCGGCCAACTGGTGGCCTATGCAAGTGAACAGAGCCACTCCTCGGTTCTGAAGGCGGCGGGTATCTGTGGGATTGGCCGCGACCATCTTCGGATCGTTCCCACCGACGACGCCTTTCGTATGGACGTTGGGGCCCTGGCCGCCATGATGAGGAACGACGTCAATGCCGGGAGAACACCTACGTTCTGCTGTGCGACGGTGGGCACGACGGGGTGCGGCGCATGTGATCCGGTTCCTGCCATCGCTGCGTGCTGCGAGACTCACCAATGCTGGCTGCATGTGGACGCTGCGTGGGCCGGAACCGCGGCGCTGGCGGAGGAGTTTCGGGGCTCCATTCTCGCTGGGGCATCGCAAGCGGATTCGTGGAGTTTCAACCCGCACAAGTGGATGGGCGCCGCCTTTGATTGCTGCTGCTTGTGGCTTGCTGATCGAACTGCACTCATCGATGCGATGTCGATCGACCCTGAGTACCTTCGGAACGACGCAAGCCAGCGCGGCGATGTCATTGACTACCGCGATTGGCACGTCCAGCTCGGCAGACGATTTCGAGCGATGAAACTCTGGGTGCTTCTGCGATGTACGGGGGTCGAAGCACTCGGGGACATGGTTCGGCACCATGTGTCTCTGGCGGAACATCTGGCGACTCGCGTTGGAACTGTTCCAGGGGTACTTCTGGCGGCGCCTCGCAGTTTCTCGCTGGTGTGTGTGCGCCACGCCGATGGAGACTCAGCCACCCAGCGGATGATTGAGGCGATCAATGCCGACGGCCGGTTCGCCGTGACCCATTGCCGTCTGGACGGGCACCTCGTGCTGAGGATTGCCGTGGGAACGCTTGATGTGGATCGGGACACCGTGGACGCATTGATTGATCTGATATCGACCGCAGCTTGAGCCGCGATGCGTCAGTCTTCAATCGTGCCATTCAGGTGGCCATTGCGAGTTGCCCACTGGATCCAGGTGCGATCACCATCAGACTCATACCGGGCACTGAATCGCCATGGGTCAGATGATCCTTCGTCAACGACGAGTGTCAGTTCAAAGGCGTCGTTGTCCAACAGGGTGTAGTTGGCCGTCGACCCGGCATCCGCGAGCGCGGTGGCGCCGACGTCCGTCGCAGGAAGATGGCCATCGTGCGCCGCAGACCACCGCATGATGACCCCCGATGCTTCCGAAAAATCCGCGGTCGCCTCACGGATCTGCGCATAGATCAGGGAATGAACACGAGTGCCGAGGCCGAGACCAACGGTGCTGACGAAGCCGAACCAGACGGCGGCAACGAGGAATCCCCAGAGGATCCCAACCACACCGATGACGAGACCTGCGATGGCGAACCCCCGTTGCTCGCCTCGAATGGCGATGATGGCGAGCACGATCGCGATGATTGAAGAGACGCCGGCGCAACAGGGCCCAGCAATTGCAAAGATGAAGGCGAGGAGACCCCAGGGAATTGGTCTCGGGCAGGGGAGGCTGAATCGGCGGCTCGGGCCTCAGCGAGGCAGTCATCGCTTCAGAGTTTTGCGCAACTGCTTCTCGGTCGTGCAGATCGAAAAGACTTTGTCGAGCTTCACCATCCTCAGCAGTTGATCCAGATCACCGGTGACGTTGGCCAGGATCACTTTCATTTTCAGACCAGCGGCCCGGCTTCTGGCATCGACCAGCATGCCGATTCCCATACTGCTCATGAACGTGACCTGCTGCATGTCGATGACGAGCCATCGATATCCGGACAGACTGGCAATCGCTTCTTCCATGGCCGCCGAAATGATCTCGGACTCTCGCTGTGAGATGCTCGGCGACAGCAGCGACGCGACGAAGGCGTCGTCGTCGTCGTTGAATCGAACGAAGAGTTCTTCGCCGTTTGAAATGAGTCACCTCTCCTTCCTGTGAGCGAGATCGACGAAGTCTATCACGCCGCCCGACGATCCGGATGCTCCGCGAGTGAGTCGGCGAGTGCATCAAGATCGCGCAGCATTTCGGCGGCGTTCTGATATCGATCTTCCGGGCGTTTTGCCATGGCAGTGATGATGATGGTGTTGACCTCACCGGGAAGATTCGGGATGAGCGCAGACGGATCCGGTACAGCGTTTTTCAGGTGACGTTGCAGCAAGGCTTTGACATCCGCAGCGCCATGGAATGGTGGCTGGCCAGTGACGAGATGGAACCAGGTGGCACCGAGGGCATACAGGTCGCTCCGATGATCGACCATGCCGCCTTCGCACTGTTCAGGGCTCATGTAGTGTGGTGTGCCGATGATGTGATCGCCCTCGGCCAGATCCGCGGCATTTGGTGCGAGGACCAGACCGAAGTCACTGAGTTTCGCGGCGCCATCCTCATCGAGAAGGATGTTGTCGGGCTTGATGTCGCGGTGGATCATGCCTCGGCGATGCGCTGCATCGAGGCCACGGCACGCGTCTTGCATGATTCTGGTGGACGTCAGAAGATCAATTTGGGCATGTCGCTTGAGCAGCTCGAAACTCGTTCCACCAGTGCATTGCTCCATCACCAGATACAGCGCGCCGTCATGCTCACCGACATCGTGAATGGCCACGGTGTTGGGATGGCCGAGTTGAGCCATCATTCGGGCTTCCTGCATGAACTGCCGTCGCAACATGGGAATCCGCGCGGAGTCAGGGCCTAGCAACTTGATGGCGACGCGCCGTTCGAGGAGTTCATCTTCACCATCCAGTACAAACCCCTGACTGCCTGCCCCGAGCACCTCGAGCACCCGATAGCGTCCAATCTCGGTTCCAATGAAGGACCTGGCATCCACATCGCCGGGAGGAAGGACGCTTGAGTCGAAACTCCGCTGTCCCGGGAGCATCGTCGGGAGAAACGTTGCGGTCCCGGGTTGAGCCACGATGGTGGCGGCGAGATTGAGTTCCTGATCGACTTCAAAGAAGGCCTCCGCGAGCGTCAGTGCGCAGCGAGGCGCCAACTGGAGCGCCTTGAGCTCCTCTGCGGCGGTAAACGGACCTCCCTGGTGATTGAGTATCTGCGCGACGCCAATGGGCTGACCATTTTCGTCTCGCAGTGGCATAGCAAGAACGGATCGGGTCTTGAATCCGGTCTGCTCGTCGAACGACGGGTTGAATCGGGTGTCCTCGTAGGCATCGACGATGTTGATGAGATGGTTGAGCCGAAGGCACGCGCCGGCAAGGCCCTCCCCTGCTGGCATTCGAATGAGTGGCGATCCGTCCGTTCCCTGATCGCCGTGGGCGACCACCGTGAGGAGCTCGCCGGCCTGCTCGTCCAGCCGATAGACCGATGCCCGTTCGGCGCCGAGTGCGTCACGGAGCGCATCGCAGATGGCGCGAAGCTTGGCAGCGCCTCCAGAGGCGGCCCGAAGCACTCGATCGACTTCAGGAAGATCCATGGGATCGCTGCCACTTGAGTCGAGCAGCCCGGTGCCTTTGAGATCGAGCAATGCCTCCGCGCGAGCGACGGCCATCGCAGGACTGATTGGCTTGGACAGGTAGTCATCGGCACCCCGCTCCAGTGCTCGGATGATCCTCTCGGGTTGATCGCGTCTGGATGTCACGATGGCGGCGATGCGCGGCCCGGGTTGTGAGCGAGCCCGCCGAAGCAGGTCAAAGCCCGAGCCGTCGGGTGTGTCCGCTTCCGTCACGATCAGATCGAACGAAGTCTCGCTGAGCAGCGCGATCGCATCGGCGGCGGTGCTGCAGGCAGTGACCAGGTGTCCTGGTCGCCCGAGATGGACATCAAGCATGCGGCGGACCGCGGCGTCTGGTTCAACGACCAGGATGGTGGCTCGAGGACTCACGGCCGCCATGGTACGCGTACCATCGCGACATGGGTCTTCCGAAACATGGTGGCGGGTGGCGGTCGATTCGATACACGCTCAACGCCGCTCGCAAGTCCGGCGGCATACGCCGCATGTGGAAAGCGCTTCGAAGCC
>CAYQJN010000084.1:0-9242 GCA_964417845.1 uncultured Isosphaeraceae bacterium
TCACCGTCCTGGGCGACCGGGACATTGAACTCGACGGCGCTGGCGCCGTCGCCATCCCAATTGTCGGCATAACAGAGATTCGGGGCATCCTTGCGAAGGTCGCGGGCGACACCCGACGCCCGTGCCAATGGTCCAGTGAGCGACCACGCGGTTGCTTCCTCACCCGTGAGCACGCCGATTCCTTTGACGCGGTCGATGAAGATCCGATTTCGATTGAGGAGCGTCTCGATGTCCTTGATCGCCTTCGGAAGTCGCTCGTCGAGGAAACTGTGGATCATCTTCCTGAAGACGTCCTCATCAGGGATGTCCCGCGCGACGCCACCGACCCGGGTGTAGTCAGGATGAAAGCGTTGCCCGGTCAGGAAATCGATGATGTCATAGATGAATTCTCGTTCATTGAATCCATACAGGAAGCCTGTGAATGCGCCAAGATCGAGCGCCGCAGCACCCACACACAGGAGGTGTGCCTGAATGCGTCCGAGTTCCATCAGGATGGTCCGAAGGACCGTGCACCTCGGGGTGAGTGTGATGTCGAAGAGCGTCTCGACGGCGTTGTGCCAGATGATGTCGTTGCAGATCGGCCCGACATAGTCCATCCGGCTGGCGGTGCACACAAACTGGTTGTAGGTGTGGTGTTCACCCAGTTTCTCAAAGCCGCTGTGCAGATACCCGATGTGCGGGGTGACCCGTACGACACGCTCGCCGTCTAACTCCAGCACGACCCGCAGCGTGGTGTGCGTTGCGGGGTGCTGAGGGCCGAAATTGAGGACCCATCGATCGCCGGCATCCGGGCGGTCGGCGAGGTAGTCGACGTCATCGACATCGACATCCCAGGGCTTCGTGGGGGTCAGGGTGTAGGGCATGGGGCTCGCGTGCTCCGCAGTTTCAGGACCGCGCAGTATAGGGTTCCTGATGGATGGACCCTCAGGCGGGCGATGCCTGCTCCATGACCACCGGGGGCAGGAGGATCCACATGCGTCTGCAACTGGTGACGCGGCCAGACGGCTTCAGGAAGGGATCGGAGTGGACCTCACAGAGCTGGTCCTCCATGGAGCACCCGTTGGAGTTGTCGCACCCCACCTGGAACGTGGAGGATTTGTTGCCCGACACGCACGTGCACACGCACCAGCACCGATGCGTGGGCGTGAGTTCCCGTTCGCTCCCGATCCAGAGGTTTTCTTCGGCCGCAAGCGTGAGGATCGACCCGTCCGTCAGCAGCATGTGGACATCCTGATCACAGCCGTTGGAGATCGTGCCCCGGACGACGAGATCACCCATGCCGACGGTCCCGGAGTGCTGCTTTGACGATCCGATCAGGGCGGTCGTCAGGACCTCGAGCGGAGGGCTCAGGGCCGAGGAGCCGTCCGTCGGCGCATACCAGGCCAGGGCAATGTCGAGTGGTTGCTCATGAACCTGATGGATTGTGACGAGCGCGGGGCGTACGTCCTGATGATTGGGGGGTGCCTCGGCGGGTATCGCCAGAACAGCGGCCAACATCATCGTGTGCATCAACATGAACTGTCCTTTCGTGAACGGCCAGCACCATTGCCGGCGCAGGCGACGCTACATCAGGACTCATGTGATTCAGGCGGATGATGCCAAAACGCTGCGCAATCAGACGCGGAAGATGGCACCCATCTTCCGACCCATCAACACCGACGCACCCACGAGCGTGACGGCGAGCAGTGCCATGGCCCAGACGCCCATCGCGCTGGCGATTCCAGGGCCATCCCCGAGACGCTCGAACAACACGTAGATGGCCTTGGTGACGGGGTAGTCGACTTCTCGCTGCGCGAGAATGAGGGAATCGCTCACTTCAAGCATGGCGAAGGAGAATGCCAGGAGCGCTCCGGCCACGAGGTTGGCCGTGATCAGGGGTATCACCACCGTGCGAATGGCACGGGCGCGGGACGCGCCAAGATTGAGCGCCGCTTCCTCAAGTTCGCCGCTTGTCTGCTCCAGGCCTGCGACCGTCGAGCGAACGACGTATGGCAATCGCCTGACCGCATAGGCGATCACAGGAGCAGAACCGGATTCGGATCGGCGCCGACGACCGAAATGACTCCTTCAAGCGGGTCGTCCTTGCCAAACGGCCACCGGAGCGTCATGGCCACATAGCCGAAGGCCATGACCAGTCCTGGGACGGCCAGCGGCAGCATCGCCAGCGCGTCGACCAGTCCTCGACCTCGAACCTTGACGCGGACGATGAGATAGCCGATTGCCAGCCCGACGATGAGGTCGATGCCGACGGCCAGCGACGAGTACAGCAGACTGTTCCGGATGGACCCGGAGGCCAGCGAGTGCCCAAGCGCGGTGTCGTAGTTGTGCATCGTCCACTGGGTCGGCAGCACGCTGTCGTACCACCCGCCTTCGACGGTCAACGATGCGAGCACGACGCTGATGTGCGGCATGACGGCAGCCAGGGTGACGCCGCCAAAAAGCAGCAGGGCGGCGGCGCTGCCAATGGGTCCGAGTTTCCTGGGGACCGAGCGAATCGAGGCCTTTGAGTACATCGTGCTCGATCGACCACCCAGGAAGACCTTGCCGATCAGGTAGGTCCCAGCGGCGACGATGAGCAATACAGCGGTCAGCGCGTAGGGGCGTGTTGACCCCTCCATCTCCTTGATGCCGTTGAAGATCTGGACCGGTGTCACCTGCTGGTAGTCGAACATGAGGGGCGTGCCCAACTCAGTGAACGACCAGATGAAGACGATGGTGCCTCCGGCAAACAGGCCCGGCCGGATCAGCGGGAGCACAATCTGCCTCAATCGCCGCCAGGCCGACGCGCCCAGCCCCGAGGCCGCTTCCTCCAGTGCAGGGTCGAGATTCGCCAACGCGGCGGCGGCGTTGAGATAGATGATGGGATAGAGGTGCAGTGACTCGATGAGGACGATGGCCCAGAAGCCACCCTGCCCGATGAAGTCAACGCCGTGATCGGTGAGTCCCAGCGAGATCAACAACTCACTGATGGCCCCGTGTCGCCCAAGCAGGTGATGCAGGCCGATCGCACCGACGAATGGCGGCAGAATGAGCGGCACGAGGACCAGCGCATTGAAGGCGGTCTTCCCCGGGAAGTCGCACTTGACCGACACAAGGGCCAGCGGAATCGAGATGGCGATGGATGCAATCGTGGTGCAGACCGCGATCCCCAGGGCGTTGAGCAGACCGATGCGTGTCGAAGGATCACGCAGGACTTCAAGGACGTGATAGAACGTGAACCCGCCGTCTCGCGCCTCGAATCCAACCGACACCGTTAGCCAGATCGGGTACAGCAGAAAGACGGCGAAGCCCGTCAGGACTGCCGTGAGGAGGAGATAGGACCCAAACCGAGCGCGGCGCATGGGCGGGATGATAGGGATCTCAGCGCCGGAGCCTTCGCGGCCTGAGAGATCCGGTCGCTACACGCCCCAGCGATCGATCAGGGCGAGCAGGTCCTCAAGGTCGAGCACGCCGCTTCCATCGAGGTCTGCATCGCACGCTTCGCAGGCCGACCACGACTCCAGAAGGATCAGCAGATCGCCCACCCCGACCCGTCCGCTTCCATCCAGATCGGCATCGAGGACCTGTCCAGAGGTGAACCAGGCGACGCCGACGTCGATGGTGGCCGCGTCGCCGTCGGCCCTGTTCAGGCGGAGGACGTACTTCCCGGCGGCCAGGCCGGAGATATGAATGTGTTCCACCGGGTCAATCCGGCTCTCACTGCGCACATTGCCCGAGGCGAAGTGCGTGGAGGATCCATCACCGACCATGGACTCCGGTGCACCGTCCACGACTCGAAGCAGTTCCAGATCGAAGTCCGCCAGAGACCAGTTCGAGAAGGTGTTCGTGACCGTCCGATTCCACGCGATGCTTGCGGTGAAGGTGTCTGTGGATCCGAGCGCATTGAAGTGCCACTCGGCCATTCCGTCCGAGCCGAGACTCGGGCGGTCCCATCCTGCTGCGGTGACCTCTCCGCCGCTCTGTTGGGCGGCGGTCAGAATCAGGTGCCCGCGGTTGACGTCGAGATGGCCCGCGCCGACGACCGGGTCGAGCGGCGTGGCTGTGGTGCCTCGGTCGGCGCCCGCGTCCGGCGCTCCGTTCGACCAGGGGGCCTCGCTGCCATCCGCTGGCCCGGCGTGATCTGCCGCTGCCATCAGGATGGCCTTGAGCACCTCGGGCGATTCCGCATCGGCGTGCAGCGAGGCGTCGGACCTGACGACCTCGACAAGAATGGTGGCGGCTGCGGAGACGAGCGGCGTGGCATAACTCGTCGCATCGAGGGGCGCCACGATGTCCGGTCTTGATCGTCCTGCGCCATCGATCCCCGACTCGACTTCAAACGCGGCGTGGCCACCATCGCTTCGGCCAACGGCAACCACATTGAAGGCGGCCGCGAGCAACGGCATCGGCTGATCTCCGTTGTTGAGACCGACGCACATGAGCGGTCCTTCGGCATCCTGCGTGACGGCCCAGTCGAGTCGCCGAAGTGCCTCGTTGTCGTTGGAACTGGCACCGGTCGAACCGACCCAACTGTGGTTCCAGACCTTCGCAGCGGTGGAGTTGATCTCCGGGAGGGTGCCACCCTGTCCGGAGTGCAGCCATCCCGAGCCGAGCCAATCGTTGGTTTCCCAGCACAGCACGCTCCGAATGCCCGCCGCCATGCCATTGTCCACACCGAAGAAGTAGCGTCCCACGTGGTAGGCGTGGTTCGAGACATCGCTGTCGCCCGACTTCTTGACGACCAGCAGGTCCGGCGAAAAGGTGGGATCGCAAGCCAGAAAGCACGCATCCGGGAGGTAGTCGCCCTCGGCGCTCTCACTTTCAATCATGGCCACGAAGACGTCGCTGCCGTCGGGTGGCGGGTTTGGCGCGAGTCTGGCCACCAGCGCATCCCAGCCGCAGTCCGCGAGGTAATCCGCCGCGGCGGATCCGGAGATCACCCCGATCAGCACACAGATGAAAGTTGGCTTCATGACCAGAGCGACAGCATCAGCAAGAGATCGTCCACACCCACCATACCGTCATTCGTAAGGTCTTCCACGCATCCGGCGCACGTGCCCCAGGCAGCCAGCAACTGAAGCAGATCGTCGACGCCGACAAAGCCATCACCGTTGAGATCTCCGGCGAGCCCTCCGAACTCGCCCGAGGACCACCAGGCGACGGCGACGTCGCTGCTGCCGCCGCCACCATCCACGCGGGTCAGCCGGAAGGCGTAGGTGCCTGCGGCGAGCCCTTCGATCCACAGGTGCTCGACGTTGTCCACCTCGCTCTCGCTGGAGACGTTCCCGCTGCTCCATGAGAGCTCATCGCCAACCAGAGGAACGGCGTTGCCACCCTCAAAGGCGAAGAGTTCGAGATCAAAGTCCGCCATCGACCAGGAGCCGAAGTTGGAGGCGACCACGCGATTCCACGTGGCCAGCACCGAGACTTCGCTGGCACCTTCCGGGAGGGTGAAAGTCCACCATCGATCACCCGTTTGCCCCGCGGCGCCCGGCTCCACGTTCTCGACACTCCAGCCGTACGAGATGGCGGCACTCGCGCCTTCCAGAGACGCTGCACCGGTCTGCAGCCCGCCCGACATGATCTGGTGAGCGCGATCGACATTGACGTGGCCGGCACCCATGACTTCATCGAGCGGCCGCATGGTGCGCCCTCGCTCCGGCCCGCTCTGGGGGGCCTGATTGGTCCACGCTCCGGAAGATCCGTCAGGGCCCGTGTGCTCCGCGCCTGCCATCAGAATGGCTCGGATCGCGGCGCTGGACTCACCCTCGGTGGGCAGCGTTTCATCCGTGCGCACCATTTCGACCAGCATGGCAGCAGCGCCCGAAACGGCGGGTGTTGACTCGCTGGTCGTGCTCATCGGGCCGACAAGGTGCGGGATCATGCGCCCGGACGCGTCGTAGCCGGCGGGGACATCGCCCCACGAGTGTTCGCCGCTGCGGCGACCAACGGTGATGACATTGCATGCATAACTCAGCAGAGGCTGCGCATCGGCAGCGTTATTGATGCCGACAGCGACAACGCCGTCATCCTGATTGACCACCCAGTCCTGACGCCGAAGTGCGTTGGTGTCATAGGTCGTGTTTCCGAAGGACCCGATCCAGGAGTGATTCCAGACTTTGATGCCGCCGAATCCGTTCCAGTCCGGGGCTGTCGTACCTTCGCCGACGTGGAGATATCGGCTGGTCAGCCAGTCATTGACCTCGAAGCAGTTGATGAACCAGATTCCTGACGCCAGTCCTGCGGTGTTGCCATAAAAACGCTTGGCCACACCGGTGGCGTGCGAAGACGGGTTCGAGGCACTGCCGCCCGAGCGGCGAATGAGGTACTTGCCGTCGAATTCCGGATCAGAGTCGTTGGGGGCGTAGCCGCCCTCGGCCGTGGGGGCCTCAACCTGGGCGGCGATGACGTCGTCACCTGTTGGGACCTGATCGATTCCGATCCGCTCCACGAGCGCATCCCAGCCTGTATCTGAAAACAGATCAGCTCGCGCGGCTGATGCTGCAGCGAGTCCGATGGTGATGGCTACTCCGACACGATGGCCGCACCGCATGGTGGCACGCTCCTCTTCTCATCCCCAGCGGTTTGGTGGACCCCTCAGCCTACCACCACCCCGCGTCGTCGCAAGCGTGGTCTGGCGAGTGTCGATCATCCCGCCGGCGAAGGTGGGTCGATCTGGAGGGGCTGATCGGTCTGGAGGGCTCGCTCGATGGCCCCCAGGAGGCGTCGCTCGGCCCCGCGGTCGCGGGAGGAGGGAATCCAGACGACCCCGGACGGGGGCGACTCCCAGTTGGAATCATGGCCGACCCGCCGAGGCCGAGCCTTGAGGCCCGGCGTCCAGGTGCTCATCATCACGTTGGGCGTGTGCCCGTGCTCGATGTACACCCATGCGCGGAGATCGAGCGGACCCGTTGCCTGAGTGAGGTCGCCCATGTCTTCGAGGCCGAGGTAATCGGGTGGTCGCAGGTCATCACGCTGGGACTTGGCCAGTCTCGCGGCGTTCGCGGGGCGAAACTCGATGCGGGCACGGGTGCGGGTGTGCGAGATCGAATTCTCGACAATGGTGCTCATATCGGTCGTATTGAGATGCCAGGGCTCGAACACGCTGCCGGCCTGCACCGGGGCGGTTTCGATGACGCCGCTTCGGCGATCCATCAATTCCGGCTCCCAGCCGCGAGCGCGGACCATCGCGACAGACGTGGAAAACGCCTCGTCGTACTGAGCGGGGCTGACCGCGACGACTTCGGGGCCTTGACTCGCGGTGCATCCTGCGAGAAGTCCGATGAAACCGACAATTCCAGTCCAGCGAAGGGTCATCCGGGCCGAGTCTATCGATTCACGGACCGATCTGCGGGTCCGGTATTGACCTGTCGGGCAGCCGAAGTACGGTAGAGGGCTCACAGGCACTCGACCGCGGTGCGCTGCGGGGGCTCGTGTGCTCGCTTGAGGCTGTTGGAGATGAGGGGGCTTTGGAGATCGGCACCGTGCGACAGGCATTCTCGGCAGCATCAGTTGGTCTGGCCCTGGCGACCACAGGCGGTCTCATGGCCGATCAGATTCAGGTGCCCACGACCACCGAGGACTTCTTCCAGCCCGGTACCCAACCGATGCCGACCGGCTTTCAGGAATTCACAGAGTCCTGGAACTGCTCCAGTTGCCACAACTTCCTGGATGACGACAACCCCGATGTGGTGACCTCGCCTCACATCAACTGGGCTGGCACGATGATGGCTCAGTCCGCCCGTGATCCCGTCTGGCAGGCCGCTGTGGTGATTGCCAACCAGGACGCGGCGGGCGCTGGCGAGTACTGCATTCGATGCCACGCCCCGAAGGGCTGGGGATCGGGACGCAGTGGGACGGGCAATCTTGACGACCTGTGGGACCCGGATGACATGGACGGGATCACCTGCAGTTTCTGCCACCGTCTGGTCGATCCGGTGGCCGATGCCGCGAACCCGGCCTCCGACACGGACATACTTCAGGACCTGATCGATGCCGGGACGTACCCCGATCCGGCGCACCCCGGCAACGGACGCTTCATCTTTGATCACATTGACGATCGCCGCGGTCCACTCGATGACGTCGGCATCAACATGCACGGCGCCTCACAGATCGTCCATTCGCCGCATCACTCTGAGGCGAGCGTATGCGCGTCGTGCCATGATCTCGGCAACCCCGTCTTCTCGTGGAACGAGTCAACGGAGTCGTGGGAACTCAATGAGATGGACGCAGCCCATCCGACCCAGAACACCTACCACATGTTCCCCGAGCAGCGGACCTACAGCGAGTGGCTCAACAGTCAGTTTGCAGACTCCGGCGTTTCATTTCCTGACGGCCGCTTCGGCGGCGATGGACACCCCGACGGCGTGATGAAGTCCTGTCAGGACTGCCACATGCCCAAGACGCACGGCGCCAACTGCAGTTTCTGGTACCTCCCCGACATCGGTGCCCGCGACGACATCGACGTCCACAGTTTCGCCGGCGGCAACACCTGGGTCATTGGTGCGGTACACGATCTTTGGGATCCGACCTACACCGGATTGACCGATGAAATGGTGGCCACGTCCATGCAGCGAACGGCCGATCTTCTGGCCGCTGCCAGCGACATGGATGTCGTGCAGAACGGGGCACAGTTGGATGTGCGTGTGACGAATTGGTCCGGGCACAAGCTCCCCACCGGAATGCCAGAGGGCCGCCGCATGTGGCTCAACGTGGAGTTCCTGGATGACAACGGAGTCGTTGTTGAGGAGTACGGCGACTACAACTGGTTCACGGCCACACTCCATGAGGCTGGGACGCAGGTCTGGGAAGCCAAACTCGGCGTCAGCGACGAAATCGCGGCAGCGACGGGCGTGCCAGCAGGCGAGTCCTTCCACCTGGTGCTCTGTGATGAGATCCTGAAGGACAACCGCATTCCACCAGTCGGATTCACCAATGCCGCGTACGAAGGGATTCACGCCTCGCCGGTCGGCGCGATCTATGCCGACGGCCAGCACTGGTCCGACACCGCATTCGGGATTCCTGAGGGGGCTGCCGAGGCAGTGGTCACGCTGTACTTCCAGACCACCACGAGGGAGATGATGGAGTTTCTGCGAGACGCCAACGTCACCGATGACCGCGGCCAGATTGCCTGGGACGCCTACGTGAACCGTGGGATGTCGCCGCCGGTTGTCATGGACGCGACGACGCTGGAGCTTGATCCGGTGGTCGGTCTCGAGGGCGATCTCAACGGTGACGGCGTCGTCGACGTCAACGACCTGCTC
>CAYQJN010000085.1:0-8892 GCA_964417845.1 uncultured Isosphaeraceae bacterium
CGGGTGGTTCGGTGGCAGCCCATGCCATGGCGGCGCCCATGAATGGAGCGGTGCACGGCGTCGCGAGTACGGCGGTCATGATGCCGAAGAGGAATGAGCCGGTCAGGGTGTCGTGCCGAGGGCTGACCATGTACACCGACGCGGGGAGTCGCACGGAGAACAGGCCGCACATGCCCACGGCCATGGCCGCAATGATCAGTCCGATGCCGATGGTGAAGACCGGATACTGGAAGAGTTGGTTACTCGCTGTGAATCCGGTGAGCAGCGCAATTGCCAATCCGATGCCGATCCAGAACCCGATGACTCCGAGACTCATGGCAATGCCGAGGACCAGCGTTCGGCTGCGGCTCCCCGCGCTGCTCGAGATCGCCATGATCTTGAGTGGGATGACGGGGAGGACACATGGGGTCAGGTTCAGTAGAAACCCACCCAGCGCTGCGACGATCAGAAGGAGCAGGAGTCCGGCAGCGCCGTCCGTGTCGAGTCCGAAGGAGAGCCCGAACGCATCGAAGGTGACGTCATGGGCGGCGGTTTCCGGCGCCGACTCACCCCCGCGAATGCTCCCGAAGACACTCCCGTCGAAATCCGCAAACACGGCGCCCTCCGACTCGGGCTTCACGTCCGAGAGTGGGACGACATCAATCGTGATGCGTTCGCCGTACCTGCTCCATCGGCTGGATGCTTCTTCACCGGGCTCGGGCGGAAGCGGCGTCGGGGCCAGGCAGACGACGTCGTCGCAGGCCTGAAAGACAGTTCGAATGGTCAGTGTGACCGGACCAGCGCTGGCATCGCTGGCCACGGTGATCGGGACATACGCAATGGCACGCCCCTCAAAGACGCCATAGGGCACGGCAGGGCCACCGAATCCGACCATGATCTCGTGGGTGTCTGGCCACTGGGTCCACTCGAGGTGCGGTGTCAGGGCATCGGAGCTGGCGTCGATGTGAATCTCGGTGGCGTAGTAGTCCTCAGGCTCTCCGAGTTCCGGCGGTACGACCGGTGCGTTGGTGTGAATGTGCCACTTGGTCTGTTGATCGAAGACCACCGCGAGCGTCAGGTCACCCCCGGGTGCCACCGTGGTTCGGCTCGGGATCACCTCCACCGTGACGCGGTCTCGGGAATCATGGAACTCGGGTGTTGCCTGAGGTTTGGGGGTCAGGCCGCCAAACCCCAGAGGGCTCTTCGGCTCGGCAAACGATGCCGATGTCAGGCACAGTGCCACCACGGCCAACCACGGCCTGTTCCGCTGCGTCATCCCGTACCTCCTACGCCCATTCACCATGATCGAGGAAGTCTAGCCCGAAGCTGGCCTCTCGAAGGGGCGGCGTCGGTTGCGAGGGCCACCTTGCCTGGATACGATACGGAGATCGGGTTGGCTCGCCGTGCGGCGGGCCCCATGGCCTCTTGTTCGTGGAGTATCGCGGTGCCTGACAGCCCCGGACAGCACGCTTTCCGCCATGTGGAGTGATCTGCTCCATCCCGTGTTCGTGGCGCCTGTTGCTGCGAACGCTTGTGCGAGGCCCGCGCCGGGCCGACTTGGGGACATCCCCATGATCTGAGCGAGACCCCATTCTGGTCGCGCCGGATTTCGGACTTCTCGTTGAGGGGTCTGGTCGGAGGAGCGGGTCACGGCCCTGAGGGTGTGTGGCCCTCTGTTGTTTTTGGCTGGAACTCCAGTCTGTTCCACCGTGTTTCTGGTCTGGCCCCGGTCTTCGAAAGGCGACTGTGAGATGAACTCCGAAACCATCCGCTTCATTGACGCCATCGCCCGCGATCGCAATGTCGATCGGGAGTTGCTGCTTCGGGATCTCGAGCAGGCGATGATCAGCGCCGCTCGAAAGCACTTCAACTCGCTGGACACCGAGGAGTTCGCCTGCAAGGTGGATCCGGTGAGTGGCGAGATCACCCTGTGGCAGTTGCATGAAGATGGGTCCGCCGAGGTCATTCCGCTCGAGTCGCTGGGCCGGATCCCTGCCCAGACGGCCAAGCAGGTCATGATTCAGCGATTCCGAGACAACGAACGCGCGAGCATTCTGGATGAGTTCGGCAAGCGGATCGGCGACATTGTGACGGGAACCGCCCATCGCTATGAGGGCGGCTCGCTGGTGGTTCAGATCGATCGCGCTGAGGGCTTCATGCCGCGGTCGGAGCAGATCCCTGGAGAGCAGTTTCATCAAGGTGATCGTGTTCGGTGTGTCATCCGAGATGTCCGAGAGGACGGCAATCGGGTCAAGATTGTGCTGTCGCGGAGCCACGAGGATTACATTCGCCGGTTGTTCGAGGCGGAGGTGCCCGAAGTCTCGGAGCACGTCATCGAGTTGAAGGCCATGGCCCGTGAGGCCGGATTCCGCACCAAGGTCGCGGTGGCATCGATCGACTCCAAGGTGGATGCCGTTGGTGCCTGCGTTGGTGTTCGGGGAAGTCGCATCCGCAACATCGTGGATGAACTTGGTGGCGAGAAGATTGACATCGTTCGGTGGAACGAGTCAAGCCAGGTGCTGATCGGCAATGCGCTGAAGCCTGCCGAAGTCAATGAGGTCAGCCTCTGCTTTGAACTTGGCCGGGCAACCATCATTGTGCGTGAGGATCAGTTGTCGCTGGCGATCGGTCGCCGCGGGCAGAATGTCCGGTTGGCGGCAAGGCTGACCGGTTGGGATATCGACATTCTGACGCCAGAGGAGTTCGCTCGCGGACTTGAGACGCTCGAGGGCACGATCCGTCCGGTTGAGGGCGTTGATGACGCCATGCTGGACCGAATGGGTGCCTTGGGCATGATCAGTGTGTTTGACGTCGAGGAAGTAGGCCGCGAGACGCTGGTCAACGACGTGGGAATGCCGGAGGAGCTGGCTGACGCCGTCCTGGCTGCCTGCAGTGCCAAGGCCGTCGAGGTTCAGGAGCAGCAGGCCCGCGAGAAGGAAGAAGAGGAGCAGCGGAAGGCCCAGGAAGAGGCTGCGGCGATTGCGATCGCCGGTGCCGAGGGCGAATCAGCCGCTGCGTCCATTTTGGGAGAGGGTCCCTCTCCAGCAGAGGGTGGGGCGGCCACCGATGCAGACGGTGAAGCAGCCGCAGCGTCGATTCTCGATGGCGGATCTACGGAGTCGACCGAAGGGGAAAACGCGCAGCACTGACCGAAAGGTCGGTCAACGTCTGCGCAGGAGCATCCTGTGGCCAAGAAGAGTACGACAGTTCGAGTTCACCAGATCGCCAAGGAGCTTGGCGTCACGTCGAAGGACGTGGTGGCCAAGTGCACCGAGGAAGGTGTACCGAACATCACCAATCACATGTCGGCCATCTCCATCGGGTTGGCTGCGACGATTCGCGAGTGGTTCGGCGACGTGGCGCAGGGAGGTACTGCCGTACAGACGGCTGCTCCAGTCGATGTGAAGCAGGCGCGGGCGCGAGCCAAGAAGAAAGCGCCAAGGCGTGCCACGGCGGAGGGGATCGAGCCGACACAGGTGGTGGAAGCGGAGCCCCCCAAGGCTGAAGAGAAGCCTCCAGCCGCCCCTTCGGTACCACCGCCCTCCGCCACGCGCGGCACCGGCGTGATCGAGCCACCGACTCGTCCTGCACCTCGCCAGGAACAGGGCGAAGATGAGTCGGGCAAGAAGCAGCCAGTGAAGAACGAGCCGACACGCCCCGAGACGGTGACTCCGCTCGGACGCAAACTGGATGAGCCGAAGAAAACAAAGCTGGCCGGCCCCAAGGTGATTCGGGTCGAGCAGCCGGAGAACCTGGCGCCGCCACGCCCGAAGGCGCCTCGCCGTCCTGGCGGCCCGGGCGGTCCAGGTGGTCCGGGTGGACCCGGGCTCGCGCCCGGCCCTCCGCCGGCGGACGGTCCTGGTCGCGGACGCACGTCCAGACGCAATCGACGGCGAACGGGCGCGACCGAAGGCCGCGGCGGAGAAGGCCGTGAAGGTCGTCAGAACCAGACCGGTGGCGGTCAGCGAAACTGGCGTGAGCAAGATCTTCGTGAGCGGGAACAGCGGCTCTCTCGGAGTGGCGGCTACTTCCGTTCAGTGCGGCGGGACAGTGCAAAGAAGGCTTCGGGGCCCTCAGGCGTGCGAGCGAAGTCGGCCTTGGATGTTGGTGGCGCTATCACGCTGCCCGAACCGTTGACCATCAAAGCGATCAGTGCCGCCAGTGGTGTCAAGACGCGGGACATCTTGCGCTGGTGCATGGCCGAAGAGCACGATGTCACGATTAACTCAACCCTCGAGACAGACGTCGCCGTCGAGTGCATGTTGTCATTCGGTGTCGAACTCGAGGTTGTCGAATCCAAGACGGCCGAAGAGCAGATTGCGGAGTCCTTCACGGCTCGAGAGATGAAGGATGAGCGACCTCGCTCACCCGTCGTGACCATTCTGGGTCATGTTGATCATGGTAAGACGTCATTGCTGGACAGCATCAGAAATGCCAACGTGGCGGATGGTGAGGCTGGTGGCATTACGCAGGCGACGAGCGCATTCCGGGTTCCGGTGACGGTCGGTGACGACGAGCATGTCGTGACCTTCATTGACACGCCTGGACACGAGGCGTTCACCGAGATGCGTGCCCGTGGCGCCAAGGTGACAGATATCGTGGTGCTGGTGGTCGCCGCTGACGACGGCGTGATGCCTCAGACCATCGAGTCGATCAATCATGCCAAGGCGGCGGGTGTCCCCATTGTGGTGGCGCTCAACAAGATCGACAAGCCCGAAGCGACCGATCAGAACATCCAGCGGATTCTTGGTCAGCTGGCTGAGCATGAGCTGAATCCGGTTGAGTGGGGTGGTGACACCGAAGTCGTGCGGACCGCAGCCATCAAGGGTGAGGGGATCCAGGACATTCTTGAGATCCTTGACCTGCAGGCGCAGTTGCTCGAGTTGACCGCCGACTTTGGCGGTCCTGCCGAAGGCACGGTGCTCGAAGCTAAACTCGAAGAAGGACGCGGTGCGGTTGCGAGCATCCTGGTCCAGCAGGGTCAGTTGAACAAGGGCGACTACATGGTTGCGGGTCGCGGGTATGGCCGTGTTCGTGACATCATCGATGATCATGGGAATCGGACCAAGGAAGCCCAGCCCTCGCACCCGGTCGTCATTTCGGGACTGAGTGAAGTGCCCGACGCAGGTGACCGCGTGTTCATTGTGAAGAATCTCCGTGAGGCAGAGTCCGCGGCGAAGGAACGCGTGGCTGCCGAACGAGAGCGGACGCTGACCCGAGAGCGGGTGACGCTCGACAACATCCTCGATCACATGACGGAGGCCGGCAAGAAGGAACTGCCGATCATTCTCAAGGCCGACGTGCAGGGATCAGTTGAGACGATCACTGCGTCGCTGGGCAAGATGACAACCGACGAAGTGCGGGTCTCGATCAAGCACGCGGCGGTGGGCGGCATTAGCGAGTCCGACATCACGCTTGCTGACGCATCGGGTGCCATCGTCATCGGGTTCAACGTCACCGCGCCGGGCAAAGTCCGCCGGGCGGCAGAAGATGCGGGCGTGGACATTCGGTACTACGACGTGATCTACGACATTACTGATGACATCGAAAAGGCCATCGTCGGCATGCTCGAACCAGAGCATCGCATCGAGATTCTGGGCCACGCCGAAGTCAAGGAAGTCTTCCGGATTACCAAGGTCGGCATGGTGGCAGGCTGCTATGTCACGGGAGGCACGATTCAGCGCAACGCGCTCATCCGCGTGACACGTGATGACATCGTGATCGAGAATGACCGCAAACTCTCGCAGCTCAAGCGATTCAAAGACGACGCGAAGGAAGTGAAGGCGGGCCAGGAGTGCGGCATGCTGATCGACGGATACGACGACATCAAGCCCGGTGACGTACTTGAGTGCTACGAGACCAAGGAAGTTCGTCCGGGGTCCTGACCGGATGACCGGGCATGACACGTCATCCTGAACAGATCGATGCCGTCGTCCAGCGGGCACTCCAGAAGGTGCTCGGTCGCGGCCTTGCGGATCCTCGTGTTCGTGGCCTGGTGACCGTGACAAAGGTCTCTGTCAGTCCGGACATGAGCGAGGCCCGAGTCTGGTGCTCGGTGCTTCCCGCAGAGCGCGGCAAAGGAACACTGCACGGGCTCAATGCGGCGGCCGGTTGGATCGGAAGGCAGGTTGGTAATGAAGTCCGCATGCGTCGCGTGCCGCGACTTCGGTTCATTCTCGATGAGTCGATGAAGAAAGAAGCCAAGGTGCTCGGGGCCATCAATGATGCGGTTCGCCGTGAGGGGAACCATGGTGGCCAGGAGCAAGAGGACACACCACTGTGAAAAACTCAAAGCAGTTCGCATCCAAGTTTGCATCGCAGGTCAAGAAGCTCAAGAAGCAGTCGGCGCCCCTCGAATTGGCGGATCCCGTCGATGTGCTGGTGTACTCCCAGCTGTTGTGGGAATCCAGTACGAGCAGTGCGGATGACGCATGGGCACGCCTTGAGGGTGCCCGTATCGATTGGCACGAGATACGCGTTTCGACGCCGGATGAGATCGCCTCGATGTGCGGTGACTCCTCACCGCTGGCGCTCGACCGAGCCGCTCGAATGAAGGCGATGCTCAATCATCTGTATCAGCGGCACCATGATGTGACGATGGAGGTGGAATCCGGATTGAGTAAACGCGACATGAAGGACTCAATCGAGTCTCTCGACGGCGTGACGCCATTTGTTGCAGCGCGGTGGCTGTTGCTGGTCGGTGAAATCGGGATGGTTCCGGTGGATGAACAGCTCTGCTGGATGCTTGCCAACGCAGGCTGCGTCGACGAGTCGGCGGGGCTCCATGAGGTCGCAGCATGGGTGTCTCGACAGATCAAAGCTGATCAGGCATGGATGGTGCACGCGACGCTGCAGGCCTGGGTGAACGGGCAGAGTGATCGCGTAGCCAAGGCGCGAGCCAAGGAGCAGCAGGCTGCACTGCGAGCTGCCAAAAAGCGACGGGGGGACGCTCAGTCAGCGAGGGCCAAGGCTCAGGAGATTGCCCGCGAGAAGAAGTTGGAGGCCGCTCGGCGTGCCGCTGCGAGAAAGGCCGCGGCTGAACAGGCGGACGCGGAGCGACTTGCTGCGGCGGAGGCCCGAAAGGCGGCCAGGGCGGCACCGGCCGTGAAGGCGCCCGCCAAGAAGCAGTCAACGAAGAAGAAAGCAGCGAAGAAGCCTGTGGCCAAGAAGCGGCCTGCCAAAAAGTCAACAGCTAAAAAGACGACGAAGAAGGCTGCCAAGAAGACGCCTGCCAAAAAGTCCACAACAAAGAAGACGGCGAAGAAGTCTGCGACGAAGAAGCCAGCCCGCAAGACCACCGCCAAGAAGTCCCGGTCCCGCAAATGATGGCTGGACTGCTGTTGTGTGCAGCGGTTGGGATGGCCAATGCGACGCCGGCGCTTGACATGCTCGTGATTGCGAGTCGGCTTGAAGCGACGCCGCCGGCACCACTGGTGGGTGTTGCCTGGTCGGCTCCGTCACATCGCAGAAGCGTACAGGCACTCATCGAGGGGCGAGAGGCCGAGCTTGAGTCAGACTGGTCCACGGCGATCGAGGCGTATCGTCGAGCGACGGTGGCCGATCCGGCGAACAGCGCAGCCTGGGCTGGACTGGTGCGTGTTGGAACGGCAGTTGGGGCCAACGCCGTGGCCGGACAAGCGCTGCTGATGCAGTTGCAAATCGATCCGGAGCGCGTCACGCTGCTCGATGCTGCCGCCGACATGGCACTTCGAGCGGGGCAGGACGATCTTGCTCGAACGCTGCTCGTGCGGTTGGCACTCAGCGAGCCAGCGTTGCCCGATGAGCGGCAGGTGCGATGGATGTCGGCTCTGGCGTCGCATCTTGAGCGATCCGGCGAAACCGACGCGGCCAGCGCATTTCGAGCTGAAGCGGGTGTGCTTGGCGAGTCGCTCGCGCGGCGGCGACCAATCGGATCAGAGGACCGGAGGCGATGGGAATGGCTGATTCGACGTCTCGCGGCGGAAGGCGGTCAATCACTCGCCAGATCATTGCTCGAGCGCAGACTCTCCGCTGGAAACCTGCCGCTGGCAGCAGATCGCGGACGATGCGTGTCGGCCTGCCTGGCGCTGGATGCGGCAACTGCGGACACTGCCGCCACCGTGGCTCTCATCACACATCTCCCGAGATCGCAGCGCCGCCTCCGGTTGGACTTTCGCAGGGACGTGCCACTCGCTGAACTGTGGGTGCAGGCGGCCATTGTTCATCAGACGGCGGGCAACCGATCTGGGGCTCGTCTCCTTCTGGAACGGGCGCTGGAGGAGGATTCGGCCCACCGGCTGGGTCTCAACAACCTCGGATACATCCTGCTTGAAGATGGTCTGTTGGATGAAGCGGATCCGATGATTACAGCGGTGTGGGAGTCCGATCCGGATCAACCAGCGCTGATTGACAGCGTCGGTTGGCTTCGGCTGAAGCAGGGCCGCGTTGAAAGTGATTCCGAAGGGCGTGGGGCGCTCGATCTCCTTCGCGAGGCTGCCAGGCGCAGCGACCACCTCGACCCCATCATTCTGCTTCATCTTGGAGACGCGGAATCTGCTGCAGGTCACGCGGATGCTGCGCGGCGAACGTGGCGGCATGCGCTGGCGTTGCTGGAGCACCCGGATTTCAAGTCCACGAACGTGCGCACGTTTGATCGGATCCAGATGAATGATTGGGGTGTGAGGGTCATCGACTCCGAGGACCTGTATGATCTCGAATTCGGTGCCGTGGCTCCGGCGCTCAGATCGCGTCTGAACACGGAGCCAATGGACCGCAGTGGGACCCCATGAGGTCACAGGAGGATTGTGATGGCCGGTCACAGCAAATGGGCCAATATCAAGCACCGAAAGGCACGGCAGGACGCCGTCAAGGGCAAGGCCTGGAGCAAGGCCAGCCGCGCGATCATGGCGGCAGTCAAACAGGGCGGCCCCGATC
>CAYQJN010000086.1:0-8530 GCA_964417845.1 uncultured Isosphaeraceae bacterium
CGGTCGCCAGATGCACGAAGCCGGGCACCGTGCCGAGAATGGCGCCCTGGGTTCCCTTGCCGACACCGGGCTGGCCGAAGAGGAGGACCGTCTTGAGGGGAGTGCTCATGGGGTGCGCAGGATAGGGAATCGGACCCTCGCGGGTGGTATTGCCACAGGCGGACCTGCTCCCGGGCCGCTAGGCTCCCGGGATGCACGGAACGCTGTGTCGGTGGGAGATGCGTCAGGAAGACGCGCCAACGGAGGGACCGATCCTTCATCGGATCCTGGCGGCCAGAGGACTTGCCAGTGAGGATGACCGGGCGGCCTACCTCGATGCGGTTAGAGCGACCCCACACCCCGCAGAGGCACTTCCAGGAGTGACCGATGCGGCCGAACGCATCACCCGGGCGATGGAGGATGGCGAGCGGGTCGCGGTGTACGGGGACTATGACGTCGATGGTGTGACGTCCATGGCCATGCTGATGCGCATGCTCCGGTTGATGAACCCGGATGCGGATCTTGAGGCCTACGTGCCGCACCGACTGGATGAGGGATACGGACTCAACGCCGGAGCACTCGAATCGCTCCGAGAACGCGGCACGGATCTGGTGATCACGGTGGACTGTGGCGTGACGGCGACGGCCGAGATTGACCGGGCCCGGGAGATCGGTCTCGACCTGATCATCACGGACCATCACCCGCTCGGCCGCCACCCAGTGCCAGACGTTGCGGCAGTTGTGCACCCCGGACTTCCCGGGAGCGACTATCCGTGGCCCACACTGAGCGGCTCAGCCGTGGCGTGGAAACTGCTCCGATTCATGGCGGATCAGCATGCGGACGGGGGGACACTCCCTCCGCGGTGGACCCGATTGGTGAAGGACGCCCTCTGTCTGGCTGGGATGGGCGTGATCGCCGATGTGGTGCCGCTTGTTGGCGAGAATCGAGTACTGGCGGCCAAGGCGCTGGCGATGATGCGGCACTGCAGGATCAAGGGCGTCGCGGCGATGCTGCTGGAGTGTGTCAAGCCAGGCGAGGGCATTGATTCGACGACCGTTGGCTTCCGCATCGGCCCGAGGCTCAATGCCGCGGGTCGTATCGGCCACGCGAAAGAGGCATTCGACCTGCTCATGACGGAGGATGACGAAGAAGCAAGACGTCTCGCCGAGGCGCTGACGCGCGTCAATCGGGAGCGGCAGGAGATCGCCAGGCGGATCGAGGAGGAGGCCGTCGAAATGGCCGCGGCGTCGGGTCAGGCCGGCGACGACGAGCGAATGATCATGCTGGCGAAGCCGGAGTGGCATCCCGGCGTCGTTGGCATCGTCTGCTCACGCCTCGTGGAGAAGTTCGGCCGTCCGGCGATTCTGATGGGGTGTGCAGACGGTCCGATTCTGCGTGGCTCGGCGCGAAGCATCAAGGGGTATCCGATCAATGATGCATTGGAGGCATGCCGCTCGCACTTTGCATCGGCAGGGGGCCATGCCATGGCCGCCGGGATGAGCGTCACGCTGGATGAGTTCGAAGAAGCGCAGAAGGCCATGCTGTCCCATGCGAGGAAGGCGCTGCGTCTGGAGGATCTCAGAAGAACGCTGATCATCGATGCGGAGATCTCGCCTCAGGAGGTCACGCCGGAGTTGATCCGATCCCTTGACGTGATGCAGCCCTGCGGTCGGGAGAATGAGCGGGCCCTGTTCATCATGCGCGGCGCTCAGGTTACCGGCGTGAAGACCATGGGGGCCAGGGCGAATCATCTGGAGTTGAGGTTCGGGCAGGTTCGCGCTCCGTGGTTCGGTCAGGGGTCACGTTGTGAGGAACTGCCCCGGGGCGCCATCGTGGATGTGGTGGGGCAGGTGGAGCTCAATGTCTGGAACGGCCAGTCGCGACCTCAGTTTCTGATCAGGGATCTGGTGAGGCGCTGATCAGCGGCGCGACCAGATCCTTGACGGTCACGATGCCCTGTGGTGCACCATCCGAATCAGCCACGATGCCGATGGCGGCCCGGTGGGTACGGAGCGAACGAAGCGCGGTGTCGGCCCGCTCGCCGGGTCGCATGAACACGGCCGGCTGGATGGCGGAAGTGGCCAGATCGCCGCGGCTCACCAGATCGATGACCGAGAGAATCCCCGTGACGGAGCCATCCGGACGCACCACCGGGAGTCTGGTCCATGGTGAGTCAATGGCCCTTTGACGCGACTGGACATCATCGATCGACGAGATAGTGCCGACACGGCGCCATGGCACCATGAGATCCTGAACGCTCCGCTCTCCCAGTTGAATCGCACGATCGAGGAGCGCCGTCTGGCCGGTGCTGATGACGCCTGCGTCCACCCCTTCCTTCAGTAGATCGCTCACCCGCTGACGAGCAGACCGCGCTCGATCGCCATCACCACCGGCCATCGCCGCGACGGCGCGCCCGAACCACTCCACCAGGAGCGCGAGTCCGGATGCGGTCAGAAGCACTTCGATGACCCGAAGTGGGCGGGCTAGTACATAGCACCACTGGTCTCCGTGGGCGCGAAAGAGGTCCTTTGGGAGCACTTCGGCGAAGATCAGAAGTACCGGCACCAGAATCACGGTGTCCACGATGATGGCAGATACCGGATCGAGGCCGGCACCATGCAGAAGCGCTGCAATGCTCCACGCACCGAGTTGGTTGGCGGCGTTGTTGCCGATCAGGATGACGGCGAGCAGCCGCCGTGGCCGATGGAGTAATCGCCAAAGGACGCTGGCGCGAGGATCGTGGGCTGCCGCGTGGATTTCCAGGCGCACGCGATTGAGCGTGTAGATGCCGGTCTCCATGCCGCTGAAGAGGGCGCTCATTGCTGTGCCGGCGAGCGCGGCGAGTACCAGGGCGATGACATGCATACTTGTCATCGCCCAGCCTCGTGCGCAGAGACGATGAGGGATTCCACCCGTCCAGCATCGTTGACATGATTCACCTCGATGGTGACGTTGCCAATCGAGACTTTGTCGCCCTGAGCGGGCATCCTGTTCAGTCGTCTGGTGACGAGTCCGGCGACGGTGACCGCATGTTCCAGGTGAGTTGCTGGTCCGCTCAGCGCCCGCGTGAGTCTCTCTGCGGGGAAGCCGCCCGGGATCATCCACCTTCCGGGACCCATCGGCCTGGCCTCCTCGGCACGGTGTGCCGTGTCATCAGCGATGTCGCCAACTAGGGGCTCGATCAAATCGTGCAGGGACACAATTCCTGCCGTGCCGCCGAACTCATCGACAACGATGGCAGTCTGCCCCCTGCGAGCGCGAAGGGAAGCCATGGCGCGATCGACCGACGTGACTTCAGGAAGGTAAATGGGACTTCGCAGCATGGCTGAGAGATCGCCTGATCCGCGTAGCCAGTCCTTGACGTGCAGGAAACCGAGGATGTCGTCGAGGTCCCTGCCGTGGACCGGAAGCCGCATCAGTCGATGGGTGAAGATGAGCTCATTGACCGCTTTGGTGTCTGCATCGATGGGGATCGAGACCATCCGCGTTCGAGGAGTCATCACATCACTCAGGTGCCGCTGCCCAAGCATCAACACGTCAGCGAGCAATTGCTGCTCGTGGGCATCGACCAGGCCGTCCTCTCCCGATACCTCGATCAGGGCATCGAGTTCGCGGAGCGATAGCCCCGCCGTTCCCTTTGAGGGTGTCGCCAGGTGAGAGAGCGGCCGCACGATCAGCCGATCGATGACCATGCGAACGGGGAGGATCAGGTTGTGGAGCACCAGCAGTGGAGGCGCGACGATCCGAGCGATCGAAGGACCGTGCGCGCTGGCCAGCATCTTCGGAGCGACTTCACCGAGCAGGACGATCGCCAGCAGGGCCGCAAGCGGAATCAACGCGGCGCCAGGAGCGCCCCATGGTTGGCTCCAGGCCAGCACTGAACCTACGACGAAGTACAGAACATTGGCGAGCATGTTTCCGAGAAGCAGCGTGATCAACAGCATTCGCGGCTTCTGCAGGAGCGTCAGCGCAGCCCCGTACCCGGCACGTCGCTGATCCATATCGAGCCGCTGCCGGGCCGAGAGACCGAACAGGGCCGTCTCGGCGCCGCTGAAGAAGGCGCTCGTTGCCAGGAGTACGGGCATCGCGCACAGCAAGGCCGTGTCGAGGACTGTCCAGGACTCAAGTTGTTCCGCTGCGTTCAAGGTGGTCGAGCGCGATCAGCCCTCGCCTCTTCGATCCTCGTCAGCCTGCTCTTCACCGGCGATCGCAGATCGCATGTCGGTGTCCGCAACGAGGTTCTTCATGCGGTAGTAGTCCATGATGCCGAGATTGCCGCTTCGGAAGGCCTCTGCCATGGCCTTAGGGACGTCCGCTTCGGCGAGCACGACGAGGGCGCGGTTCTTCTGCACCTCAGCCTTGTGTTCCGCTTCCTGCGCGACGGCCATGGCTCGGCGTTGTTCTGCAGTTGCCTGATACCGTTTGGTATCGGCGCTGGCCTGATCAGCCTGAAGACGGGCGCCGATGTTCTCCCCGACGTCGATGTCTGCGATGTCAATCGAGAGAATCTCATAGGCGGTGCCGGCGTCCAGGCCCTTTTCAAGAACCGTTCGTGAGATGTCGTCCGGATTCTCAAGGACGGCAAGGTGATTGGCCGCGGATCCGATTGTCGAGACGATGCCCTCGCCCACACGGGCGATGATGGTCTCTTCAGTGGCGCCGCCGACGAGCCGCTCGATGTTGGTTCGAACCGTGACGCGGGCGCGGGCGCACAGTTTGATGCCATCCTTGGCGACCGCATCGATGGTGGATCGCGTGCTCTCAACGCTCGGACAGTCGATGACTTTGGGATTCACACTCGTCCGGACAGCTTCCAGAATGTCACGGCCTGCCAGATCGATGGCCGTTGCGACACCCCAGTCCAGGTCAATTCTGGCTTTGCCTGCGGCGATCACCGCTCGGGTGACTGCAGTGACGTGGCCACCTGCCAGATAGTGCGACTCAAGCTGGGCGGTCGAGAGCTCGATCCCTGCTTTCTTGGCCGTGATGCGATTCTCAACAATGAGTTTCGGCTTGACCTTCCGGAATCGCATCATGACCAGATCGATGAACCGCACGCGGGCGCCCGAGATCCAGGCCTGCAACCACAACCCGATGTACTGAAAGACGAACAGAAAGACGATCAGCAGGATGACGCCGCCAACGATGATGGCGCCCAGAAGAACATTGTCGATGGCGAGCATAGATGTCATGCTGTCTCCTCCGGGCGCGCTGCGTGGCGCACTCGCAATTGATTATCGAGGACCTTGATGACCTCTATTTCACTTCCAGCCGGGATCATGCCATGATCCGAAAACGCATCGTGTCGCTCTTCGCCGATGCGTACCACGCCGATGGGGCGTAAATCTGTTTCTGCAGTCCCGATCGCGTTGAGCAAGCGCTGCCGCCCCTCGGCATCAGCGATGGGCGAATCGTCCTCGCCCAGAACGAGGCGCTGGGCCATCGCCGTCTCCGACCACCATTTCCAGCCGACCCACGCCACCATCGGACCGAAGATCACCACGGCGGCCAGTGCAATGAAGCCAGCTGTCGTGTCGTACGCAAAAAAGGCCACGATGGAACCGATGAGCGCCGCAGCAGCGGCAAGCGCGAGGATGCCCCCGCTGGGAACGATGAGCTCCAGCGCGATCAGGAAGATGGTCCCGCCAAGAAGTAGGAAAGCCCACAACAAGGTCGTGCCATCAGGCGGCGCGGTTTGTGCGAGCAAGGTGCTCACGAAAGGGGCTCCACTTCCACAACGAGACCGTCACGCGTGATCCGCACGGCGATGTCGGCCTCAATCCATCGCCCCGAGCATACCGCATCGACCGCTTCGCCTTCGACTTCGATGCGGCCTGACGGGCGGAGCGGGGTGAGCGTGCGTCCGGTCATTCCGATGCGGCTCGTGGCCGTGGGCGAAGGCGCGTTGGGAGCATCGTCCAGTACGAACGCCAGCGACCGGCCTGACCGCTCGATGCGCTTGAGTGCCTGCCACGCCAGCATCCAGCCGATGGCGGCGCCGACGATGACCACGAGCCCGCCTCGGACGAGTTGATCCTGCCCTGTCGTCGATGTCAGATCGCCCGAAACAACCGATCCCACCAGCCCGAGGAGGAGCAGCAGCGCACCGCAGAGCCCGGCGATCACGGTGCCGGGAATGATGAGAATCTCGGTCGCAATGAGGAGTACACCGATGCCGACCGCGAGCAGATCCCACCAGTCTGCCAGCCCCACCAACATCGGGGCACCAAGAAGTACGCCAAGTGACGCGAGTGCCCCGAGTCCGAACCAGCCCGTGCCGGGAAGCGCCATCTCGATGAGGACACAGACGACGAAAAGGGCGATGAAGGCCACGCGTACCGGCCAGGCGACCAATGCTCTGGCCAGGCCCTCCGACCAGGAGGGCTCCAACCTGGTGAGCCTCTCGGCACCAAAGAAGGCCAGTAGTTCGGTGTCGTCCCCGACGCTTCCGGCGGAGAGTCCGTAGACCTCTGCCTGCCACGGTTTGAGGGTGAGCAGCCGATCGTTGGACACCACCTGGCCAACCAGTTCCAATCGAGATGCATCCTGCGGAGTGAGGAGCGATCGGATCGGTGGTAGGTGGGCGACGCTGTCAATGTCCTGAATGCCCTCCTCCGAGGCAGGCTCGAGCGACTGGAACATGGTGAGCAGCGGGTGGACTTCAAACGGCTCGTCCCCCTGAGGTGGCGTGATCGGCGTGAGCGTGTCTGGAGGATCATCGCCGTACACACGCTGGTACTCGGCGCGATCAACGAAGACAACTTCGCCTGTGGCAGGATCTCGCAGCATCCAGAGTTCGATGCCAACGCTGACAAAGGCCTGAACCAGCCGTTCGTCGTAGTGGTGCCTTCGCGCTTCGTCGGTCAATTCGGCGAGCAGTGGTGACTCGATCTTCGCTCGCTCCGCGGCGGGAAGTGGGCCAAAAGGAGTCACCGGGGCGGCATCACCGAAGGTGGCCTCGGGTGACGTGATGATCTCTCGGGTGGAGAGGGCGATGATGGTGCCAGCTGAGAATGCGTGCGGATTGACCCAGGCCACCGTGTTCGATGGTGCCTGCGTACGGATGAGATGGGTGATCTCAAGCGTAGCCATGAGTTCGCCACCTGGAGTGGCGAGTTCGAGCACCACCGCATCGGCCCCGATCTTCTTCGCTTCGTCCATGCGGCTTCGCAGTGAAGAGACGGTCATGTTGTCAATGGGGCCGGTGATTGGAATGACGGCCAGATGGTGCGCGCGGCGGGCCAGGGGAATGGACGAACCCCCAGCCTCTCCCGGGGTCAGACCGCAGGCCATGATGGCCACGCACCAGCGAAGTCGTGCGAGCGTCATCGATGCAGCGTAGCCAGTCGGGGGAGTTGCGGCTTGACCGCGACGGGGATCGCTTCAGTCGTGAAGCGGTTCGTACTGGACGTCCAATGGATTGTGGGTGGATTCGGACATCCATCGATCGCCGCTGTCGGTGTGGGTGAGGTAGATGTCAGCGCCGAGCAGATTGTCGTCGTCTGCATTAAACGCATTGGCCGGTTCGGCCTGCGCTCGGAATATGTTGTCGGGAAGTTGGCGGGTGGATCCATCATCCTCGATCCTGGTGTAGACCGTCCCTTCGGGATAGAAACCTTCGAGTACTTCCGTATGTCCGTCGGTGTACACGACGACCCCTCTCCACGCACCCGGCTGTGCCATGAGGTACGCCGTGTTTGAGGGCTGCGCCATCATGCCACCCAGATAGCCATTGAACGCCTGATCATCGAAGTCGCTGTAGTCGCAGTTGCCAATCGGATCGCTGAGCAGCTCCTGACATCCGCCGGCGGGGCCGCGGGTCGCCAGGATGGCGAAGGAGGAATCACCGGTGCGGTCCCATTGATCCCGTCGCCGTTCCCCCGCAAGCGGCATGATGGCGTAGGAATTGTGACAGAAGTCCGCCCCCTCGCTATCGATCTGGTTGTCGACAAGGTCATTGGAAAAGTTGGGATCCCAACGGTGGGTGTCACCATCGGAGCTCGCCTGTGAACCGAGGATGTCGTAGTTGTAATCGGTGTAGGCGTACACGCCGTTGGCGTACTCATTGGGCGAGACCAGCAGGTCGGCAGCGACGAGATTCTCCATGATGCACAGCGAGAGAAGCGCGGCATGGTGGTTGTGCATGGCGTTCTCTCGCCCCGCACCCAGCACGAACTTATCTCCGTTTCCATCACCGTCGAGGTCCTTCGCTTGACGGCGAACGAGTCCAGGGATGGGATACGCATTCCGATGAGACGCTGCCCACGACTTCCATGCCGTGTTGATGTCTCCGAGTTGCTTGCGTTCTCTTGCCTCGCGGGCGCTCTTCTGGGCCCCGGTCATTGAAGGCAGGATGATGGCCATCAGGATGCCGATGATCGTGATGACCACCAGCAATTCAACGAGAGTGAAGGCGCGGACGGTCCTGGGCATGGCTGGTCGCTCGCGGGTTGTGAGGTAAGAGAGCCAAAACGTCGCCCCCCCCGTAAGGGGCGGGGCCCCACAAAAAAACCCCATGGGGAAAACCCCGAAAAAAAACAAGCCCCCCCCC
>CAYQJN010000087.1:0-8490 GCA_964417845.1 uncultured Isosphaeraceae bacterium
AAACCGACTTCCTCAGCAGCCGCCACGATGGCCCGCGCAATGCGATCGCACTGCATGATGCCGCCGAAGATGTTGACCAGCACGCCCTTCACCGATTCCTCTGCGAGGATGATTCGGAATGCCTCCGTTACCGCTTCCTGCGAGGCGTCGCCGCCCACATCCAGAAAGTTGGCCGGTTCGCCGCCATGCAACTTGATGATGTCCATCGTGCTCATCGCCAATCCGGCGCCGTTGACGAGACAGCCGATGTCCCCATCGAGCGCCACGAAGCTCAATCCCGCTTCCTTCGCTCGCAATTCATCGGGATCCTCTTCCTTCGGATCAAACAGCTCGGCAATCGCCTTCTGCCGGAACATGGCATTGTCATCGAAGTTGAACTTGGCATCGATGGCGATGACCTGGCCATCCGACGCTGCCTCGGTGGCTGGCGTCACCACCAGCGGGTTGATCTCCGCGAGCGACGCATCGGTTTCATGGAAGAGTGCGGCGAGCCGGAGTGCCAGATGGGTGAACTGCCTCACCTGCCGGCCCTTGAGTCCGAGTTTGAAGGCCAGGTCGCGTGCCTGCCAGTCCGCGAGACCATCCAGTGGATGAAGCGGCATGGTCAGAATGGCCTCGGGCCGCTCGGCCGCGACCTGTTCGATCTCAACACCGCCTTCAGCCGACGCGATGAGCGTGTTCGTCCTTCGCCCTCGATCGGTGGTGATGGCCAGATAGATCTCGCGATCGATGTCGACCCCCTCGGCCACCAACAGTCGATCAACGACCAGGCCTTCAGGGGGCGTCTGGGGAGAGACCATGCGATTGCCGAGCATGAAGGCAGCCGCCTCCCGCACTTCGTCGACCGTCTTGACGACCTTGACAAAGCCGGCCTTGCCACGCCCACCAGCGTGCACTTGTGCTTTGACGACCAGAACGGGCGGGCTCATCTCGACCAGCCGCTCGGCGGCCGCCACCGCCTCGTCCACCGAACGGACCATCTCGCCATCAGGGACTGGAATGTCAGCACCGGCGAGGAGCGCCCGTGCCTGATACTCGTGGATCTTCATCGGAGCCAAGGCCTTTCGTAAGGGTGGGAGATTCCAACAAGGCCGCGTATGGTAGCGATCCCCTGCTGGCAGATAGGATGGCACTCCATCAGGAGGCCCCCCAATGGCGCGTACACCCTCGACCATGCGAGCGATCGGCTCCCCATTGCCACGCTTCGAACTGCCGGATCCGCAAGGCCGGAGTCATACTCCGGCGTCGCTCAGCGGCGAGCGTGGCCTGCTGGTCGCATTCATCTGCAACCACTGCCCGTTTGTGGTCCACATTGCCGACGAACTCGGTCGAATCGGACATGAGTACATGCCACAGGGCATCGGGTGCGTGGCGATCAATAGCAATGACGCAGCCAACTTCCCGGATGACGCCCCCGAGAAAATGCCAGCATTTGCAGCGCACCATGGCATTGAGATGCCCTATCTCATTGACGAGTCACAGCAGATCGCACGGGCGTTCGATGCCGCCTGCACGCCCGACTGGTTTCTGTTCGATCGTGACGGCGCTCTGGTGTACCGCGGTCAGTTGGACGAGAGCCGGCCTGACAACGGAGTGCCGGTGACCGGGAGGGATCTGAGGGCAGCCATGGACGCGATCCTGGCGGGAGCCCCCGTCCCCACCCATCAAGTGCCCTCGCTCGGATGCAACATCAAGTGGAAGTCCTGCGACTGCTGTTGCGACCAGTAGTCAGATTCACGGCATCAATCGAATGCGGCCGTCATCGACGGTACTCCGTCATTCACGAGTTGCAGACTCGTTGAGATACGAAAGTTCGATTCGGTTCGATGCCTCTCGGCGAAGAAAAAGTCGAGCGTGTAGGACTGCCCATCCACCAGTCCAAGTCGATCCAGATCGACGTACTGCTCCGTGGCCCCGTGGACGCCACCAAGATCAATCACCAACTGACCATTGACAAACACCCAGACGTCGTCATCACCGATGAACTGAAAGAAGTTGTCCTGATCCTCGTCATAGGTGAACTCTGTATGGAGTTCAAAGGTGAAGTGGAAGTTGTGGTCTGGGGAGCCGCCACTGTTTCCGAACAACTGATTGTCGATCGGGAAGAACCCTCCAAGAGACGCGTAAAGCGGATCAAGCGCGTCGTCGAACACGTAGCTCCCATCGGCCTGGCGCTGAAACGTCAGACTCAGCGGCATCGACAGATTGGTTCCGGGAACATCGCGATACCACGAGTAGAAGGACCACCCCGACGCGATTCCTCCGTCGCACCGCGGTCCCCAGTTGATCGGACTGTCCCCCATGGAAGGGTCATAGAGCAGCCAGCAGATGGGGTTCCCATCAGCGTCCCGGGCCTGCTGGGTGACCTTGCGGGAATCGTCGACAAACACCGGACGCCCGTCCCCGCCCAGATCCTGATCGATGTTCCCACAGTAGAGGCCGAAGCCCCTCGAAGGCCGCTTTTCGAAGTCACTGTGGCCACCATGCGTGCGACGCTCCTTGAAGTCGCGCACGGTTCCAGTCAACTCCACCGATGCAGGCGGATCGGACCAAGCGGACGTTCCGGAGACCAGCAGTCCCATGGCGGCCGCCACCGCCCATCCCCAAACCGACCAGGCCTGTTCCTTGGATTGATGCATGGTTGTCCTCCCAAGCATTTCGGCAACGCCGAACTGTTTGAACCGTACGATTCGCCTCAATGGATCCAAGCGGTCGATGTTCCCCTGATAGAGTTCCTCCGAGGGTTGTACGATCTGGACCGAAAGGGAGACGAGGCAGCATGGATGCACTGCGAATTCAGGGAGGAGCGAGGCTCTCGGGCGAGCTCCCGATCGACGGATCGAAAAACGCCGCATTGCCCGCCATGGCGGCGGCCATCCTCTCCAAGGAGCCCGTGACGCTTGAGGACGTCCCAACGCTCTCCGACATCTCCAACATGGCCCGGCTCCTGCGGGAGATCGGCTGCGAGGTCACCGGCCAGGGCCGAACCTGCACCATCCACACAATTGATCCAACCGCCAATCACGCCAGGTATGAGATTGTCCGCACGATGCGGGCCAGCATCTGCGTCCTCGGTCCCCTGCTGGCCGCGCGAGGCGAAGCCCGGGTGTCCATGCCCGGCGGCTGCGCCATCGGCGACCGCCCTGTCGACCTGCATCTCCGCGGCCTCGAAGCACTCGGGGCTGACATCCGCCTCGATGGGGGCGACATCGTGGCCCGGGCCGATCGACTCACAGGAACGACGGTCTTCCTTGGAGGACCATTTGGTTCCACCGTGCTGGGCACCGCCAACGTCATGTCCGCTGCCGCGCTGGCAGAGGGCCGAACCGTGATTGAAAGCGCCGCCTGCGAACCGGAGATTGCCGGTCTGGCAGACATGCTCAATGCCATGGGCGCCGACATTTGCGGCGCTGGTACACCTCGAATCGAAATCAACGGCGTTGAGTCACTCTCGGGCACCACCTATCGGATCATTCCGGATCGCATCGTCGCAGGCACGATGGCCATGGCGGTCGCCATGACCAACGGAGATGCAACGCTCAGCAACTTCCCGTACGACAATCTGCTGGCAGTCCTCGACCGCCTCACCGCCGCGGGCGTCCATGTCACACCGACAGACGCCACCGAAGACACACGTCGGTGCAGCGTGCAAGTGACATGCGAGCGCCGCCTGAAGCCCGTGCTGTACACGACGCAGCCTTATCCCGGATTCCCGACAGATCTCCAGGCCCAGATGATGGCCCTCCTGTGCCTCGCCGACGGCAACAGCATGGTGACTGAGAAAATCTACCCCGATCGCTTTCTCCACGTCTCGGAACTCACGCGCATGGGCGCCACGCTCGTCCGGTCAGGGCCGACGGTGGTCGTTCAGGGCGGGCAGCCCTTCGTCGGGGCACCGGTGATGGCGAGCGATCTCCGCGGGTCCGCAGCACTCGTGATGGCCGGCCTCGTTGCCGAAGGCGAAACGATCGTCCAGCGGATCTACCACCTGGACCGCGGCTATGTCCGACTTGAGGAACAACTCAACGCACTGGGTGCCGGCATCGAGCGGTTTGAGCTGGGTGTCTCTGATCCCATCGTCGCCTGACGCCGATCACTCCTCAGCCAGGGCTGAGAGCACGATCCCCGCAGCCACGACGACATTGAGCGACGGGACGCCCTCCGCCATCGGAATCTCGAGCACCTCATCAACCGCGTCGAGCACGTGCTGATCGAGTCCGTGCCCTTCCGACCCGACGACGACGACCTTTCGTTGCATCGGCGCCGCTCCGCGGAGCGGTGCCGCGAGTGGGCCGGTCTCCGCCGCAACGATGCGGAATCCATCCGACTTCAGTTGCTCAAGAAGGCTCGGAACATCATCGGCAATGGTCCATGGGACACTCAGCACGTGCCCCATCGAGACACGGACCGCCTTGCGATATAGAGGATCGCTGCACCCACCGTCCAGCACAACCTCATGAACGCGAAGTCCCGCGGCTGTTCTGAAGAGCCCGCCCATGTTGTCGGCATTGTTGATTCCGCAGGCAAGGAGGATCGTGCATGGTCCCTCGGCCGGAATGCGTTCATGAAGCCTCGCAGGCACGAGGTCCTGCTCGATCGGTCGCCACCCTGCCGCCAGAACCCCTCGATGGATGTGAAATCCCGCGATGGCCTCCATCACGCTGAGCGGCGCCACCATGACAGAGATGCGATCGGGAAGAGCGGCGCAGGCCTCCTGAAGGCGCTCATACTTTGAATCGCTCAGAAGAAGACTGTGAATGCGTTCAGGGGTCTGGATGAGCCGGCGCACCACCATCTCCGACTCGGCCATGAAGACACCCTGTCGGCCCCGCAGATCTCGATCGCGGACGTCTCGAAAGACATCCACCCGCGCGTCGCTGGCGTCTGCGATCTGGATCGGAACATTCACTGGCCCGCTGGCACCATCTGCCCCTTCAGAATCTGCGCGAGCTGTTCCTGAGCCCGTTCATACCTTCGCAGCGCTTCCAGCAGATTATCTCTCACCAGCGTGAAGTCGCGGGCATCGGTATCGAGTGCGTCGCCTCTTGCGGACACCAGATGATCGAGGCTCTGCGCCGCCGACTTCACATCTGCCGCGCCAAAGACGAAGTTGCGGGACGCCTCATACAGCAGTTCTCCAGTCACCTCACGCTCGCTCGGTTGATAGAGCAAACGCCACGGCGCATTCCTCGCTTCCGCCACCAGCAGATCGAGCTGTTGTGACGCCAGGTTGAGGTTGGCCAACATCGCGCCCACGTCCTCGCTCCACAACGGCATGTGTGACTTCAAGTCAGACACCACAGTCCTTGCATCCGCCAGCGCCGTCGACAGATCGTCGGACATCGTCTGGAAAGCGGCCTGGTTCTCCATGATGAAGTCGCGAATGGCCTGTATCGACTCGCCAAGGGCTTCACCCTTGTCAAGAACCGCGCTGATTTCCGCAGACCATCCGGGCACACCATCGGCTCCGACCCAATCCTCACGCACCTTGGCCACGAGCGTTTCGGCATCCTCGAGTGTGCCCCGAACGTCAGATGCGGAGCCTTCGCCGAGGACCCATTCGATCGCGTATCCATCGGTGCCCATGCGCTGGAAGACATCTCCAAGCGTTCCAGCGCCGGCTGCCAGAGAAGCGGCATCCGGTTCACCGAGAACCCACTCGAGCACGCGCCCATCCTGGCGAAGTCCCGACGTGATCTCGTCGATGCTCCTGATCGTGCTCGAGAGAGCCAGCCCGGTCTCCGGACCGAGCATCGATCCCAACATGCCACTGGAAGGCGTTCCCGCGATCACATCATCTTCCTTGAGTGGTGTCCCCGCCAGCCCGGTGTCGGCCGCGGTGCGGTGCGCCTCATCCCAGCCCACAGATGAGATCTGTACGAATGACTCGGCGCTGATCAAGCCGCTCTGCACGGTTGCCACCGCATTGCTGTAGATGGTGACATCGGTGGGAATCTGAAAGGAGATCGTGATCGTGCGAACGGGATCCTGCGTCTCATCCAGCGCCACCGTGTCCACCTCGCCAACGGCCAGACCTCCGAGCCGCACTTCACTGCCGGGCTGCAGAAACCCGACGCCATCCTGCACCGTGAACGTCGCGTGGTAGGCCGTCATGGGCGGACCAAAGACCCTCGCCCAGATGTCGCCCAGAATGAAGATGACCGCCAATCCGGCAATCAACGCCACCAGAACAAAGAGCCCCGCCTTGACGTTGTTCTCAGTATGCCGGCCGCTGCTCATGTCACGACTCGCCTTCCTGGCCCTCACCAGACCTGAGCCACCGTGGCCACCACCCGCGGGTGCCGGAAGCCCCGGCCACCCGCCGCGTGGACTGCACCGATCGGCCGCCCGTCAAACCACTGTTGTCGACCCCGAGAAGATCGGCGGCATACGAACCACCATCCTCTCCACCTGCATCCGTCATTGGCCCTTCAGGATCTCCTCGCAAAAACTGCCTGATCAACAACTGATCTTCGGTCAAATCAAGCATGCGATCCTCAGGCCAGTCACGGAGTATCTCGAACTCGCTTCGAGGCGCGTTCATCAGAACCCGACCGTGATGCAACATCACCATGCGATCCGCAATCGTAAAGGCGGAGTCCATCTCGTGTGTCACGACCACACTCGCAACGCCAAGACGCTTCGTCAGATCAACCATCAACTGGTCAATGGACGCAGAGGTGACGGGATCCAACCCGGCACTGGGCTCATCGTAAAAGAGAATCTCGGGATCGAGCGCCAATGCCCGCGCCAATCCGGCTCGCTTCTTCATGCCGCCACTGATCTGTGCTGGGTACTTTTCGGCGGCGTCCCTCAGGTCAACGAGTTCCAGTTTGATCTTCACCATCATGTCGATGATGGACGCATCCAGATCGGTGTGTTCCTCGAGGATCAGGGAGACATTCTCGGCGACAGTCATTGAATTGAAGAGCGCACCGGATTGAAAGAGGATTCCGAATCGCTTTCGCACCGAATTGAGTTCGTCTTCATCACACATGGCAAGGTCGTGGCCCAGCACCTGAACAGAGCCAGCGTCTGGAGCAAGCGACCCGATCATGTGCCGAAGCGTGGTCGACTTCCCGCAGCCACTCCCCCCCATGATGACCACCGTCTCACCTCGCCGAACATCCAGACTCACTCCATCGAGGACGGTCTGAGATCCGAATCGCTTGACGACCCCGTTCATCGAGATCACAACATCCTGATCAGTCACTGCTCTCCCCCGGCGGCCGGTGGCCAGATGAGCGGTGCCCCCTCTTCCAGATCGACTCGGAAGGCATCGAAGCGTGTGGTCCACCCCGACGCATCGGTCAACCGGAAACGCGCCCACACCATTGCTGCACCCTGATCGAACATCGCGTCATACGGTACCCACATTGCCCACCCCACCAGATCCTCCGGGATCTCGGGAGCGTGATCATCCGATCCCGGTTCCGCCAGACGGGAGGACTTCATGACCCCGACCGCCTCCGTGAGACGCTTCAGGAACACCCCCGCCGATGCGTCATTGGCGGGCCTGCCAGCGGCCTGCGCGAAGGCTGATGCATGGCCCCGCTGCCCTTCAGCGAAGATCTCAGCAGGTCCCTCCAGCAGCGGAATCCGGACATGATCATTCCACCACCAGGCCGCCAGCGACGTCAACGGGGTGAAGATGACCGACACACCGATGGCCGCGATGGCCAGCCTTCGGCCTCGACGACCGCGGCGACAATCTCGGAGCGCCCAGAGCCCGGCAGGAATCGCAGCGACCGTGACCAGCGGACAGAGTCCGACGGCCAACACCGCCGACAGGATGGCCCAGGGGCTGATCTTCCCCGTCACGGTGTGTCCCCCGGCCCAAGCATGAGTGCACCCTCGGGCGTGGTCACCTTCAGTTGCCTGATCGTGGTCTTGAAGTGAGTCTGAATCGGCACAACGTCGAATCGCGCCGAGCCGTCGTATGCCGTCCCGTCAATCACGATCTTGAGCCATGCGGAGAATCGGGTGGACCACATGTCGGCCCCTTTCACAGGCTGTTTGCTCGCAATGCCGACCTGCTGCACAACACCCAGTCGATCGAGCCCGGTCACAAACGCCGCCACTTCCTCCTGGCTCGGCGGGGGCACATCGGTCGACCACCACCGCATGGCCGCCGCGTGCTCACCACGCTGGATGTCCTGCAGGAACGTGGCCGTCGACTCCGACATGGCGGAGGTCATCCGTTCATCAGTCCATTGAACTGCCTGCGTCCAGAGCCACCATCCCACGACAGACATCACGAGCCCGACCCAGATGGCCCCCCGGGCGGCGGCCCGCCCTCGGACCTGGCCTCCACCGGCGTCGATGCGACGGACGGCCATCATCCCAAGAACCATGCCAAGCAGGTTGAGTGGGACACACATCGGAAGCAGCGCCAGGACCAACGCAATGACCGCCAACGGAGAAGTTGGCTGGATGGACCGGACTGGCTGAACTGACTCAGGCATGCCGTCGCGTTTGAATCGTACCATT
>CAYQJN010000088.1:0-8480 GCA_964417845.1 uncultured Isosphaeraceae bacterium
GCCGGGGTCGCCTGACCGCCGGGCGCGACGATCTTGAACTGCTTTTCAAGCTTCTTGGCCATCAAATCCTCCTGCCTCCCACCCCGCGTGTACCCGGTGCCTGGCCTGGCAGCCGCACGAAGAGTGGTGTTCGGCGCTGAATGTCGAGCCGCGGATCGTAGCATTCCAGCCGGCGATTCGCCAGCGGCATCCTTGAACCCATCCCCGCTACGGAACCAGCGGTCTCTCAGAGCCTCGCAGGGGGCAGCGGAGGGGCCGGGAGGCTCACTCGGGGATATCGCCGCCCTCGTCAGTCCGGCAGCCGGGGCGACCGGCGGTCACCTGGTGGCCAGGGCGAGAAAGGCGTCGATGCCCAACTGGATCGCATCGTCGTTGAAGTCGAACTGGGGGTGGTGCAGCCCGGGCATGGTGTCCTGATCCGCAGGGCGGAGCCCGAGCGCGAAGAAACAGGCCGGAACCACCTGTCCATAGAACGAGAAATCCTCCCCGCCCATGACCGGAGCCATCGTCCGTATCTGCGACTCGCCGAACGCCGCGACCATCGCCCCCCGCCATTCCTCGAACGCCGCCTCGTCGTTGCGGGTCACCGGGTACCCATCCTTCCAGTCAATCTCCGCCGTACACCCATGAGCAGATGCCACCTCTTCCAGCACCCGATCGAACCGAGTGTGCAGCACTCGCCCCGCCTCCTCCTCCAGGCTCCGAGTGGTGCCCTGCAGGAAGACGGACTCCGGAATGATGTTGTGCGTTGTGCCTCCTTCGACTCGGGTGATCGACAGAACGCCACCCTGCACCGGATCCACACCACGCGAAACGACGTGCTGGGCCGACTGGATCACCGCGGCCGCCGCTGCGATCGGATCGATGCACAGGTGCGGCATGGCAGCGTGGCCGCCTCGGCCGGTGATACGAGCCTCGAACCCATCCGCCGCCGCCAGCAGGGGACCTGGGCGGGATGCGAACGTGCCCAACGCGATGGCCGGCCAACCGTGCAGTCCGAAGATCCGCCGGACCGGCGGTCCGATGATCGAGCCGTCAAGGCACCCATCCTGCACCATGCGCTGGCCGCCGGCGCCGCCTTCTTCGGCGGGTTGGAAGACCAACGTGACCGGCCTCTTCAGTGTCCCTGCGTGAGACTGTGCTGCCAGCGCCCGCGCGGTCCCAATCAGGATCGTGGTGTGTCCATCGTGGCCGCAGGCATGCATCTTCCCTTCGGTCTTCGAGGACCAGGGGACGCCGCTCTCCTCGACGATCGGGAGCGCGTCCATGTCGGCTCGAAGGGCGATGGGATCACCCTCACCACCCGGGATATGGGCCAACACACCGGTGCCTCCGGCCAGCCCCGCTTTGAATTCGACGCCCGCGGCCTCGAGTTCGCGCTGCACCACCTCGCTCGTTCGATGTTCTTCATAGCCCAGTTCCGGATGGGCGTGGAGGTCGTGCCGAAGGTCGATGAGATCCATGGTCATCGTGGAGTCCTCTGTCAATGAGTTCACTTGCGCAGGGCGTGCCACCCACGCGCCACTCGCCCGCGATTGACACGCTCGAAGGCGCCAGCATCGTGTCTGATCAACGGACGAGTTGAGACATCGACACCTGCAGCGTCCCGGCGGCGCCGCCGACGTCCCACGCTCTGGCTTCAACAACGTCCATGGCCTCGGAGAGCAGGGGGGGATAGTCGGCGTGGGTCGGGCTGACCGACATCTTATTGCCCTGTCTGCGAGACTCCCACAACGGGCTCGGCTGGTACGCATTGGTGTTGATCCGCCGTCGGACCAGCCGCGCGAGTTTGAGCCGAAGGCGCCGCCACGCAACTCGGCGGTTGTCCTGCTGGCTGCGCCGTTCGGCGGCGACAATCTCCACGCCCGTAGGTAAGTGCCTGAGATGCACGGCGGAATCGCGGCGGTTGCGATGCTGGCCCCCGGACCGCGCTGGCGACCAAAGGTTTCCTCGCACTCTTTGCGAAAGTCGTCGTCCTCCAGGCACGAGGGATGCGTGCCTTTCACCATGATGGGTGGTTTCGGTTGGGGAGGTGTGTCGCTCATGCGGCACCTCCGAGTGTCATTCGGGCCGTCGCCTGCAGGTCGAGCCCGTGGGTGGTGCCAGCATCCAACTGAAGCGAGCCCAGCCCGGCGATCATCGCTGCGTTGTCGACGCAGTAGCACATCGGGGGGATGCGAAGGCGGGCACCATGTTCCTCGGCCATCGATGCCAGCCGCGCCCTGAGCAGCGAGTTGGCAAGGACGCCACCTCCGCCGCACAGACTCCGCACCCCACCAGATCCCATCGCCACGCGTACGCTCCGGACGAGTGCCTCTACGGCGGCGTGCTGGAAACTGGCGGCCAGATCGGCCCGAGCCTGGTCGCTCAGATCGCCCGCGGTCCGCGGGAACTGCACATGCTTTCCTCGGCCCGTGGGTTGCCCGCGGGTGGCATACAACAGGGCGGTCTTCAGCCCTGCGAATGAGGTGTCCATAGGGCCAGAGAGGCGGGCGATGGGGAGGTCGACGGCCTTGGGATCGCCCGACGCGGCCAGCCGCTCGATCGCCGGACCTCCCGGGTATCCGGCCTCCAGCATGGTGGCGGCCTTGTCGAAGGCCTCTCCGACGGCGTCATCGATCGTGCCGCCCAGCCGCGTGGCATGGAGTGGATTCGTCTGCCGATAGATGGCGGTGTGTCCGCCCGAGGCTACCAGTGAAATCGCTGGATAGTCGATGGGATCATCGTCGAGTGCGGGCGCATGGAGATGGGCAAGCAGGTGATGCACGCCGATGATCGGACGATCGAGACTCCAGGCGATCGCTTTGGCCATGCTGACGCCGACCAGGAGTGAGCCGATCAGTCCTGGGGCGTGCCCGACGGCGACCGCGTCGATGTCCTGCCACGCCACGTCCGCGCGGTGAAGTGCCTCCTCCACCACCACCGGCAGACGCTCCAGGTGTGCCCGACTGGCAATCTCCGGGACAACGCCGGCAAATCGTTCGTGCAGGTCGTGCTGAGTGGCCACGACATTGGATCGAACGACCTGCGCTCCATCCGTGACGGCGGCGGCGGACTCGTCGCAACTGCTTTCGATGCCGAGGATCAAGGCCATGTGTGCATTGTGCCCGAGTCAGCCTTCGTCGTCGATCGGCTCGCCGTCACTCCCGTCAATTGGTGTGAGTTCCACGGCATCGAGGCTGGCGCGGATGTTCTCGCCCTCCGCGATCCGCCACGTCCCGATGACTTCACCGTCACGGCCCCGCAGGACGATCATCCCGCCGTCCAGTTCGACCTCCTCAGGAAGGCCAACCAGTCCGCGATCGACGGTGAACTCACTTCCCTGCAACCGGGTGATCTCCTCGTCGAGGTCGAGGAGGTGACGCTCCAGCGCCTCCCGGCGGTCGAGGGCGGCATCGAGTTCTGCCTGAAGCGGGGGAAACGCAGGATCTTCATCCTCGGGGAGCGTTGGCCAGTCGCCCTCCTGCACGCGGTGGCGGAGCAGCGCCACTGCCTCCGCCAGCGCGGCATCGCCGTACGCATCGCGGAACCACGTGTCATCGAGGGACTCGGGGATATCGGGCTCGTCGTCCGTAATGGCGTCCCATGTCCATCGATTACCGATGCGTTCCATCATGTCCTGGGGGGTTTCAGACACGACGCATCCCTGAGACGGATCGACACCCCATGCGGCATCGGGGGAATTCCGGCGACGATGCAGGTTGCGTCCGCTGGGCAGGTAGTAGTACGCGGTTGTGAACTTGATCATGCCATGCTCGTCATCGAGGGGGCGAACCTCCTGCACCGAGCCCTTTCCGAACGATCGCTCGCCAACAATCCTCGCACGGTTGTTGTCCGCCAACGCGCCGGCCACGATCTCACTGGCCGATGCCGACTGATCGTCGATCAGCACGACGATTTCAAGGCCCTCGAGCAGGTCCCCTGGCGTGGCCGAGGCAGTCCGCCGCTCACTTTCGCGATCTTCCCGAGCCGCGCCGATGCTGACAATGTCACCCTCGGCAAGGAAGAGATCGGACATGGCGATGGCCGCCGGGAGCGCGCCGCCCGGATTGTTTCGGAGGTCGAGGACGAGACCCTCGAGTGCTCCGGCGCCGAGAAGTGGTCCCAGTGCTTCCTGAAGTTGCCCAACGGTGTCCATCGTGAACTGCGACACGCAGGCATACGCGATTCCCGGAGAGGGGTCGATGGCATACCGCCATGTTCCATCTCGTCGCATCAGCCCGTTGACGGTCGGCGCTGTGATGGGTTGGCGAATCACCTCAAGTGTTTCCTCTTCGCCGTCCTCATGTTTCACCGTGACAGCGACGGTTGAGCCGGGCTCACCGAGCAGGTGGTCGATGATGTCGGACACGGGTTGGTCGAGCGTGTCCCAGTCATCGATCTTCAGTACGAGGTCTCCCGATCGGATGCCGGCCGCAAGGGCAGGCGAGCCATCCATGGGGGAGAGAATCCGCAGCCGCTTGTCGTCGCCGCGGACGTGGGCACCGATGCCCACGTAGTGACCGCTGAGTTCCTTCTGAAAGTCGTCGGCATCGCTCGGTGGCACATAGACGGTGTACGGATCATCAAGGCTCTCGGTCAGTGCGGTCAGGACGGCTTCCTTCATGGCCTCTTCGTCGATCTGCTCCACGTATGCATCCATGAGATAGGCACGCGTGTCGATCAGTGGGCTGAACCAGTCGTAACTGCGGGCCCGTCCGGCAATGGCGGTGGGCAACTCGGCGACGAGCAGCAGCCCGAAGCCGAGGAGGAGGATGGGGGGGAGGATTTGTCGGATATTCATGATGGCCGGCTCGTCGCTGAGGGATCTGTGTCGTACGATCGGTCCCGAAGCGGGTTCGGTCCGTCGTCAGGGCCATCGTAGCCGCCACAGGAGAGTTCATTCTCACCCATGTCGCAGATGCAGCGGGAGCAGCTCAAGGTCGCGCGCGAGCGTGCTGTGCTGGTGGCGGTCAGGCTCCCGGGAGACCGCGTCAGCCTGGACGATCGACTGGCTGAGCTGGAGGCGCTGGCCTCAACCGCCGGTGCTGAGGTCATCGGCGTCCTCTCGCAGAAACGATCCAAGCCGGTGGGGCGGACCTTTCTCGGTAAGGGCAAGGTCGAAGAGCTCGCCCTCCTGGTGCAGGAGACCAACGCGGGCATCGCGATTTTCGACCACGACCTCACTCCAGCACAGGTCAGAAACCTGGAGCGATCGCTGTCGGTCAAGATCATTGATCGCAGTGAGTTGATCCTTGACATTTTCGCCCGCCGCGCCACGACCCATGCCGCCAAGTTGCAGGTCGAGATCGCGCAGCTTGAGTACACCTACCCTCGTCTGCGGGCCATGTGGGACCACCTCGGGCAGGTGACGGGCGGAGCACCCGTAGGCATCGGAACGCGCGGTCCTGGTGAGCAGCAACTGGAGATCGACCGGCGGCTGGTGCAGCGCCGTCTGGGGCAACTCAAGCGAGAACTCGATGGCATCCACGCTCGCAAGGAGCGTGAGGTCACGCACCGCAACGAAGACCACTACACGGTAGGTCTGGTCGGGTACACCAACGCCGGGAAGTCGACGCTATTCAACAATCTCACCGAGGGCGGCGCCTTTGCACATGACAAACTGTTTGCGACGCTTTCGACGCGTGTCGAACAGTGGATGCTGGGAGACGGCAACAGCGTACTTCTCAGTGATACGGTCGGGTTTATCCGCGACCTGCCGCACCACCTCGTCGCGTCATTCCGAAGCACGCTTGAGGAAACGGTGCAGTGCAGGCTGTTGCTCGTCGTGCTCGACGTCTCAGATCCGACAGCCGAACAACAGTTTGACGCGGTGCTCGAGACGCTCGACGCCATTGGTGCGACCGACCAGCCACGACAATTGGTGCTCAACAAGGCCGACTTGATGGATCGTCCAGACGCGATGCTGCGTTGGCTGCGGGCGCATCCCGACGCGCTGCCAGTATCTGCTGCAACGGGGGAGGGGCTTGAACGGCTCACCGAGATTGTTCGGGAGCACGCCATTGGTCCACAGGTCGACGTCGAGATCACAGTTCCCACGTCGGATGCTCGCGCCGTCAATTTCCTGGAACGGCGAACGCCGGTTCGTGATCGGGTGTACACCGACGGGCGTGTGACCCTTTCGACGACGCTGGGCCGCCGGCAGGCCAGCCAGTTGCTGGCACGCTCCAGAGGCGTCCGGGTGGGTGATGCCCCGCTCTCGGATGTGCTGGATGCGCTCTGGCCTTCGGTGCCCTTGCTTGGCGACACTTGCAGAGTCCCGCCTCACCGGGCGCATCACGCGGTCCCCGGGTGGTCCGCCTCGTGAGCCAGGGACGCGGGGGCCTCGATCAGTTCGGCCGCATGCTCGACCCGGCGTTGCTTCAGCGTGTTCGGGCATGGCACGGACACCCCACGCTCGGGGCCTTGCTCGACTCGCTTGAAGCCCAGGGCCGGCGCCGGCGATTCTTCGATCTCTGGGTCGAGGCCATGGTGGCAGACCGACTCCATCGAGCGGATTGCGACCTGGAGATCGAGGTCGAGACACCGTCTGGTAGGACCTGTGACTTTCGGGTGAACTCCGGTGGACATCACTGGTTTCTGCATGTCAAACGGCTTGACGAAGGTGGGCGGTCCGGGCGCCAGTTGGAGATTTCGCCGCGTCTTCGGGTGCTCGAGCACATCCAGCGTTCGCTGCTGGTTCGGATCCGGTGGGCTCCTGGGGCCGACGACCAACTGATGCAGGATCTGGTGGTTCGGGCCAGCGAGTTTCTGGAGATGGCCCGCATCGGAGACGAGTTGACGGTGCGGGACGAGTCGGGACTCGAAGTTGGCGCCGTGCGGGTGGTTGCGCCGTGGGAAGGAACGCACGTCTCACTCGCCATCGGTCTGCCCGACGGCTTCATTGACGAGTCAAGGCGGATCCGACGACTCCTCGATCGTGCCTACCGGCAATTCATGCCTCGAGAAGAGAATGCCGTTCTGGTCGTGGGAACCCGCACCGATGAACGCGTCGACTTCGATGCGGCACTGCTCGGCGCGACAGAAGAGCGATGGGATGCCCATCCGGGATCAGCGGGCAGGGCGGCCGTCGGTCGAGCAGAGGATGGCTTCTGGTCGGGTGGGAGCCGCCCTGAGAGCCGCATCTGCGGATGGACGCACGCGGTTCCCCAGAGCGCGGAGTTGCATATTGACCTGCATTTCCGCGATGATCCCGCCCCCGGATCCGAGTTGGCGGCGCAGGTCGCGCGGCTGCTCGGGCCAGACTCTGCTTGAGGATCCATCTCGATGCGCGACTCACGAATGACCGATCTGGCAACGCTGCTCACCACTCACTCAACGGCACTGCAGGCTGGCGAGCATGTGCTGATTGAAGCGTTTGAGATTCCTGATGCGATGGTCATCGCACTGATCGAGGCCGCTCGAACGTGCGGTGCACACCCGCACGTGGCCATTCGCTCCAACCGGGTGCTTCGGTCGCTGGTCGAGTCCGGCGCGGATGCGCAGTTCGAGACCATGGCCGCCAGCGATCTTGATCGCATGCAGCGGATGGACGCGTACATCGGGCTCCGCGGTGGCTCCAACATCAATGAGATGGCCGGTGTGGACGACGAACGCATGCAGGCGTGGGGTCGGTGTTACATGAATCCCGTTCACATGCAGGAGCGAGTCAACCGAACGCGGTGGTGCGTGCTCCGCTGGCCGAGTTCATCGATGGCGCAATTGGCAGGATCCTCCACGGAGGCCTTTGAGGACTTCTACTTCAACGTATGCACGCTCGACTACGCAGCGATGGCTGATGCCGCCAGTGCGCTTCAGGCTCGCATGGCACGTGCCGACCGCGTGCATCTGGTAGGCCCCGGCGACACGGACCTCTCGTTTTCAGTCAAGGACATTCCGGCAGTCGCCTGCACCGGATCGCACAACATTCCGGATGGCGAGGTGTTCTCGGCCCCGGTGCGTGACTCGGTCAATGGTGTGATTCACTTCAACACGCCGACGGTGTACCGGGGAACCACGTTTCGCCAGGTTCGATTGACATTCAAGGACGGGCGCATTGTCGATCACGACGCCGAAGTGGGGGCGGAACACCTCGCCGGGATCTTCGACACAGACGATGGGGCCCGCCACGTTGGTGAGTTTGCGATTGGGTTCAACCCGTACGTCCGGGAGCCCATGATGGACATCTTGTTCGATGAGAAGATCGCCGGCTCCCTGCACTTCACGCCCGGGCAGGCCTACGAGGATGCTGACAACGGCAATCGCAGTGATATCCACTGGGATCTCGTCCTCATTCAGCGCGGTGACTACGGAGGCGGCGAGATCATCTTTGATGACGAGGTCATCCGCCGTGACGGTGAGTTCATTGTGGATGACCTGCTCGCCCTCAACGCGGACCGGCTGGTAACGGCCGGATCCTAATCCGGTCTATCTGAATTCCTGAGACCCTGATCAGCGGTTTTCGTCGAAATCGCACCGGTTGCCACGCATCGTTCGCAACC
>CAYQJN010000089.1:0-8476 GCA_964417845.1 uncultured Isosphaeraceae bacterium
AATCATGGCCCCCAAGGTCGATTTTGTGCCCTCGGAGCACTTTGATGGCCGGTGTGCCGAGCGGAAGATCTTTGACGAAGCCCCTGAGGTCCGCAAGGCGGATGTCGGGTGGTATCGCCCCCTCATGGACCCGATGGCCACTGCCGAACAGAGTCCACGGCGAGAGAGGTCGTCCGTGGTGCTGACCGCGGCCGAAGAGCGGATCATCTTTCTCCAGTACAACTATGCCCGGTACCGAGTCCGCCGCACCCAGGATCGGATCAAATCTGCCCGGCCAGGTGTGCGGCAGCGGCGAGACCTCCTTCACTGGTATCGCATCGCTCAGCAATTGCGACATCAGATTGCAGAGGCCAACCTCGCGCTGGTGCTGGCGATGTCCAAACGCATTCGCATGGGCGACATGGAGTTTGGTGATGTCATCAGCGAGGGAAACATGGCCCTGCTGCGGAGCATCGACAAATTCGACATCGGGCGGGGTTTCAAGTTCTCCACCTATGCCTGCCGCGCGATCCTCAAGGCATTCTCGCGGCACGGCAGCAAGCACTTGCGGTACCGACAGAGGTTCGGTGCCACCTTTGACCCCGAGTTTGAGCGCTCCAACTATCCGGAAGAGCGGCGAGCGGATGAGCTTCGGGACAGTGCTGAAGAAGTGAAGCAGTTTGTTCTGGCCAATCAGGCCGAGCTGACCGACGTCGAGCGCGAGGTCATCCATCATCGATTCCGAATTGGTCCGGGGGATGCGGCAGGGCTGCGTCACGAGCGGCCGCGCACGCTTGCCCAAGTAGGCTGCATGATCGGTTTGACCAAGGAGCGGGTGCGGCAGATTCAGAACAAGGCGCTTAGAAAGCTGCGATTGGCCGTTGAGGAGTCGTCCCTGCCAAGATCTGAGCGGGCTGCGTTCCGGCAAACATGGCGTGAGTCCGTCGGCTGAGTCGATCCGATCACCCGGAGCGAGTAGAGTGGCTGCGTGGCCTGCAATCCACGCACGACGACCGAGGTGCCGCTGCGGGTACTCCCCGAGAAGACGCCGCGTGTCATTGGCTGGGGGCGGCGTTGGCGCTGGCGATTGACAGTGCTGGTCATCGTGCAGGTGGCAATGATCCTGCACATTCTGGTCTGGTGGATCGGACTCCCACTTGGATGGAAGACGCTATCGCCAGTTGAGCCGTCCGAAGCCATCGAGACGGTGGCTGACGGCATTATCAATGCGGGCGCGATCTTCTTTGCCTTGGCACTCTTGTCTACAGCAGTACTCGGTCGCTGGTTCTGCGGATGGGGCTGTCACGTTGTCCTGCTGCAGGATTGGTGTCTTCGACTCCTTCGCAAGGCCGGCATCCGTCCTCGGGCATTCCGCAGTCGACTGTTGATGATGGCCCCTCTGGCGCTGGCCTGCTACATGTTTCTCTGGCCCATCGCTTACAGGCTGGTTTGGGCTCCCATCGTTGAGGGCCGAACGCCAGCGTGGCATGGTTTCTCCCTTGAACTGTTGACGCGAGATCTTTGGGCGACGATGCCGGGATTCTGGGTGGCCGTCGTCTTTCTCTTTCTCTGTGGATTCGTGACTGTCTATGTTCTGGGAGCCAAAGGATTTTGCACATACGCATGTCCCTATGGAGGCTTCTTTGCGCCGATTGATCGATTGTCTCTGCGGCGTGTGACGGTGAGCGATGCGTGCGAGGGATGCGCCCACTGCACGGCCGCGTGTACATCGAATGTCCGTGTGCACGAACAGGTTGCCACCTGGGGCAAGGTCATTGATGTGGGATGCATGAAAACCACCGACTGTATCGAGGCGTGCCCGAACGATGCCTTGGCGATGCAGTGGTCGCGCCCGGCGATTGCACCGGTTCGTCGGGAAGGCGCGCCGCGGCCGAGCCGTACGTGGGATTTGAGCATGGCCGGTGAGATCACACTGGCGATCGTGATGATTCTGGCGTTTCTGGCGTGGCGGGGTGCATACGGGCTGGTGCCGATGTTGATGTCGCTTGGAGCGGCATCGGTCATGACCTGGCTTCTCTGGAAGTCGTGGCGCGTCTTGAGTGACGCGCATGGCTCGTTTCATCGCCGAGTGCTCAAGAAGCAGGGGCGGTTGACCGGTGCCGGAGTCAGGTTTCTGGCAGTTACTGGCGTGGCGCTCCTTCTGACGCTGCAGGCTGCTGCCTCTCAGGGCGCAGGTTGGAGGGCCGATCAACTTGCGGCAGGTCTCCGCCAACGCGTGACGGCGCCGCCGAAGCGAGGTGCTGTGCTCACCGGCGCCGAGTCGCAGCGGGCAGCAGAGGCGCTGAGGTGGTATCGGCGTGCCGGGTCGCTGTGGCATGGTGGGATCGGACTGGCAGATGATCCGAACCACCTGCGCGCGGCAGCCAGATTGCACGTCGGTTTGGGCGAGTTGCAACAAGCCAGCAGATTGCTCGATGCCACCGCAGCGATCGCCAAGCCCAACGAGGATCTGGCTGAAGAGCGATTCATGGTGCGTCTGGCGATTCAATCGCCGGAGGATGTGGCGAGTTGGGTCGATGCGGTGTTGCTTGATCAGATTGACTGGCATCGATTGCGACGCACGTCCGTACAGTGGGCGTTGTCTCGAGGTGATCTGGCCCTGGCGGGTCGTTTGTCTTCAGGTCCAGACGTTCTGAAGTACGCAGCGCTTTCCGCACTCGGCCGAGGAGACCTTGGTGTGGCAGTGCAACAACTCAATCGATATGTGGCTGCCGTTCCAGGCGATGCGCTCGCGTGGATCACGCTGGCCCGGATTCAACTGGCGGAGGGAGATGTTGCCGCAGCGGATGGTGCCGCGGCGCAGGCAGAGTCCGCCGCGGGAGCCCTTGACGAGTCGGCCGCCGCCGACCTGCAAAGGGAACTGGCTGCGTATCGAGCCGAGAGGGCGGCAGTGGAGTTGCGTCAGCCAGCGCCGTAAAGAATCCGGGCGAGTTCCTCCGACGTCTCTGCCGAGTACGCCGCTTCGCGTGTCAGACGGTCACTCAGAAGCCGGCTGATGCCACCAAGCACCTGTATGTGTGAAGCGGTGTCATCGGGAGGGGAGAGCACGAGGACGATCAGCCGAACCGGCTTCTGGTCAAACGACTGAAAGTCGATGGGGTCGGAGGGGACGCCGATGGCGAGTACCAGGTGATCGATGCATGTACACCGTCCATGGGGAACGGCCAGGCCCTCACCAATGCCGGTCGTTCGCTCCTGCTCCCGAGCCCATGTTGTGTCATAGGCTGACTCGACGTCTGTGACGTCACCTCGGGCGGCAAGGAGTTCGATCAACTCGCGGATCGCATCCTGCCGCGTCTCTGCGCGGAGTGGCACGCGGATGATCTCTGGTGAGATGAGCGTATCGATCTGCATGGTGCGCTCCACGCCACCCGCACTTGAAGGTGGCTGCTGCATGCGAAGCGGGGGAGTGTACCGCCCGATCAGCCCGAGGACGCAGGCTGCTGGTCGGGCTTTCTCAGGACGGCGAAGAACCCGCCATCACGCCATTCGGCTGGGTCTCCACCAGGACTTCCATGGCCGACCTCGGACCGCATGGTGGCTACCTCGAACTGATGCCACTGGCAGAGCCAGGAGACCTGAGCCTCGTTCTCGGCCGGATCGATGCTGCAGGTAGCCCATACGAGACTTCCCCCCGGCTTCAGGAGGGCCAGCGCGTCGGCGGCGATCTGCCGCTGAAGGTCCCGCAACTGGGTCCGGATCGACTCGGATTGGCGAAATCGCGCTTCCGACCTTCTGGCCAGGACGCCAGAATTGGTGCAAGGGACATCAAGGAGAAGGAGGTCGATGGTGCCAGCGTGCTCCATGAGCTCCTTCTGGGGCGTTGCTTCGATTCTGGGGTGTGACGATGCCAGTGCCTGCAAGTCGGCCATCCTCGCAGCACTGGTGTCTGAGGCAATCACGCGGGCCCCTGGATGGAGGGAGGCCAGTTGTCGGGCCTTCGTTCCTTTCCCCGCGCAGAAGTCGACGATATTGATCGGGGCAAGGGCACCGGTCGCCTGGCACGCCGCGGCGGCGGTCGGGTCCTGGACCACGGCGTCGGGGAAGGCCGTGAGTACCCCCGTCAGTTCCCCGCCTGGTCTCAGCACCTGAAACCCCGGCTGCTGATGTGAACTGAGATCGTCGTGAGCTCCCGCACCAGAGACGATGACGGGCGGTGATGCAATCGAGTGCAGTGCGATCTGGTGGGCCGCCGCTGCGCCGAGATTGGCTTCCAGGCTTCGGAGGAAGTGCACTGGGCATCCGCTCTGCGCCGCAAGGACTGTGAGTGGCGGCCCGCTGGCCAGTGGAGTGGTCATGGCCCAGCCGGTTCCATCGCGTTTGATGAGATGGTTCGGGTTGTCGGGGTCCACTTCTGTCAGCGGCTCACCGCGCTGCGTGGCGATCTTCCGAAGGACAGCATTGACGACTCCAGACGCTCGTCGCGCGGGCGTCGTGCGGCACCATGCGACGGCCTCGTTGATCGCGGCATGATCCGGGACGCGGTCGAGCAGCAGCAGTTGTGCGGCTCCCCCCAGCAGTGCCGTCAGGACCGCGTCGTGCTGCTGGTGCCATGCTTGTCTGAGATGCGGCTCAATGATGGCCCTCAGGGTGAGCCAGCGGGTCGTGACCTCTCGGTCAATCGCGGCGGCCAGGCGTGCATCGCGGTCCGAGAGGCCGCTTCCATCCAGTGAAGATGGAAACAGGTCTGGAAAACGGGCGGCCTTGCGAAGGATGTGGTTGAAGGCGACTCGTCGGGCCGCGCCCCGCCCCGCCCCGCGCTAACACGCCCCCGGCCTCCAGTGCAGCAGCCGTCTTGATAGCCTACACCTGATCTGTGCGCTCCCACGTGAATGTGCCTGGGGCACCTTCATCAGGTGTTCGACCGAAGTGGCCGTGAGCGGCGGTCGGCGTGTAGATTGGTCGGAGCAGATTCAGCGACGAGATGATGCCTGATGGAGTGAGCGAGAAGGTCTTTTCGATCGCCTCGACGATGGCCGCCTCGGGCACCGTAGCGGTTCCCTGACAGTCCACATGGACTGACGTTGGCTTGGCAACACCGATGGCGTAGGAGAGCTGGACCTCGCAGACGTCGGCGAGGCCCGCGGCCACGACGTTCTTGGCGATGTATCGCGCCATGTAAGCAGCACTTCGATCAACCTTGCTTGGGTCCTTGCCTGAGAAGGCGCCGCCGCCGTGGCGGCCGCGGCCACCATAGGTGTCCACGATGATCTTGCGGCCCGTCAGTCCGCAGTCTCCCAGAGGGCCACCTACTTCGAACTTTCCGGTTGGGTTGATCCAGTGCGTGATGTCCTGATGCCACCAGTCGCCGAGGACCGGCTTGACGATGTGCTCGATCACCTCGGCCTGGAGGTCATCGTGTCGCGTGCTCCACTCGGGGCCGTGTTGCGTACTGAGCACGACGCCCGTGACCGAGGTTGGTGTCAGTCCGTCGTACTGCACGGAGACCTGCGCTTTGGCGTCGGGTCGAAGGTGGGGGATGCCTCCTGCCGCTCGCACCTCGGCCTGCCTGGCGACCAGGCGGTGGCTCAGATCGATTGGAAGTGGCATTAGCGATTCGGTCTCACGGCAGGCGAAGCCGAACATGAGTCCCTGATCACCTGCGCCCTGTTCTTCGTGCAGTCCGCGACCGCTGTCAACGCCCTGCGCGATATCGGGGGACTGTTTGTCCAGTGTGACCATGACAGCGCATGAGTCGGCATCGAATCCCATTCGGGCATCCGTGTATCCGATCTGCCTGGCTGTCTCTCGCACGACAGACGCGATGTCCACGTACCCCTCGCAGGTCACTTCGCCGGCGATAACGGCCAGGCCAGTGGTCACCATCGTCTCGCATGCGACGCGGGCGTTGGGGTCAACCGAGAGCATGGCATCAAGGACGGCGTCGGAAATCTGGTCGGCCATCTTGTCTGGGTGACCCATCGAGACGGACTCAGAGGTGAAGACATGGGGGGTGGTATTCATGGGGGCTCCATCCAGAGGATGCAGATGCATGCCAGATCGGTCTATCGTACCGCACCGCCCCCCTTGGCGGTGGTCCCGGAATCGCCATTAGAATGGCCCGCTCGGAGGACCCGGTCCATGGATGTTCAGATGACACTCTCCCGCATCCTGATTGGCGAGATGAGTGAAGCCCAGTTGATTGAGTTGACCGAGGTCGATGGCGATCGCCGGTTTCCCATTGTTGTGGGCGTGGCTGAGGCATTCGCGATCGAACGCCGTATCAAGGGCATTCCCATTCCGAGGCCGCTGACCCACGAACTCCTTTCGTCCGTCATCGTGTGCCTCGGCGCTCGGTTGGCGAGGGTCGTGATACATGACCTGAGCGATGGGACGTTCTACGCCATGCTCTGTCTGGAGCAGGGCGAAGAGGAGATTCAGATCGACGCGAGGCCCTCGGATGCCATCGCACTGGCGGTAGGCGCTGAAGTCCCGATCTTCGTGAGCGAGTCCGTGCTCGACGAGGTCGAGCAGGAGGGCACGCTCGGAGATATCGATCCGCTTCCGGACGACGATGAGGACACCGGCTGGTTGTGAGGGACATGCCCAAGCCGATCATTCGCGCTCAGCCCGAGGACTTCCTGGTTGAGGAGGTCTCCGAGTTTGAGCCGAAGGGGTCTGGGGATCACCTCGCGCTGTGGGTCCGAAAGCGAGGCCTGGACCATCGAACGATGGTGTCTCGGATTGCTGAGGCGTTTCGTGTCAAGCCATCCGCCATCGGATGGGCGGGCATGAAGGACCGCGCCGCCGTGACGCTGCAGTGGGTCACCGTCAAGACCGACCAGGATCGGGCTGCATCGCTGATTGACTCAGACGAACTCTGTGTGCTGCACGCCAGCCGGCACCCAAGGCGGCTTCGACTGGGCCATTTGACGGGTAACAGGTTCATCATTCGAGTCCGTCACCTCGATCCAACGCGGGCGCCCTCACTGCACCGGCGGATGCAGACACTGCAACAGCTCGGGCTTCCCAATCGATTCGGGTCACAACGGTTTGGTCACCGGGGGGCGAACAGCGTGCTGGGTGCCAGGCTGTTACAGGGGCAGTATGAGGATCTGTTGTCGGCCTGGCTGGGGCAGGGCGGGCCTGACTGGCCGGGGGGGGAGTCCAATCGACGCGGCCTCTTCGAGCAGCGAGACTTCGCGCGCGCGCGGGCCGAGTGGCCGGCGTCATGGGGGCCGGAGCGTCGCACGTTGCAACGATTGAGCGCTGGCGAATCGGCGGCGAGCGTGATTGAGGCGCTCCCGCGTTCACTCCGACGCTTGTGGACCGACTCGGCGCAGTCGCTGATCTTCAACGAGGTTCTGGCACGCCGATTGACGACCGATGGAGCGGTGCCACCCTTGGAGGGCGACATCACCTGGAGCCACGACCGGCTCCTGGAATCCTGTGGTGGATCCGGACCGGGCGTTTCGCCCACTGGCCCGATGTGGGGACGCCGCATGAGGCGGGCGGGGGCCCGGGCGGACGAACTGGAAATCGCCTCGATTGAGGCAATCGGGTGCACGCTGGAGACGATGGTCGGTGATCGGGCGCCCGCGGGGACGCGTCGCCCGCTTCTCGTTCCCGTCATCAATCCCCATGCCTCATCGGGGTTCGACGGCGACGGTCCATTCGTAGAGTTGACATTTACGCTGGCGAAGGGGTGTTATGCCACCACACTCCTGGGCGAGATCATCGACCTCGCTTCGACTTGAAGAAGCTCTGGAGCAGCTGCACACACTCCTCCTGCAACACCCCGCCACGCCCCTCAAGGCGGTGATTGAGGCGAGGATCCGCGTGAATGTGATACAGCGAGCAGCAGGCCCCGGCCTTCGGATCGTCGGCGCCCCAGACAACTCGACCCAGCCTGGCATTGACCATGGCACCTGCGCACATGGCGCAGGGCTCGAGCGTCACGGCCATTGTGCACTCGTTGAGCCGCCATGCGCCGAGATGGGCACCAGCAGCACGCATGGCTACGATCTCAGCGTGCGCGGTGGGGTCGGCGTCGACTTCGCGTCTGTTGTATCCCTCGCCGAGTATCTCTTCATTCCTGTACACCACGGCGCCGACGGGGATGTCGCCTCGTGACGCAGCCTGCGTGGCTAGCTCAATCGCGCGGCGCATCATTGCCAGGTCCAGTGCTTCAGTCTGGCTCATGCAGCTTCATCGCCGTCACTCGCGCGGCCAGCCACACGGTCTGCCGGGAGCGTCGCGACCAGCACGATGCCGAACTCATACAGCGTGTAGAGCGGAACCAGCATGAGCAGCATCGAGAATGCGTCCGCTGGGGTCGTAATCGCTGAGACGACGGCGCACACAAGCAGCGCCCACTTGCGCTTCGATCGCAACATCGGCGCATCGAGAAGCCCCAGCCATCCGCCGAGCAGCAGAACGAGCGGGAGTTGGAAGGCAAGGGAGACTCCGAGCAGCAGCGCGAGCACGAAGTTGACATAGGACGAGAGCTGGAAGACCTGGGTGACCGCCGATCGCC
>CAYQJN010000090.1:0-8394 GCA_964417845.1 uncultured Isosphaeraceae bacterium
CTTGACGTTCATTGCATTCGAGGGATATGAGATCATCGTGCAAGCGGGCGAGGAGGTGATTGAGCCTCGGCGGAACATCCCCAAGGCCGTGTTCCTGTCTCTCCTGATCGTGATTCCGATCTACATCCTCGTCGCCATCGTGTGTCTTGGCGCTTTGGTGATTCCCCAGGATGTGCTCTCAAGCACAGGATGGAGCGCTGGTGAGACCTGGCGGTATCTGGCGGGTCTTGGCGAGACAGGAGTGGCTGTGGCGGCCAATGCGTTCCTGCCCTGGGGCCTCGGCGCGTTGTTGCTCGTGATAGGCGCGGTTCTGTCGACCATGAGCGCGCTCAACGCCACGACGTTCTCATCGACCCGCGTCTCATTCGCCATGGGTCGCGACCGATTCCTTCCTGCGGCACTCTCACACGTGTCACCAACAACACGAACACCGTCCATAGCGCTCGGAGCGAGCGGCGTGTTGATTATCACGGTCGCCCTTCTGCTTGACGCAGAGAAGGTGGCTGCGGCCACGTGCGCCATGTTCCTGCTTGTGTTCGCCATGGTGAATATCGCCTCGATCGTCATTCGGCGAAAGTACGGGGACAAGTTGCGGTATGGCTACGTTGTTCCAGGTGGTCCCATCGTGCCCATCTTCGCGGCAGTTGGGCAGACGGCACTCGCCGGCTGGTTGCTCGCGTCCCAACCGCTGACGCTGTGGCTGACGGCTGGTTGGGTGGCCATTGGATTGGGAATCTACTACGCATGGTCGAGATCCCAAGAACACGCCTTTCGTGCTTCGCCTGTCATTTATGAGCAGGCTGCGCAGAAGATAGAGTCCGCCCATCAGATTCTGGTCCCAGTGGCGAATCCAGCGACAGCTGGCGCGCTCGTCGAGCTTGCGGCGCAATTGACTGATCCGGAAGACACCGCTGTGACCGTTCTCAATGTGGTCAAGGTTCCTGAGCAACTCCCATACGGTTCCACTGAGCCGTTCGTCGAAGCTGGGAGGACGGTGGTCGAGAAGGCGATGGCGTTTGCCGAAGCGAGTGGTCGCGAAGTGGCTGGGCTGGTGCGAGTCAGCCGGCATCCAGGTCAGGCAATTGTCGAGACCGTTCGGGAACGCGGGATCGGTACGCTCATCATGGGCTGGACCGGTCCAAAGCGTGGACCACGGCGGTTGCGGTCAGTGATTGGAGAGCAGATTGATACCGTCATCAAGGGTGCGGATTGCGACACAGTGATTGTTCGTGGATCGGTGCCGCCTGAGCCGGGACGCATCGTCATTCCAGTGGCGCATCCAAAGCAGGGGCGATTTGCAATCGGGCTTGCTGGCCGGCTTGCTGGACAGTCGACGATTATTGAGGCGGTTCGGGTTGTTGCTTCGCAGGAGGAAGTCGAGGCGGCGACGAAGCAGCTGAAACTGGATCTGTTCAGAGAGGACGGGACGCCCGATGTTCCAGGTGTGAACTGGCCGGTTGAACTGCGGGTGATGGTTGGTGCCGACATTCCCGCGACCCTCCTTGAGGCGGCGTCGGAAGCGGACCTCCTCATGCTGGGCGCGACGCGGGGCGGATGGCGAGGCAGTATGTTCAGCCCAATCCACTACTACATGGCGGAACGGTGGCAGGGCCCCCTCCTGTTGGTTCGCATGCACTCCGGCGCCGCGCGATTTGCAGCCCACCGGACGATCGACTTCATGCTCTCTACGGAGCCTGCCCAATGAGCATTCGAGATCTGCGGAAGATGGGCCTTCTCAAGCCGGAGTCTGAGTTGGTGGAGTGTCCGCGGGCTTCTGGCTGGTGCTGGCCGTGTCTGGGTGTGGACTGATGATCATGGGTGACGGCGGTCTCTGGACCTGGGTTGGGCTCGGCGGATTCAGTGTGTCACTGTGCGGGTTTGTTCGACTCAATATGCGATCGGTCGACGGATCTGGCTCATATTGACATGTTGACCTCTGTGGCAACCGCCCCGCTTCCAGTGCTTCCGGGCGGGCTGGAACTTGGCGGCGACACACCTGCCGTGATTGCCGTCCTGCTCATCATGCTCGGGACCTGGATCCTTGAGGATCCAACGTCGGTATCGGTCGGACTCCTGATCCACGGAGGGGAATTGCCGCTCTGGGTTGGCTTGATCGGCGTCTACATCGGCTTGTTCACGGGGGATGTGGCGCTCTATGCAGTTGGTCGGGTGTTTGGTCGCCGCATCCTGGGGTGGGGGCCGGTTCGCAGGCGACTGCCTGCGGATCGCGTGGACGCGATCGCTGCTTGGATCAACCAACGGGGATGGTGGTTGGTCCTGCTCAGCCGATTTGTGCCTGGAATGCGTCTTCCGGTGTACATGGCCGCTGGAGCAGTCGGAACAAGTGCAGTCCGGTTTGCAGTATGGACGGCCGTGGCTGTCCTGGTCTGGACGCCCGTGGTGGTTCTCACTGTTTTTGTGTTGGGCGAGGGGATCTGGCAACCAGTCAACCACCTGATCGGTAACCGTTGGGTGGCGTTTGTGGTGGCGGTCATCATCTTCGTCGTCGGAGTACGCCTGATGGGTCTCCTGGCGACCAGAGACGGCCGCCGCACATTGCTGATTTGGTGGGGACGGATGCTTCGGTGGGAGTTCTGGCCGACCTGGCTGGTCTACGCGCCGCTCGTGCCTTGGTTGATCTGGCTCTGGATTCGGTTTCGAGGCCCCTCCACCATTACGTGCGCCAATCCTCACATGGGCCACGGCGGCTTTCTTCGAGAGTCCAAGGCCGCAGTCATGCGAGGCGTGCCTGAGCCGTGGCGGACGCCCACCTGGCTCATTCCACACGAGGACCGGGACGTGGCTCGGCGGACACTCGCCGAGCTCGTCGAGTCCGGCGCACTGACCTATCCCATCGTCCTGAAGCCGGATGAGGGGCTTCGTGGTGCCGCCGTCAGGGTGGCTCGATCACATGAGGTGGCCGTGGAGATTCTGGGGAACGCCCAATGGGATCTTGTCGCGCAGCCCATGCATCCCGGTCCCCATGAACTGGGCGTGTTCTACATGAGGAGGCCAGGTGAGCCGCGTGGTCGTGTGTTCTCTTTGACCCACAAGGTGTTCCCAATCGTTGTCGGTGATGGCGAGTCGACGCTGGAGTCACTCATCTGGGCCGACCCGAGACTTCGACTGCAAACAAAAGTGTTTCATGCCAGACACGCAGATCAATGGAAGTCTGTGATTCCAAAGGGCGGCGAGATTCCTCTCGCATTCGCAGGGAACCACTGTCAAGGAACGATGTTTGTTGATGGGAGCCACCTGCTCACCCATGCCTTCGAAGCGCGGATTGATGAGATCGCCCGGTCGATGCCAGAGTTTCACTATGGCCGGTTCGATATCCGGTATGCGGATCTCGATGCGATGCAATCAGGTAGGGCATTCTCTGTCATCGAGGTCAACGGCGCCAGTTCTGAGTCCACGAATATCTACGACCCAAAGCGAACGTGGCTGCAGGGTCAATTGACATTGGCGAGGCAGTTGTGGTGGGGATACAGAATTGGTCGCGACTGTCAACTGCTTGGCGCAAGACCTGTGCCGGTACGCGTGCTCGCAAGGCTTCTCTGGCAAGTCTTCTGGGGATCAGCGAGGTTGCCTCGCCTGTCTGACTGATTCCTCAGGCAGCTTCAGCCGCAGCCCTCCATCGAATCGCGACAACAATCGCCGCTGTGACGGCTGTGATGACTGCCAGTAGAAAGAGATCCGCGTTGCCTTGTTCAACAGGCTGCATTGTCCCGTCTACGTCAAACACAGGTGTGGTGACACCGATGACAAGCAGGTGCGCTGCGATGGCGCCAATCATCAGCCCAAACGCAAGCAATGCGCCGAAGATTGCCGTGCGGGGGATCAGGATCAATACCACCGCAACAGCTTCGGCAACGCCTGTGAACAAGCGTCCGGCAGGTTCAACGCCGATCTCCTCAAAAATCCAGACTGACTCCGGCGCGGCGGTGAACTTGAACCAGATCGTCATGCCGAGCACACCGGCAACGATGATCTGGCAGATCCAGGACACCAACAAAAGGCCTCTACGCTGGTCCGAGTGCGACATGTCAATCCCCAGTCCCCCCCAAGGGGATTCTTCCCCTCAGGCTTGTGATGCCGACAGACTACCAACCTCGGCCCGCTCGGGTCAGTCGATGGGTTCGCGATTCAGGATGTCAAAGTCCATAATCGTTCTGAGTTCATCAACAGAGAGTGAAGCCACTTGGCTGAACCGGTCAATGAGTGGGCTCGCGTCGTCGAGGGCAATATCTCCGAGCGCCACAGCCTTATGTTGGAGGATGTCCTCAAGGTTGGCGGTCGTGTTTCGAGCGTGACCGGACGGGTACATCACCAGCCCACTGTCGAAGGTGCTTCCATCATCGAGTGTGATGGTCATTGAGGTCGGAATCCCATCCGGATAGCGACGGTCGTACGCTTCGCCACCGTGCTCAAACACAATGCGGTCCATGAAGCCTCTGGTCTGCTCATCTCGCAGCGCCTCCCGGCCGTAATCGTCGGGGAGGAGCATGAGTGTCTTCCACCATGCATCATTGCCATCTGCAATGTTCGGGCTCCCCTGGCTGCCCGCCATCTCAATTGCCTTTCTGAGCATCGTCGAGACGATGTAGACCATGGAGTGGTCTGCACTCTGCCGCGTGTGTGGGTCCCGCTTGGCCGGGTCACCAATGATGCCAAAGGCAGGTTCGTACGCCACGATACGGATTTCCGTAATCGCCTCCGGTCGCTCAAGAATGGTTGGGTTTGCGGAGATGAGGTCAATGAGGCCCTGCAACGCTCCGGCACTCTGATGTTCATACAACCCGAGTTTGAAGTGCATCCCCATGACCGCAAAGTCGTCACCAGTGTGGGAGAGCACCAAATCAAATGGCGCGTCGCCATCGGTGGGCTCAAACTGCCGCCAGATGGCTTCCGGATTTCGGAAAATGTCCTTGGGTCCGATGAATCCACGCATGGACCGCTGCATGGACAACACCGCTACTTCGGTACTGATTGCAGCGGAAGCACCTTTGGAATCGGACAACTGTTTGCCGGCCCGAATGGCCCGCCATGGAATGTAGTGCGCGACGACCATGCCGATCGCGGACTCAATCTGCTCGGGCGTCGCCCCAAGCATGGCGCCATAGACGGCCGCTGACGCGATGGCACCATGCACAACATGGTCGATCTTGTACGTCTTGAGACTGAATACCTCTGCAAGGCGACCCCGAATCTCATCAAGGCAGATCATGCCACGGAGCGCGGCCCCACCGTCGAGACCACCAATCTGCGCCGCGGCGAGCGGTACGGCGTAAAAGTCGTTGTGTCCGAATTCACCAGCCGTGTGACCAAGCGTTGGATTGAAACCAAAGTTGGTTCCATTGCTGTCCCACTCACGAACTGCTGATGCGTTGGCTGCGACCGCCTTCTCGGCTGCCATCGTCTCACCACACCCAAACATGGTGGCGCCGCCACTGCGTCGATAGTCGAGTGCCTCTTCCCGAAGCACGCGTGGCGCATTCGTCTGCATGGCGATCGCCGAGAGGCCACACAACACACTGTCAACGAAGAACTGAATCGTCCGGCGTTGGACAGAGTCACTGGGCGCACCAAACGCTCCAGCCATGAAGTCGCACGCGAAGCGTCCGATGCCAAGGGCCTGGTTGGTGTCCCGAGCCAGGGTGAGCGTTGTGTCGGTCGCGGTGGCGGTCATGGGAGGTCTGGTCCTTTGTTGTTCATAAGGGATGGGCTACATATGCCGCAGAAAGTGATCGACTTCTCCGGTCGATCCAAGAATGACGCTGGTGCGCTCGTGGAGGTCTGTTGGTGCAAGATCGAGAATCCGCTTTCCTGTCTCGGTGACAGCCCGCCCACCAGCCTGTTCAACGAGCATGGCCATGGGCTGTGCTTCATACAGGAGCCTGAGCTTGCCTTGTGGTCGATCACTCGTTGCGGGGTAGATGAAGATGCCACCCTTGAGCAGCGTGCGATGAACATCGGCAACCATGGACCCGATGTACCGCGAGGAGTACCCCTCGGCATGCGCCCAGCCCAGATATGAGCGAACACCTTCCGGGAATCGGTCTGAATATGCCTCATTGATGGAGTAGATGGGTCGATCATTCGGCACGCGGACAGATCGTTTGGCGAGCACGTACGAGCCGATGGAGTGGTCCAACACGAACATGTCTACGCCAGCGCCAGTTGTGAGCATGAACACGGTTGATGAGCCATACAGGACGTAGCCGGCGGCGACGATTCTGGCGTTCGGAGATAGCACCGCATCAACTCCACCTCCACCACCATCTGGAAGCCGAACAACACTGAAGATGGTCCCGACCCCGACAGACACATCGATGTTGGACGAACCGTCCAGCGGATCAAAGAGGACTGCGTACCGGCCCCCATCACTCCGGGTGCGGAGTACGGTCGGCTCTTCTTCTTCCTCACTGACGAGCACACCAATGTTGGCTCGGCTTCCCAGACACGACTTGATGATGTCGTTGGAGATCACATCAAGCTTCTGTTGCCGCTCTCCATGTGTGTTCTCGGCGGCCAATTCGCCAAGTACATCCTCAATTCTCGCTCGGCGGACCTTGTTTCCAATGGTCTTGGTTGCCAACGAAATGGCCGACAGGATCCATGAGAAATCCCCGGTCGCGTCCGGGTGGGCGCGTTCAGTTGCGAGAACGTGGCTCTGGAGCGACATGAGGTTGTCATCTGTCCAGGTCGTTGAATGGTCCATGGAGAAACCTCCAACTGAACGCGCTGGGGACGGGGAGTCGCTACGATTCCAGATCGCCGTCGGGTGCGGTCAGACCAGCCATGGTAGCCGACCCGTCGCTTCGCCTTCCAAGATCGGGGCCCGATCTCCACCGCCCCAAAGGGAACCCTTGCTCATGACTTTCAGCGTGATTCTCTCCGCCCGTCGCACCCCCGTTGGACGCTTTTTCGGGGGCCTTTCGCGTGTTCCATCACCGCAACTCGGCGCGTTTGCCGTCGAGGCGGCCCTGTCATCGGCCAGAGTAGCGTTCGACCGTGTGGACGAGTGCATCATGGGGTGTGTGCTGCAGGCTGGACTTGGCCAGAATCCTGCCCGTCAGGCCGCGCTGAAGGCGGGGCTGCCGGCCAGCATCAGCGCTCAGACAATCAACAAGGTTTGTGGGTCCGGCCTCCAGGCTGTCATGACGGCCGACCAGTCCATTCGGGCTGGCGATAACCATCTGGTGGTCGCCGGTGGACTTGAGAGTATGACCCGCGCCCCCCATTACGCGGATGTGCGGAGCGGAATCAAGTTCGGGCCTGGGACGCTTCAAGATCACATGGCACATGATGGTCTTGAATGCGCGTTTGAGGGTTGGGGGATGGGGTTTGCCGCAGAGCACACGGCGGAGAAACATGGCATCTGCAGGGCAGACATGGATGCGCTCGCGGCGGAGTCGCACACCAAGGCCGCGGCAGCCGCGGCGAACGGTTGGTTTGACGCCGAGATCGTTCCATTGACCGCTGAGCAGGTCAAACAGAAGGCGGACGTCACGGCTGACGAGGGGATTCGGCCGGATTCGACCGCAGAGGGTCTTGGGAAGCTCCGTCCATCATTCAAGAAGGATGGCACGGTGACCGCTGGAAACGCGTCACAGATCAGTGATGGCGCCGCGGCCATGGTTGTGGCATCTGAAGAGATGGCCAAGGAACTCGGCGCGACGCCAATGGCTCAGATCATCGCAACCAGCACGGTTGGTGTGGAGCCGAAAGATCTCTTTGAGGCGCCCGGAATTGGTGTGCGGGACCTGCTGGCGGACTGTGGTCTCAATGTCGATGATGTAGACCTCTTTGAACTCAATGAGGCATTTGCTGCCCAGGCACTTTGCAACATGCGTGAGCTGGACGTGGACCCATCCAAGGTCAATGTGTGTGGCGGCGCCATTGCCATCGGGCACCCGATCGGCGCGTCCGGCGCGAGAGTTCTCGTGACGCTCGTGAATCAGATGCAGCGTCTCGATGCCAAGCGGGGCGTCGCAAGCCTCTGTCTTGGTGGCGGCAACGCAGTGTCAATGTTGCTCGAGCGGACGTGAGCGAGCCCGGCGCTCCACGCCGAGGTCTTCTTGCGCTGTTTGGCCCAGGCCTACTGATCGCTGCGACGGGCGTGGGCGCAGGTGACCTGGCGACAGCTGGCTTCGCAGGAGCCAAACTGGGAACAGCCGTTCTTTGGGCGGTTGTGCTTGGCGCAGCGATGAAATACGTCCTGACCGAGGGCATCGCACGATGGCAGATTGCATCAGGCGAAACACTCGTGGCTGGCGTGGGCCACCGCCTGGGGCGATGGGTGCTATGGGCGTTCCTTTTGTACCTCATTCCGTGGACATGGGTCGTCGCCGGCGCGCTCATCAGCGCGGCGGGCGCCGCCACCCAGGCGAT
>CAYQJN010000091.1:0-8376 GCA_964417845.1 uncultured Isosphaeraceae bacterium
CGGAAAGTTAGGTTGGGTGATGGACCCGGAGGGCAACAAAGTCGAACTGTGGGAACCGCCGCTTGGGCAGTAGGGGGCGGGTGTGGAGATCTGGTGAAGTTGCGGCGTTTGGTGAGCCATTGGCGGCACTAAGTGTTCGAAAACCGATCGGATTGAAGACAATGAGTTCGTGGGCCCGATTGCCGGTGTTCAAGGATGCCTCCCTGTACGGATGCGAACCAGCAAATGGCGGATCGCATGAGGGAAGGGACGAGCCATATGATGCAATGGCTGCTCAAGGGCAACGCTGTGGCGATCCTGCCGCTTATGGTTGGTGTTCTGATCGTGGCGCCGGCCCACGGCGGCCCTGTGCCGCTGAACTGGTTCGAGGGAGAGTCGCTCACATTCCAGACAGATGACATGGGCGCGCACTTTGATCTGCACGGTGCCGAGTCGTTTCTGGCAAGCGAAGTCTTCGATGACGGGCGAGATGCGCTGGAGATGACCGCGTCCCTCTCCGGCGATGCCGCGGACGGTGGCCTGCTGAGATTTCGAAGCGGCACCGAGGTGGGGTGGGGCCACGCTGCCCATTTGACACTCGACGGCACTGTGTCAACGTCGGGATGGCTCGAGTTGTTGGCGGTGAGTGACGAACCTGGGATCCGAGATGGCGCATTCATGGCCGAGATCCTGGTCGATGTGGCGCCACTCAGACGACAGCATGCCACCTATGAACTGGTCGAAGTTGGTGATCGAATCTGGATTGAAGCTTCCGCTGCGGTCACCATTCAGTTGATGATGGACTGGGGACACGGATGGGCCCAGGGATCGATGGGGGAAATCGAACTGACGTTCAGTGGCATTCCTGATCCCTCCTCGATCACGCTCCTCGCGATGGGTGGCCTCGGCACGCGCCGGAGGCGTGGGAGCTAAGGTCGTCTCTCGCTCGGTTGAGCGGGACCGCAGGGCGGCCAGCCCTGTTCCTTGAGTTGAGACGGTCGCTTCGTCTGGTGACGTTCGTCCCTGGATTCGTGCGTTGGTCAGGATTTGATCGCAGGCATGGATTGCCCAGCGACTCAGCCTCGGTGGTCGATGGCCCGCCGCATCACCGCCAGTGTTGCGTCGCTCACGTGATGCTCCATGCCCTCGGCATCGCGGGCTGCATCGGCCTCAGGGACACCAATGTGCAGCAGGAAGTCGAGCAGGAGTTGATGCCGCTTGCGTGATCGACGGGCCATGGCCGCACCCTCGGGCGTCAGCGTGCACGGGCCGTATGGATCCTTGTCGATCAGACCTTCGGCTGAGAGCCGCTGCAGGATCCGCGTCACCGTCACATGGCTGACGTCCATTTTTGCTGCGAGATCCTTTACTCGGCAGGTGGACTGGTCCCGCAGGATGTCGGCAATGGCCTCGACGTAGTCCTCCGCCGTCTCAGTGGCGTGATCCTGCCTGGTCTTGGCAAACGAGTTGGCTCGGCGAGACATGAGACACTCCTGGCGTAGGGGGCTTGACCTCGAACTGGACAAACTGTAGCATACGCTACAAGAATGTAGCAGGTGCTACAGATCTGGAAAGGTGGTCTGTGATGAAGCCACAACGATGGATTGGGAAGTGGGTTCCTCGGGGGCTCTTCGGGTGGTTCGCGGGAGTGATCACATTGGGCCTGTCGCACGGAGCGGCGTCAGCGGCCGCGATTGACATCGTGGCAACAACCGGAATGGTCGCCGACGTGGCGAGAAACGTCGCCGGTGATCGCGCCACCGTGGTGAATATCATGGGCGAGGGCGTCGATCCACACCTATACAAGCCGGTCGCCTCAGACGTGCGGCGGATTATGGCGGCCGATGTCGTGCTGTACAACGGACTCAAACTCGAAGGCCGCATGGGCGACATCTTTGAGCGTGCCGCCGCCCGGGGGCGATTCGTTCGTCCGGTCGCTGCCATGGTCGATGAGACCTATCTGCTCGAACCGGCCGATGAGCCGGGACATCCTGATCCGCATGTGTGGATGGATGTCCGGGCCTGGATGGCCGCCACTGAAGCGGTGGCGATTGCGCTGTGTCAGGCGGATCCAGAGGGGTGTGAGGGATACCGAACCAGGGCTGCCACCTACATCCGCACGCTCGAGCGGCTCGATGCATTTGTGCAGCAAGCCATATCCAGTATTCCCGAGCAGCAGCGCGTGCTGATTACGGCACATGACGCATTCAGTTACTTCGGCCGCGCCTATGGGCTTGAGGTACTGGGGATTCAGGGAATCTCTACCGAGTCTGAGGCGGGTCTGGCCGACGTCACAGGTCTTGTCGATGTGCTCGTGGATCGTCAGGTCCCCGCGGTGTTCGTCGAGTCAAGTGTTCCGGAGAAGTACGTGCGGGCCCTGGTGGAAGGTGCGGCCGCCCGTGGGCATGACGTCGTTATTGGGGGCGAGCTGTACTCCGACGCCATGGGCGCCCCGGGCACCTGGGAGGGAACGTACGTCGGCATGATTGATCACAATGCAAGCGTGGTGGCCCGGGCGCTGGGTGGTCGGGTGCCGACCGGTGGATTCAAGGGCATACGTGCGAATACGACCGAGTGAACTGTGCATCATGTCGCCGGTACATCCCAGCTGCCCCGCGGATCGGAACACGATCCCAATGCGGCCTTGTCCATTCATGACCTGACGGTGGCGTACGACCGTCGGCCGGTCCTGTGGGATGTGGATCTCGACATCCCGGCCGGGTGTCTTGCTGCCATCGTCGGGCCCAATGGTGCCGGGAAGAGCACACTCATCAAGGCCTGTCTGGATCTCCTGCCTCGCGTCTCGGGTGATGTACGCATGTTCGGCGCCCCGTGGCGATCGGTTCGCAGCAGGGTGGCGTATGTGCCGCAGCGTGAGACGGTGGACTGGGACTTTCCCGTCAGCGCACTCGACGTCGTTGCCATGGGCACCTATGCCAAACTGGGGTGGCTGCGACCGGTGGGACGCAATCAGAAACGCGCCGCTATGGAAGCGCTGGACCGTGTCGGTCTGGTCGAGTTCGCTCGCAGGCAGATCAGCCAGCTCTCCGGTGGTCAGCAGCAGCGGGTGTTTCTTGCTCGCGCGCTGGTGCAACACGCAGATCTCTATCTGATGGATGAGCCGTTTGCGTCGGTGGACGCCGCCACTGAGCAGGCAATTGTTGAAACGCTCCAATCACTCCGAGCCAGCGGCGCGACGCTCGTGGTCGTACACCACGATCTGCAAACAGTCGCGGAGTACTTCGAGCATGTGGTGCTCCTCAACATGCGTGTCGTCGCCAGTGGGCCGATGGCCGAGACGCTTACAACCGCGAACCTCCGCGCCACCTATGGTGGTCGATTGACGCTACTCGAGCAGGCGGCGACGGCACTTGGCCGGAGTGGGAAGGGGTCGTGAAAGAGGCATGCTTGCCGCTTCGCTGTATGACACGCTGCTTCTGACGGATTGGAATGTCCGTGTGGTGGTGCTCGGCACCGCCCTCCTTGGCGTTGCGGGCGGTGTCGTGGGGTCCTTTCTGGTACTTCGAAAGCGGGCACTGCTCGGGGATGCGGTCAGCCATGCGATGCTGCCCGGCGTGGTCGGGGCTTTCATTGCGATGCAGCTCTTGGGATATGAAGGCAAGTCACTCGCGGGACTGCTCACGGGTGCGGCGCTGGCCGGTTGGTTGGCATCGTGGTCGATACCGCTGCTCAAACGAGTGACTGGGCTCAAGGAAGATGCGGTCATGGGCGTGGTGCTGGGCGGAGGCTTCGGTCTCGGAATCGCGCTGCTTGGTGGCGCTCAAAGTCTTCCGGAGGGTAATCAGGCTGGCCTGGAGTCCTTCATATATGGACGGGCCGCGTCCATGCTTGCGAGCGATGCGATCGGCATTGGCGTTACGGCCGTGGTGGCAGTCGCCGCCTGCACGCTGCTGGCCAAGGAGTTTCGGCTCCTGTGCTTCGATGAGGCATTCGGGCGAGCGATTGGCCGGCGAGAAGGCCTCCTGGATCTGATGTTGATGCTGCTTGCGGTGACGGTCACGGTGGTTGGATTGCAGGCAGTAGGGCTCATCCTGGTCATCGCGCTCCTCATTATTCCCGCCGCTGCGGCGCGATTCTGGACGGATGACTGTGTGTGCATGGTGGCCCTCGCCGGGGCGATTGGCGCCACGTCCTGCTGGTTGGGCACCTCGATCAGCGCTGCTGCTCCGAAACTGCCTGCAGGTTCGATTGTCGTTCTGACACTCACGGGGCTGTTCATCATCTCGCTGGCCTTCGGCGTAAGGCGAGGTGGTCTCTGGCGATTGGTAAACGCCCGGAGACTCAGTGTGCGTACTGCGCGGCAGCATCTCCTACGCGCCGCAGCGGAACAGGCCGAAGTGCTTGGTGGCGCGGTGTGGACGTTGCAGGACCTCCACGGGGCTCGAAGCTGGTCGCACAGCGGAGCGCAACGCTCGCTCCGGCGCGGCATTCGGGCGGGCGACGTGGCAGTCTGCGGAGAGGGATTTCGGCTCACCAGCCAGGGGGCTGCGGCAGCAAGGCGTATCCTCCGCAATCACCGGTTGTGGGAACTGTTTCTGATCCGGTACGCGGACATCGCCGCGTCCCATGTGGATCGCGGCGCCGATCTCGTTGAGCACGTTCTCGATGATGCCATTGTGCGGGAACTCGAACTGGCGATGGAACGGGGCGACGAAGCGCCGCCGAGCCCCCATCCCATCGGTGACGTCTCATGACCTTCGGCTACGACGGATGGATTGTGCTCATTGGCGTGCTGGTGGCAGCGTGCTGCGCGATTCCAGGCTCCTGGCTTGTCGTGCGAGGCATGGGCATGATGGGAGATGCCATTTCGCATGCGGTCCTGCCCGGCATCGCGCTCGGGTTCATGATGAGCGGCACGCGAAGTGGTGGGTGGATGTTCCTTGGGGCCGCGGCCTCAGGTGTACTCGCCGCGCTCGCCACGCAACTCGTGCACCGATGGGGCAGAGTGGAACGCGGGGCTGCGATGGGGTTGGTGTTTACGGCGTTCTTCTCATTGGGGCTGCTTCTGATCGTGCAGACGGCGGACATGGTGGATCTCGATCCGAACTGCGTTTTGTACGGATCGATCGAGCTGGCGCCGCTGGATACGGTGGCCATCGGGACGATCGATGCGCCACGCATTCTGGTGCCCCTCGCCGCGGTGCTCCTGGCGAATCTGATCTGGACGCTGCTTCTCTACAAGGAGTCGCTCATCGCCGCGTTCGATCCGGCGCTCGCACGGGCGCAGGGGATAGACGCGAGGTGGATGCACTACGGACTCATGGTGATGACCGCCGCGACCTGCGTGGCGTGCTTTGAGGCTGTAGGGAGCATCATCACGGTGGCGCTCCTTGTGGCGCCTCCGGCCGCGGCGCTGCTGCTCACGAGGCGCATGGGGTGGGTGATGGTCTGGGCCGCGGGGCTTGGTGGGCTTGGGGCCGTTGCGGGGCATCTGGCGGCGGTCACCGTGCCTGGTTGGATATGGAGCGGCGCCGCCGATACCTCATCGTCCGGCATGATGGCCGTGGCCTCGGCCGGGATCTTCCTGGCGGTGGCAGCTGGCGCGCCAGGCCGCGGAATCGTGGCGAGATGGTGGGGAGCGCGTTGCGATGCCGCAGGAATCGCGCTGGAGGATGCGCTGGGGCTGCTGTACCGTCTCGACGAACAAGGCGTGTCGATGACGCAGCAGGAGGTCGAGAGATTGTGGAGATCTGATGTACGCATTGGCACCCGTATCGGCCGCGTCACGTCGCAACTTCGCCGCCGACTGCTCGCCGATGCTGTGGCAGGGAAGTGGCGGTTGACCGATGCCGGACGCGCCGAGGCGAGGCATCTCATCCGGGCGCATCGTCTGTGGGAGACTTATCTGGCGGGGAGAGCGAGCATTCCCCCAAGCCATCTGCACACAGCCGCCGAGCGTCTGGAGCACGTGACCGATGCCGACATGGCGGCCACGCTTGAGAGCGAGGTTGGCGACGCCAGAGATGATCCTCACGGGCGTCCGATACCCAGGCAAGCACCCTGATCGCGGCGCCAGCGCCCTCCCTCAATTGGCGATTCGACCGCTCGCCACGCCCAGCGGATCGATCGCAATCTGTAGGATCTGCGCATGGCACCCCTCTGGAAGGCGGCCGAGAAGGGCTACGACGAAGCACTGGCGAGCGATGATGCTGCTCGTGGGCTCTACCGGTCGGTGGTCGAGGGACTCGGCTCATTCGATCAGGCGGAAGTTCGCCGACGGGAGGCGCTGCAGGAGGTGTCGCTGGTCAATCAGGGCATCACCTTCACCGTGTACGGCGAGGAAGAAGGCACCGAGCGGACATTCCCCTTCGACTTCGTGCCGCGGATCATCGGATCGGACGAATGGGTCGCGCTGGAGCGGGGCCTGATCCAACGGGTGACCGCGATCAATCTGTTTCTCGAGGATGTCTACGGCGATCAGCGTTGCCTCCGTGAGAACATCGTTCCTTTCGACCTGGTGATGTCGCGGAGCGACTTCCGACGTGAGCTTATCGGGACGCGGCCACGGCACGGCGTGTTCACGCACATCACCGGTGTAGACCTGCTGCGAGGCGAGCAGGGCGAGTTTATGGTGCTTGAAGACAACTGTCGCTGCCCGAGCGGTGTCTCCTACGTGCTTGAGAATCGCAATCTGCTCTCCCGCGTGTTTCCCGAGATCTTCGCCAACTACGGCGTGCAACCTGTGGACACCTACCCGCAGATGTTGCTCGACGCGCTCACATTCGCCGCGCCGAGAGGACGTGAGCGTCCCTCGATCGCCGTCCTCACGCCGGGGCTCAACAACAGCGCGTACTTCGAGCACTCCTTTCTTGCCCGCGAGATGGGGGTGCCGCTGGTGGAAGGACGGGATCTGATCGTGGAAAACGATCAGGTATCCATGCGGACGACGCGCGGACGCCAACGGGTTGATGTGTTGTACCGGCGCGTCGACGATGCCTTCCTCGATCCGGTGGTCTTCAACGCGGGAAGTCTCCTTGGTGTGCCCGGTCTCATTCACGCGTGGCGGGCCGGCAATATCACGATTGCCAATGCGCCCGGCGCCGGTGTGGCCGATGACAAGTCGATCTACCCGTGGATGCCCGACCTCATCCGGTTCTTCCTCGACGAGGAACCGCTGCTCGCCCAGGTGCACACCTACATCGGCCGCAAGCCAGAGGACGCGGCGTTCATCAGAGACAATCTCGACTCACTCGTGGTCAAGCTGACCGATGGAGCCGGCGGATATGGCATGCTCGTCGGACCGACTGCCAGTAAGTCGGAGATCGCCGAGTTTGCCACCGTCTTCAACGCCAAGCCGGATTCGTACATCGCGCAGCCGCTCGTTGAATTCTCATCGCATCCGACATGGGTGGGAGACCACTATGCGCCGCGGCATGTGGACATGCGACCATTCGTGCTCTATGGAGAGTCGATCCGCGTGTTGCCCGGTGGCCTGACGCGCGTGGCGCTGCGGGAAGGATCGTACGTCGTCAACTCGTCTCAGGGCGGCGGCAGTAAGGACACCTGGGTTCTGGCCGAGGAGCTGCTTCGATGAGTGTCATGCTCTCTCGATCGGCTGAGAACATCTATTGGATGGGGCGCTATCTGGAGCGTGCGGCCAATCTCTGCCGCATGCTGCAGGTCGCCGAGCAGCTCACCGTGGAGATCCGGGGCCTCGAGCCGGAGGCTGCTACGCGATTCTGGTCCGACTTCTCTTACGTGTTTCCGGGTTCGCCGCCCGTCAGGGGTGGTGTTGATGAAGTGCGGTTCGCAGGCCTGCATGCCTGGCTCCTTGGCCAAGGCAACACACTCTCGGTGGCCACATCAATCCACCACGCCAGAGAAAACGCCCGTGCGATTCGCGAGTACCTCACCCGCGAAGTGTTTGAGCAGATCAACGAGTGCTGGCTGACGCTGGATGCAGGAGTTCGGGGCGAGGCATCGCCTGAGAATCTACTCGGGCAGGTGCAGCACGCCATTTTCGGCATCGGCGGCACGATCGGGCGCACGCTCATCCGCGACGAAGCCTGGGTCTTTCTGGATCTGGGTGTGATGCTGGAGAGGGTTTACCGGGTGCTGCTGCTGCTCAAGCATCGCTTGCCGCCGCTGATGGCGACGCCGGAGGAGATCGACATCCCGGTCCATCACGCACTCCTGCGGGCGGTCCTCCGTTCGGCCGGCTCACTCGAAAACTACCGCCGCGTACACGGCGCGGCCCTGGCGCCGCGGCAGGTCTGGAGTTTTCTCTTCTTCGATCAGGAGTCTCCGCACAGTGTCGCCTTCGGGGTGTCGCAGCTTGAGGCCGATCTGGCTCGGATTGAGCGTGGGAGCGTTCTCACCGAGTCGGCGCGATTGGTGGGGCGGCTGGCCTCGCAGCTCCGATTCGAGGCGCAGGAT
>CAYQJN010000092.1:0-8340 GCA_964417845.1 uncultured Isosphaeraceae bacterium
CCCGCCTCCATGGCGGCGATGGCAAGCGAAGCGTGGTGCTCGTTTGGGACAGCCACCACCACCCGATCGAACTGGTCACAGCCAAGGAACTCATCCAGTGAAGACCACGCCCGGCCTCCGCAGGAAGACGCCGCCTCTTCGGCCTTCGCAACGAGCGGGTCACAGAATCCGGCCAGGTGCCCACCGGCGTCGGCAATCCCCTGCGCGTGAACACGGGCAATCGCCCCAGCCCCGAGTATTCCAATGCCCGTCGTCATGGTGAAGGTTCCTTTCTCGAACCGCGGCACCCTAGCAGGCAGTTCCGCCTCCCGCCGTACCATCTCCCTGTGCCGGAGCGACTCGACAGCCCGCTGGACATCGCCGTCATCGGCGGAGGCGTGATCGGCCTGAGCATCGCCGACCGACTCCTCGCGGACGGCCGCCAAGTGACCCTGATTGACCCCGGGCAGTACGACGTGCTGGCGTCTCATGGCAATGCCGGGCAGATTGCACCGGGACACCCTCCCATCCCCTCGCCGGCGATTCCACCCAAGTCGTTGCACATGCTTCTCGATCGACGGAGTCCGCTGTACATCCCGCCGCGACCAAGCGCTCCGCTTCTTCGGTGGCTCGCCGGATTCATGGCCGCATGTCGTCCCCACCGCTTTGCGCGGTCCATGGAGGTGCTCGCCGCCCTCTCAAGAAAGAGCCTCGAGGGATTCGACGAACTCGTCAGCTCGATGCCCTCGGACGCCCGCCCCGAGCGGAGTGGCGTGGGTGACTTCTGGAGTACGGAGGAAGGCGAGCGTGACGCTGCGACGGAAACAGCGTGGATGGAGAGACTCGGGTTTTCAACGCAGACCCAGTCGGGCGACGAGCTCAGAAGGCAGGATCCCGCGTGGGGGCCGCGGGTGCGTGGCGTCACTTGGCACCTCGACGGTAGGACCGTCGATCCCGAGGCATACTGCGCCGCCCTGCGAGACCGCATCCACGATCGGGGCAGGATGCTTCGCGATCAGATCATTGGCGTGCGCCGCGTGGGCCATGTGTGGCGGCTGGCCAGACACCACGGCCCACCCATCGAAGCCTCCAGAATCGTCCTGGCAGCCGGCATCTGGACACCTCCGTTGGCCCGCGGACTCGGTGTCCGGATCCTGATGCAACCGGCGAAGGGGTATCACCTCGACGCCACCGGAGCCCCCGCGCCGTTGAGCGCGGGCGTGCTGCGAGAATTCAAGATCGCGGTCACGCCCCTCGGGGGCCGAGTCCGTCTTGCGGGGACCCTCGAACTCTCGGGAGTCAACCACCGACGATCCAGATCCAGGCTCATGCAGTTACAGCGGGGCGCCGAGGATTTCCTTCCAGGTCTGCGTCAGACCGACGCGGCCCCGTGGTGTGGCCTCCGCCCCTGCACCGCCTCGGGCCTCCCCCTGATTGGCCGGGTGGCACCGGACGCATGGATCGCCACCGGCCACGGCATGATGGGCCTCACGCTGGCGCCGGGGACCGCCAGCCTCATCGGGGACGACATGGCGGGGCGTCAACCGTCCAAATGGGCCGCGGCCTTCACGCCTCGGAGCCGCCGGTGAGCGGGGTCACTGTTTCCCGATAGGTCACGCCGCGCGCCTTCAATTCGCGAAGCATCGTTTCAAGGACGACGTCCTGCCCTGCGAGCAACTCGGGCGGATGAACTCCCGGCGTCGACACCACGCCGGACTCGATCATCCTCGCCATGATCGTTGCCGGGAAGGCGGTCGTCCTGGCCATGCTCGACCAGCCGGTGTCCGGGTCGAGTTCGTCGTACAGATCCCAGGTCAATCGAGAAGGCACGCCATCCAGAATGCCCTCTGCCTCGACCCGCATGACAGTCAGGTCCCGCTCGCCGGGCGCGTAGGTCCACTTCGGGAAAAGTACTGCGCAGGTCACATCTCTCGGCGAGACCCACTGGCCCCCCACCTCCACCGCCTCACCGGAGAGGAGCCCCGTCTCCCTCATGGCCCATGCCAGATCTCGATGGCCGGGATATCGCATTGTCTGCTCGAGCATCTCCGGCACATCGAGCGTTTCGGTGAGGCTTCGAAGGCCATCGGTGTTGAATGCCTCCAGCGTGCCCGTTTCAGGAAAGTCGATCAGGACTGGCTCGCTGAGCGCCTCGCGAACGACCACCTCCCCTCCCGTGATGATGCGGGCAGGGCGGAGGTACTCCTCAATGACATCATGTGGACTGAAGCCAGCCTTGTACTGCCATGGCAGCGCTCGCTCGACGGGCAGCCCGCCGACGCGAATGATGATGGTGTGGCAGGGTGACAGGCGGCGGGCCGCCACGCCCGCGAGCAGATTGCTCATTCCGGGCGCGACGCCACAGTCCACCACCGCCACCGCGCCTGAACGTTTGGCTTTGGCATCAAGCCGCCATGCGTCTTCAGGCATGAAGGTGATGTCGCAGTAGGGCGTCCCGGTCTCGATGATGGCTTCGAGCGCCGCCAGGCCAAGTTGGCTGGGCAAGGCACCAAGCACCAGATCCGCCTCATCGGCCAATCGCCGTACGGCAGCGGGATCCGAGAGATCGGCCTGGGCCACGTGGAGCCGGCCACAGGCCGCTGCGGCCCGAGCGAGATTCTCTTCACTCGCGTCGAACAAGGTCACGCTGCGATTCGCATCTGCAGCCAGATCAAAGGCCATCACGGAGCCCACCATCCCACCGCCAAGAACAATCGTCTGATTCATCACAATTCCACCTGCTCCGGTTGTGACACTTGCCACTGGAGCTTGCGTCCAAAACACGCGCACCTCCGGCACACGGGCTGGGGGGCTGCTGCATAGTAGGAAGCGGAGGATCTTCCTTGGTCGGTGCAACCGTTGCCCGGCATCCTCCGAATTGTCCAGATGGAGAGGCACCTCCTCTCCACCAATCGCCGGTCTGAGGCCTGGTAGGCACTCTCCCCGGCAGGAAGACCAGGAGCGTGGACGGCACCTCGCCATCGGCCCTCGCCCGGCGGGCCACATCGGCATCGGCCTTGCCAGCCAACAGGTTCCCTACACCCCCTGCCGCGTACGCAGGGTGGTCCTCATCGCAGCCCAGCCCCGAACGGCCATGACTCGCCGTCGAGACGCGCACCGAGGAGTTTTTCGTGCAGATCACTCAATCCCGTGCAGATCTGGTGCTCGACCTGTTCGAGCAGTACTACACCCGAATCTTCTGCTTCGCCCGCAAGTCCCTGCCCGCTGAAACCGCCGAAGATATCGCTCAGGAAGTCTTCACAAGGCTCCTGCAACTGAAACACCTTGAGGACCTCGATGTGATCTCGGTCAGCTATCTGATCAAGATTGCCGACAACCTCATCAAGCGCCGCTACAACCGCGGGCAGCGATTCAATCGCTTCCTCGAAGCGGCCCACGCCGAACCACGACGTCGCCAGGACGAGAGCCCCGCTCCATCAACGGAACTGCGTCTGGGCGCTGACCTGGCGGAGAAACTCGATCGGCTCTCTCCAAGCGAGCGGGAAGCCGTTCGACTCGTCGTCTGCAACGGACTGAGTTACCAGGAGGCGGCCGCGTCACTCGGCGTCCCCGTGTCCACGGTCAACAACTGGAAGTACCGAGGACTGCAGAAGCTCAAGGACATGAGTGAGGAAGACGAACACCGCGCCGCCTGACGCCCCGTCACCATCGCACGCAGCACCATCGCGGCCCCCTCCCCCACGCCTCAGGTTCCCGCAAAGGCGACAGGCGCCTCCTGCAACCGGGTAGGGTGGTCGCATGGGCCTTCCTGCACCAGACACTGGACCGTTGCGGATCGCGATCACGGGAAGCAGTGGTTTCGTCGGTCGTGCGCTCACCAGGGCGATGCAGACTGACGGCGCCGACGTCATCAGGATGGTGCGACGTCCGCCCCGGCGTCCCGACGAGGTGCAGTGGTGTCCCGACCAAGCGATCGATCCCGACGCACGCCTTGAGGGGCTGGACGCGGTGATCCACCTTGCCGGCGCCGGCATCGCGGAGAAACGCTGGACCCGGTCCCGCCGCGACCTGCTGCGGCGCAGCCGTGTTGATGCCACGGCCGCGCTGTGCCAGTCGCTGGCCCGTCTCAGTCATCCCCCCACGGTGTTTGCGCAGGCATCAGGCGTAGGCATCTATGGCGACCGCGGCGATGCATGGCTCGATGAAGACGCCGCCCCCGGCCAGGGATTCCTCGCCCTGCTTGCCCGCGACTGGGAGCGTGCCAGCAGCCCACTTGATGGCGTTCCTTTACGACGGGTGATGCTCCGCATCGGCACCGTCCTTCATCCGGAAGGCGGCGCGCTCCAACGACTGGTGAGGCCATTCCGGTGTGGGCTGGGCGGCCGGCTCGGGTCAGGTCATCAGTGGATGAGCTGGATCACGCGGGCCGATCTCATTGAAGCCATCAAGTTCGTGATTCACACCCCCGCGATCCATGGCCCGGTCAACGCCGTCTCCCCTGTGCCCGCGACCAACAGCGCATTCACAGCGGCGCTGGCCAGTGCCTGCCATCGCCCAGCCCTGATTCCGGCACCGCGGTGGGCGCTTCGAATGGCCCTGGGTGGCATGTCGGACCACCTGCTACTGGCCAGCCAACGCTGCCGACCAACCGCCTTGACGGCGGCAGGTTTTTCGTACCGGTCGCCTGATCTTGTGGCGGCCCTGCATGAGATGCTGCAGCGGCGTTAACGGCTCAGGCGGCGCGCGATCGGAGTCGCCCCTTCTGGCGGGGCTCCAAACCGCCTTTCAGTACCGAATCCGCGTTTGGAAGTGCGGTTTTTCCCCCTTAGCGGCTTTGGAGTTCAGGCGCGGTCGAGTATGCTCGCGGGGTGGGGTTCGCATCGGGGGACGTCGAGGGACACCCTCACTTTCTGAGAGAAGGAGCATGAGTTCATGCGCAAGACGACGACACTAATCGGTGTGGCGGCGCTGGCTTCCGGCGCCACCGCTGGCGGCGTGTTGATGGACCAGGTCGGCGACATGTCCGGCACAGACATCGACACCAGCAACATTCTGGCATCCCAGTATTTTGAGGCTGCGTACTCGGTCTATGACATTGCGGCGATCGACGACTTTGACAACGCCAGCGGACAGGCCGCCAGCGCCGTCTCTGCAGTCGTGTCGGGTTGGAATGGCTACGCCGGCATCGACGGCGTGACCGGGGTTCAGGGCAACTTCTACCTCGCTGTGGAGGATGCCGCAGCCAACCTTGTTGGTTACGCGTCCGCCGATGGTGGCGTCACCCCCGTCGGAGACTGGACCGGACAAGCGCTCGGCGATCTGATCACGCTCGAGGCCGTGTTCGCCTTGTCCCCCGGCCTCAATTACGTAGCCCTGATTCCCGTCAATGAGTTCGCTGTCAATGGCCAGACCGGTGTCGCCGCGAGTTTCATCGGCGATCTGCAGTGCTGGCAGGCGAACCCGGGCGGTGGCTTCGGGATGCCGGGCAACTGGCAGGTTGGTACCAACAATCTGGCGTACATGGTTCTGGGTGGCGACGGCAACCCATGTGATGTGCCGCTCCCCAACTGCCCAGCAGACGTCAGCGGTCCCAATGGTGAGCCCGATGGTCTGGTCGCAGTCGATGACGTGCTCGCAGTAGTCGGCACCTTTGGCCAGGTTGGAGACGGCACCTTCCGCCCTATGGGCGATTGCTTCCCGAACCCCTACGGCGACTGCGCGGTGACGGTCGATGACCTGCTCACGGTCATCGGTGCCTTCGGCGACGATTGCCGCCCCCGCGGCGCCTGCTGCTTCGGACTCGCTGGGTGCGATGAAGAGGTTCTCGAAGATGACTGCACAGGCGACTGGCTCGGCGCTGGCTCGATCTGCGCCGACTGCCACGCTGGTGCCTGCTGCTTCATCGACGGCAGCTGCACCGAGGGTGGACCGGCCGATTGCCAGGTGGCAGGTGGAACGTATGCCGGTGACGGCATCGACTGCGCCTCTGCCAACTGCCCGCAGCCCGCGCCCGGCGCGTGCTGCATCAGCCCCACAGACTGCATCGATGGTCTCTTCCCGGCTGACTGCGCCGACTTCGGCGGCAGCTTCATGGGCAACGACACGACCTGCGGCACGGTCAGCTGCGGATGGGAAGGTTGCCCGACCGGCGCCACCGATGAGGGAGTTCCGTGTCAGGAAGACACCGCTGACCCGAATGCCGACCCCAACGGCGGCATGAATGTCGATCCTCCGTCCTTCGGCGCGATCGCCAATGGTGAGAGCATCTGCGGTCTCATGTCGACCTATACCTGCATCGGGTGTGATAACGGTGCCGACGTGACCTATCGCGACACCGACTGGTACCTGTTCGACAATTCCAGTGGCGGCGAGTGGACGATCACCGGCGGCGGCGAGATGGACCTCGTCATGGGCATCGTGGACAACGACGCACTTGCGTTCGTCGACTACATGGTGCTTGGCGCCTATCAGGAAGACAGTGTCACCGTGACGCTGCCTGCCGGTGGCAGTTACGCCGTCTGGGTTGGATTCAACTTTGACGGTGGAGAAAACCCCTGCTCGACAGGGAACAACACATACTCCGTGACCCTCACGGGCGCATCGGCTCCGGCCGCAGCGTGCTGTGTGCTCACCGAGTGCGTGGGTGATCTTGATCCCACCGACTGCGCCTCCCTCGGCGGCACCTACGTCGCCGGCGAGTCCTGCGCGACCTACACCTGCCCCGCGGGATTCGTTCCCTGTGGCACTGGTAACGGCGAGGACCCCCTCGGCGTCGATGAGTCATGGACGGCCGGAACCTCCGATACCGGATCGGGATACGCTCGCGCCATGTCCATCTCCGCCCCCAGCGTCTCCGAGTGCACCATCTACGGCCTCGGCCTGGTGTACAACGGCGGCTGGTCCGACTGTGGAACTCCCGCAGATATGGGAATGCAATGGTCCCTCAGTGCCGACTCGGCTGGCCTGCCCGGCTCGGAACTGGCCAGTGGTGCGGGTGCAGCCATGGCGACCACCGATCTGGTGTACGCCGGTGCGTACGCACTGCACGGCTGGACGTTCACCATGGACTACGCTGCCCCGGCTGACTGGGTCGGCGCCGCGTCCACCAGTGGTGGACAGGGCGAGTGCTGGTTCCTCTGGATGTCCTCCACTGCTGCCGATGCGGGCTCTTCTGCCCTCAACGATGGCACTGGCTGGGCGGTGGAGACCTTCAACCTGAACTACTGCATCACCGAGTGATACGGTAGCCATCGTGATTACGACAGCCCCTCGCCGCATGCGGCGGGGGGCTGTTTCATTGGGGTAGGCTGAATTGGCAGACTCGCGAAACTGACTACTGCTGCTGCTGCGCTGCGGCCTCGTCGCCGCGCTGCTCGTGCGCCGCCACTCGATCGGGCGCCTCGGCAAAGACCGGGACGTCCATCACCATCGGCGCCTCCGTGTGGTGTCGCTCTCGACGCTCGACCTCGCTCGTTCGCACTTCGACCGAAAGCGCCTCGTCCGCAACGCCGCGAAAGATGCCGCGGTTGGGCGGCACATCGGCATAGGTCCGTCCATACGCCACGACCACGTGGTCCTCGCCCACACTGCTGGCATGCGTGGGATCAAACCCCACCCACCCTCCATCCGGGGTCCACACCTCGATCCAGGCATGGCTCTCCGAAGGCGTCACGGCGTTCGGCACGTGCAGGTATCCATTGACGTACCGGCACGGCACGCCGCGCAGGCGAAGTAGACCCAGCGCGATGTGCGCGAAGTCCTGGCAGACGCCTGCCTCCGCGTCGAGGGCGTCGTCACTGGTCGAATGCGCATGCGTTACCAGCGGGCGATAGGCGATTCGGTCCTTGAGTCCAGCCTTGAGATGCCCGATCATGCCCCCGACTGTCGGGCAGGCGTCAAGTTCCAACTCAGCCGCCAGGCGCTCAAGTTTGTCGCTCTGAACCACCGGTCCGCCGAACTGGGTGAAATCCCACGACTCTTTGGTGGTCTGTAACCCATCGACCTTCGTATCCAGCGTGGTGGGATCGCACTCGGGTGGGCTCGTCTCGACGAGCGAGCGGCACGCCACTTCCACGCGGTCGTGGTAGTCCGTGATCGAGAACCAGTGCATTGCGTTGCCAAGCCAGTCCTCGTGCCTGCTGGGCTGCGCATGCGGCCCGATCGCCAACTCGAAGTCGTGCACGGATTGGCCCGGTAGCGTTCGAGGCTCGACGCGCACTTCCATGTGCGACTCGCGGACAAAGGCCGAGTATTCGAATCGGAGGTGGTGTTCGATCGCGAGGAGCATCGTTGTCTATACCGTGAAGTAGAGCCGTGTCAGTGATTCGTGAATGCGATCGACATCCGACGCCAAACCCGCGCACACAGCCTCGAAGTCATGACGGCCGAGCATATCCTGCG
>CAYQJN010000093.1:0-8310 GCA_964417845.1 uncultured Isosphaeraceae bacterium
CCTGCAGAACCTCGGCGGCGCGGGCGATGTCAGCGGTCGGGTCACCCTCGCCCTGATAGTCGATGACGATGTTGCTCTGATATCCAACCGCGACGGCAGCCTGCACGCCTGCGGCGAGATCAAGGCCTCTGTGGGCGCCGCCACGCTTGAAGCCCTCGCACCGAATCAGCACGGCGCCTGCATAGGGAGCCAGCTTGCGGATGTGCTCAATCGGATCTTCGCTTGATACCGGATCGCCATAGGTCGGTAACGCGCCGATCCGAAATCCACCCACCATCTTGATCAATTCAGAAAGCCCCTCGGATGCGGCACAGTCGCCTTCGCACGGTGCCAGAAGCAGGTTGAGCTCCTTCCGCTCCACACCGGCCAGCGCTTCCTGCAATCTTGCGGCCGTCTCGCGACGAGCGTCTTCACTCCCTTCGGCCACCCGAACGCGAATGGCCATGGCATTGCACCCCAGCCGACTGGCCGCCCAGGCCAGCCGTTCGATCCGTTGAAGCCCTTCTCCAGCCATCGCCTCGTCACACAAGTCGAGGACTTCATGGTCCACGAGCACGAGGCAGGGGCAGGCCGCCTGATCCGATCGGACTCGAAGCCGATCCATGTCAGCCCCCGACCATCCGGCCAGCATGTCGACATCCAGACTCAATCCACGGAGACCGAACTCACTGCTGGCGAACTCGGGGACGTCATGCAGCGTCCGAGGAGGATCCGCCTTGGGATCGAGCAGGGAACGAATGGATCCGGATGTGAGCGACAGAAGGATCGTCATGGGAATCTTGGCGTCGTGAAGGTAGACCGAGGATAGCCGATAGGCCGGGCTACCGGGGACCCGGACCTGATACCATTCGCACTCAATCAACCGACCGATGGAGACGCCGTTGATGTCCAGCCCAAGCAACTGCCGCTACTCCGAGAGCCATGAGTGGTTTCGCGTTGACGGCGATGTGGTGACCATGGGGATCACGCCCCACGCTGCCGCAGAACTCACCGACGTGACGTACGTCGAGCTCCGCCCTGCGGGCACGACGCTTGGTGAGGGAGATGCCATCGGAGAGGTCGAGTCGGTCAAGACCACCAGCGATGTCTACTCTGCGGTCTCCGGGGAAATCGTGGAGACCAACGATCGAGCCGTCGAGGACCCGGCCCTGCTCAACAGCGACCCACAGGGCGATGGCTGGCTGGTTCGAGTCAGGACAGAGGATGCCTCCCCGCTCGAGCAACTGATGGACGCCACGGCGTACGACGACAAGTACGGCGACTGATCGGTGCCGGATACCACCGGCGGCGCCAGCCCGTTTCGCATCGAGGCCGAGTATCGACCGACGGGCGATCAACCCAAAGCGATCAACAAGCTCGTGGAAGGCGTTCGAAGTGGCTCGACCGCGCAGGTCCTTCTGGGCGCGACCGGCACTGGCAAAACCTTCACCATGGCCAACGTCATTGAGCAGACCGGCCGCCCCGCGCTCGTGATCAGCCACAACAAGACGCTGGCAGCGCAGCTCTACGAGGAGTTTCGAGCGCTCTTCCCCGACAACGCCGTCTGCTACTTCGTCAGTTACTACGATTACTACCAGCCGGAAGCATACATCCCCCAGCGGGACATCTACATCGAGAAGGATGCCGCCCGCAACGATGACCTCGACCGGCTCCGACTCGCCGCCACAAGCAACCTGCTCTCTCGTGACGACGTCATCGTCGTCGCGAGCGTGTCGTGCATCTACGGACTTGGATCGCCGGAAGCATGGCAGAATCGGCTTCTCTCGATTCAACGGGGGCAGACCATCGAACGACGAGACCTGCTGCATGCCCTGACGGACATGCAGTACGCACGGACCGAAATCGAGTTTGAGCGCGGCAAGTTCCGTGTTCGAGGTGACGTCGTTGAGATCTTCCCGGCGTACGAGCAATTCGCCATCCGCCTGGAGACTTTCGGCGACGAAATCGAAGGCATCTCTCTGATCCATCCGGTGTCGGGAGAGACCCTGGCCGAGGAGTCGCAGGTCTTCATTTTTCCGGCCGTGCACTATGTGCTTCCTGAGGACCGGCTACAGCAGGCCATCGACGACATCACCTGCGAGTGCAAGGCCCGCGTCGCCCAACTCACCAGGGAAGGCAAACTGCTCGAAGCGCAACGGCTCACGTCTCGCACGCGGTATGACATGGAAATGCTTGCGGAGATCGGGTACTGCTCCGGCGTCGAGAATTACGCGAGGCATCTCGAAGGCCGCCCTGAGGGCAGCCGTCCTTCCACTCTGCTGGACTACTTCAATCATGTCCCGGGCCGCGACGCTGGCGACTGGCTGGTCTTCATCGATGAGTCACACGTCACGGTCCCACAGATTCGAGCGATGTACAACGGCGATCGCGCTCGCAAACAGGTGCTGGTGGATCATGGGTTCCGCCTTCCAAGCGCGCTGGACAATCGACCGCTCACCTTTGACGAGTTTGAGCAGATCGTCCCACAGATCATCCACGTGTCTGCCACTCCCGCCGACTACGAAATCGATGTCTCAGGGGGTGTCACGACCGAGCAGGTCATCCGGCCCACAGGCCTGCTCGATCCAGTCATTGAGGTGCGACCCGCCAGCGGGCAGGTTCCCGACTTCATTGAGGAGTGCCGAGCCACATCGCAGTGTGACCAACGGGTCATCGCCACGGTCCTGACCAAGCGCATGGCCGAGGACCTCACCGGGTATCTGGACGAGCAGTCGCTTCGCGTGCGGTATCTGCACAGCGACATCGACACGCTCGACCGACTGGAGATCCTCAAGTCACTGCGCGAAGGTGATTTCGATGTGCTCGTTGGCGTGAATCTGCTCCGCGAGGGACTCGATCTACCCGAAGTCGCGCTCGTTGCCATTCTGGATGCCGACAAGGAGGGATTCCTTCGGAGCCGCACCAGCCTCATCCAGACCATCGGTCGCGCCGCCCGCAATGTCGATGCCAGATGCCTCATGTATGCCGACACCGTCACCCCGTCCATGCAAGCAGCGATCGACGAAACCGCCAGAAGACGCCATGTCCAGGAGGCCTACAACGAAGCCCACGGCATCACGCCCGCGACGATCGTCCGCGCCGTGCGGCATGGCATTGACCAGGAACTCGAAGCCCGGCGTGTGGCCCGGCAGGCCGCGCACCCGGACGCAGCCGAGGCCGAGGTGGACCGTGATGAACTCATGGCCGCGCTGGAGCGGGACATGCTCGAAGCCGCAGACCAACTGGAGTTCGAGCGGGCCGCCGCCCTCCGCGACCGGCTCGCCGCTGTGCGCGGGGGCGCCCGCGATCCTCGCCACCACGAGAAGACCCCCGAACCCGGAACGCCGAGAGGACGCCGCCGACGAACCGGGAAACGGCGATGAGCAGGCACGGCACCTGAGTGTCGGAAACACCATCAAGAACAGGTCATTGTGCAAGGCCTCGAGGCACTGAAGTCGGCCGCTTGAGCGGCGTCCTGCTACGCTGCGCCGATGCCTTCACCACCTCCCGGTTGCCCCTCTTCATGTGACATTCTGCTCATCGGCGGCGGCGGCCGTGAACACGCGCTGGCGTGGAAACTGAAGCAGTCTCCCCGCTGTGGCACGATCTGGTTGACTGACCCGGGCAATGCAGGATTGGCCAAGCTGGGCAAGCCATGTCCCCACAAGTGGGACCCCGCCAACACTTTCCCCCTGACGAACTGGTGCGAAAAGCAAGGCATCCGACTGGTCGTGATCGGTCCAGAGCAGCCACTCGCTGAAGGCGCTGCAGATGTTCTTGGATCAGCGAATCGCTTCGTCTTTGGTCCCGGGAAAGTCGGCGCCCAACTTGAAGCAGACAAGGCCTTCGCCAAGGACCTCATGAAGCAGGCCGCGATTCCAACGGCGGAGAGCCGCACACTGACCACGGCCAACGCCGCGCGGCGATGGGTGCTCAGGGGCGTTGAACATGATTTTGACACGCCGGCACTGGCTGAGGACGCCGCCCCGCTGCTGCACTGGCTTCGAGGAAGCGATGATCGCGGCGCTCAGGCCATGCCGGAGATTCCCGACTCCGTGCGGAAGGTGCTCGCTGCTCACGACGAGCCGATGGTTGTCAAGGCCTCCGGACTCGCGGCGGGCAAGGGTGTTGTGGTGTGTCAAACGACGCTCGAAGCGCTCGAAGCCATTGAGTCGATAATGGTCGATCGCGCCTTTGGCGAAGCGGGAGAAACAGTCATCATCGAGGAATTCCTGCAGGGGCAGGAAGTCAGCATTCTGGCGCTCGTGGACGGGAAGACGATGTGGATTCTCGATCCGTGTCAGGACCACAAGCAGGTGGGTGAGGGTGACGTCGGCCCGAACACCGGGGGCATGGGCGCCTATTGCCCCACGCCCATCATCGACGCAGCCATGCTGGAGGAAGTCGAGCGGACCATCCTCCTGCCAATGCTCGATGCGCTGCGGCGGCGAGACATCGACTATCGCGGCGTACTCTACGCGGGACTCATGCTCACGCCGGGCGGTCCCAAAGTGCTTGAATTCAACTGCAGGTTCGGAGACCCCGAATGTCAGCCTCTCATGGCGCGACTCCAGGGGGATCTCGTGGACATCCTCTGGCGGACGGCCGTGGGCACGCTGGTGGATGCCGACATCTCGTTCGACCCACGCATTGCCTGCTGCGTCGTCCTCTGCAGCAAGGGCTACCCAGGCGCGTATGACAAGGGCCGAACGATTTCCGGCATTGATGACACATCGTCCGAAGATGTCACCGTGTTTCATGCCGGAACCACGATCGACCATCATGGTGATCTGGTCACGAGCGGTGGTCGCGTGCTTGGCGTCACGGCGCTGGCCGAAACGCTCGATGCCGCCCGATCGAAGGCCAATGCTGGCTGCGAGACCATCCATTTTGAGGGTGGCTTCCACCGAAGCGACATCGGCTGCCGAATCGACGCTGCCGCCCGAGTGGAGTGAGCACGGAAGGTCTGCGACGGCCCGCCATCATCACGCCTGCTGCCACGCCCTCCACGCCATGAAGAGCGCCGCCGCGGCGTAGAACACGACGATGGCGGGCGTGAGAGTCAACAGCGTCTGGCTGGCGAGGGTCCTGATCAGATCGATCGCCATGCGGCCGTCACCTCCAAGCGCCGGCGCTGGTATTGCCCGTTGACGCGGCCTCACCGCCAGTCCGATGGTGGCGCACACCATCCACGTTGCAGGCCAGATCCAGAGCGCCATCACCAGACCACGGCCGCCGCCTTCCTGCCGCAGCGTGAACCACGTCATCGCGAGCAGCGCCTCGGCGGCGGCGGCGAGCAGCAGGCTCGGAATCACCGCTCGCACGGCTACCACGCCGCAAGCAGCATCTGCAGGTCGGCCACGTCCACCTGGCCATTGCCATCGAGATCCGCCGAGCCAGCGTCTCCCCACTGGCTGATCAGCATCATGAGGTCACGCACATCGATACGACCATCGCGAGAGAGATCTTCCGCTCGGCGAGGTGTCGATCCGCCGCTGCGGCCCCGCGGGATCTGGCCGCCCCACACACCGTCTCTTGAGCTGCACCGATCCTCATCCGCAGCGACCATGTCAATAACGTAGACGGTCGGCGGGGATGTTGGCGGGTTCGTCGACGAGTAGGTCACACGGAATTGGCACCGGCCCGGGGCGCACAGGTCAAGTGGGTCACACACTTCGCACTTGTCGGGATCGACATCGCCGCATCGCGCTGTCGCGCACCACGTGCTGTTTCGACGAGTCAAGCAGGATGCCTGCGTATCGTCAATGCAGACACGGCCGTATCGGTCATTGTCATAACAACACGCGCCATACAAGGGCCCAACAACACGGTCGCAATTCGGATGGAACGGGTTGTCGACCTTCGCAATGGGAATGCCACCCGCCAGGATGCAGTCATAGCGTGGCACGTTGGCAATGCACTGATACTCGTAGCAGCAGGCGCCAGCAACATTGCCCTGTCCGTTGGGATCCCATGGCATCGCCGGCTGGTTGCTCGGGCTGATGCCCATGCCCTGATTCGGGATGCCCTGAGTACAGGTACCGATGTCGGCATACCACGTTCCACCGAGCGTCACTTCACAGGTTGGCTCATCGACATCCGCAGTGCAGATGGGTACGCCAGCAGCGTTCGGCACAGCGCACACACCCTCCGGGCGGCTCCCAGGAAGACACGCGTCGCACGTGGAGTTGGTCCCGAGGAATATGCCTTGCACCAGATCACATATCTCTCTTGTGAAACTGTCACAACAGACGCCGGTGTCGGTGACACAACAGGCACCGACATTGTCCACGTCACAGTTCATGCCTACGCAGGCCTGGCCTTCTTTGAAGGCGACATCGATGAACGGGTATCCAGAGTGGCTCGCATCTGTCCAGAAGGCGTTGCACTCGTCAACCGTGAGGTCGGGCACGCAATCCGTAACTGGATCGTCCCCAGGAATGGTTGGTGGGCTGATCAGGCAGCACGACCCAATGGGCACACACGGGACCTCATCGCAGGTTCCCCGAATGGACCACGAGGTCACCGCCACCGTCGGATCACCCTGGAGCAACTCACAGTCCGCTCGCGTGAGGTCGGTGCAGTACCGAAGCGATGCCGAGGTCGTCACACAGCACGCCCCCAACGTGCCGCTTGGATCGGGCGGACTCAACGGGGGGAATCCAACGGCGGCAAAGTCCAGATTGCAGACCGGATAAGCGCAGGGGGCGTCCCACAACGGTGTGGGCGGCGGAAGCGGCCCGGTCCAGGGAGGCGATGCCCCACCGCACCAGTTCGTTCCCTCCGTACTCGCGGGCGTGTCGGTCAACATCACGCCACCGATTGCCTGGCACTCTTCGCAGGTCAACAAAGCGCAGCCCGGGTGGCCACTCGGGTGACTGAAGCAGCACGGAGCCGTTCGGCGGCACCAGTCTGCCTCATTGCACGTCGTGCCGATGCCGTGAAAGAACCCGGACGCGGCACCCGGCTCCCACGCCCAGCGATACCCCTCAGGCTCTGTCAGTGTGGCCTCCTGCCAGCCCCACGACCAGGCAAAGGCCGCGCAGTCGTACGCCGTCGTCTCAAAGCAGAGCCCATCCACGCAACAGGCGCCGGTACCGTTGAGCACTTCCGACACGATGCAGAGCGTTCCTTCAGTCCACCAGCCATCGGCGCCCGGAATGCCGTCCTGCTCTTCGAGGCATTGCACGAGAATCTGGCCATCGGATGGCACATACACGTTTGGTGGCGGCGCGCACCGCCCGGAACTCTGAGCCGAGTCCGGCGGGGGTGTCGACACCTGCGCCGGCCCGCACGGCTCCCCGATGGTGCCAAAGGGGAAGACCTCAAAGTACGTATTCGCGGAGCCACCGGCGACGCTCGCGACCCACACACGCCAGAACGCCTCGGCGGGGTCAGTCGCAGCGGGGTTGGCCATCGTGAGCGTCATCCCGCCCCACGACCAAGACTCCACCCGCGATGCGGGGGTGTCGTTGACGACGATGACATCCGGGTCAGTTGGAAGGGGCACGCCTGGAGGCACGGGGGGCTCAACGGCGCTCTGTGGGCAATCTGGCAGTTCACAGTCGATGACCGTCGTTGTGGTGCAGCCTTCATCGATGATGCGCACCACCGCGGGCATGAGCGATGTCGCAGGGCACCACAACGGGTTGTCATTCGCAGGGTCATTTGGATCGACATCCACGTAGGGCGGAGCCGTTTCGATCCAGTAGTAAAAGATGTCGATGCCGCAGAAGTCGGGCGGCGGGGTGTACTCCACCACCTCATTCCCCGCGGAGTTGATCACGATGGTCGCTGTGCCGCCTAGCGCGGTGGTGATCGTCGTCAGCGGCGTCGCGGGCGGATCCGGGTACCCGTCGGCTGGAATCTCGGGGCAGTTGGGGGACGGCGGGTCGGGCACACAGTCGCCATCGCAGTCATCGAGCTGAGGATCGTCGGGGTTGTCGCTGAGATCGTCATCGAGGCTGTAGATCGTGATGGGAATGGGTGGCCACGGCTCCGTCAGCGGATCGAAGTTGTTCGGGTTGAAGTCGGCGGGATCAAAGTTGTTCTGATCCTGACACCCTGGTGCCACGTCGTTGGCCAGCACATCGATGTCCTGTGGAACACCCAGCGAGGAGAACGCCATGTCATTGGCCGCGTATGGCGGCACCGCGCCGCTGCCACTGTCGGCGGCCGATCCGGCTTCACACGTCATATTGACGAACGTGGTGTAGATCGCGGCGGCGATCCCGGACCGAAACCGCAACTGAACGTTGGCGCTTTCCCCGGGGCAGACGTAACAGAAACTCATAAGCGTTGACGGCCCCACGCTGGTGTCGATCCACGGAT
>CAYQJN010000094.1:0-5239 GCA_964417845.1 uncultured Isosphaeraceae bacterium
AGCCCCACATGATCGTGACTCCGGCCTCCGATTCGAGCCACACCTGCGGCCACCCGAGGCAGGACGGGCGATCGAGCACCCTCAAGAAGACGTTACCTGGCGGATGCTCGTCACTGATCAGCTCATCCATGTTGAAGATCGATTTGCAGGCCCCTCGAGCTGGTCCCTCGCAAGCACTTGCGGCGACTTTCCGGTGTGGACCAAGGCCGGCCCGTCCTACCAATTGGCCGTCGCGGTGGACGACGCCCGCCAGGGCATCACGCAGGTCGTCCGGGGTGACGACCTCCTCCCGAGCGCCGCGCGCCAGCAGGCGCTCCAGGATGCCCTCGGTCTGCGCAGGCCAACGTGGTGGCACCTGCCACTGGTACGTGGCCGGGACGGCCGCCGCCTTGCCAAGCGGCACGGCGACACGCGATTGGCTCACTTCCGGGACATCGGTGCCACTCCTGAGCGTGTCATCGGCCTGCTTGCCTGGTGGTCTGGTGTCCCGATGGACGCGCGCGTGGACATCAGCGCTGCCGAGTTTCTGGAGTGCTTTGACATCACCCGCGTCCCACCTCAGGACATCACACTCTCCACGGAGGATCTCGCATGGCTGGCCGGATGACGTTGCTGCTGGTACTTCTCGCCGGATGCGTGAACCCCGCCTGCCATCATCAGGACAGCGATCAGGTGCCCGTTTCAATCGGCGGGACGCATTGGACGCTCGAACTGGCGCAGGGCGAGGAAGCAATTCAACGAGGGATGATGGACCGAGCCGCGATCCCTGATGGCACAGGGATGCTCTTCGTCTTCGACGAACCATCCATCCGTCGCTTCTGGATGGCCAACTGTCTGGTGGACATCGATCTCCTCTACCTCGACGGCAGAGGTCGCATCGTCTCGCTGCACCGGATGGTCACCGAACCGCCCAGGTCCCCCTCTGAGTCTGTTTCGCAATATGAACGCCGACTTCCACTGTACGCAAGCGGCTCACCGGTTCGGTTCGCCATCGAGTTGCCGGCAGGATCAATCGATCGACTTGGTTTGAAATCTGGCGACAGGATCCCCCTCGATCTGGCGATGCTCAAGGGCGGATCACGACTTTGATGAGCGACCGCGCAGCGCCAATTGGCGCTCGAGCATTTTGGCGAAAATGTCAAACTCCAGATTGACCTGATCTCCAGGCGCCCGATCCCCCAGCGTTGTTTCCGCCAGCGTGATCGGAATGAGCGCCACTTCAAACCAGTTCGGCCCCACGGCAGCGAGTGTCAATGAAACACCCGAGACCGCAATGGACCCTTGTGGCACCAGCAGGCCCGCCCATGACGCATCGACACGCACGCGAACCCGCCGGTCCGCCCCGTCATCAGAGGCCGCTACGACCTCACCGACCCCGTCGACGTGCCCTTGTACGATGTGGCCTCCAAGGAGGGTATCCATCCGGGCAGCGTGCTCCATGTTCACCCGTGCGCCGACAGACAGGTGCCCGAGCGTGGTGAGGTCGATGGTCTGGGGGATCACGTCAAACCCCAGCTGACCCCCTTCGAGCGACGCCACCGTCAGGCAGCAGCCCTCAATGGCGATGGACGCTCCCGACTCAGGGACGTACTCCCATCCGCAGGGGTCCACCTCAAGCCGCATTCCACCATCCCCCCGGATCTCGGACCCCCGAATGCGGCCCATGTGCTGTACCAGACCTGTGAACATAGCTGACCACGATAAACGCTCCAGGGTCGTGGCGCCCACGACGAGACACGCTCCAACCCGTATCCTGTGCGGTTTCCCTCGCCTTCCCTTCGGAGATTGTCATGCGGTAGCTCAGCACCCGCCCCGGTCTGGGCCTGCCCCTGCGCACGACACTGTCGGCAGTCCTCGCACTGACACCGGTGTCCATCGCCAACACGAGCGATGCGCGGACGCAGAACGCGGCCCGCGTCAAGGAGTTGGAGCAGCGTCTCCCGATCGGGCCAGCGACCGCTCAGTCCCTTGGTCTGAGGATCGCATGGCGGCTACGAACCGACGCGGCGAGCGTCACGGGCATGTTCGCGTCCAATGGAGGCGTCTTTCTGGTCGACTCGCTCAATGAAGTCACCATGTTCGATATTGTGGATGGCGCCCAGCGGTGGAGGGCATTCGGCGGCGGCGGGAGCGACCTCATCATCGACGTCGTTCACCTTCCGGAGGACGAACTGGTCCTGGTCGTACGAACCAATTCCATTCTGACGCTCTCATCCCGAACCGGACTGCCCGTCCTCAACCAGGCCACACAGTCGAGCGTGCAACCACTCGAGTGGCTGGCCCAGACGCCCGGCATTGTGTACGGAGAGGCCTACATCTACGGCGGGCTCGGTGGTGAGGTGGTGTGGCAGGGATGGCGTCTCGGATTCTCCACCCATGCGCATCGACTGGGCCGACGATTCAAGTCGCCACCGATCGTGGCCGAAGGCACGGTGCTCGCGTCCTCGCAGGACGGCACACTCGCAGCCTTCCATGCGGGCGACTCATCGCTGAAGTGGAAAACGAAACTCCTCGACAGCATGGCGGGGGTTCCCGCAACCGGCGGAGACACAGCATTCATCGCAGGTGGAGATCAGCACCTTCGCGCGATGGCGCTGACGGACGGAAAGGTCAAGTGGGCACGACTCTTCGACGCTCCCCTCCAAAGGGGACCGAAGCTCATCGGCGATACGGTGTATCAGCAGGTTCCGGGAGCCGGTCTCGTGGCCATGCAGGCGGCGCCAGCGAACGCACCTGAGGGCGTCATCGACTGGACAGCCTCCGGCGTCCACGGGGACGTCCTCGGACTGTACGGAGACCTGCTACTGGTGTGGGACGAGCACGCCGGAACACTCCGAACCATGTCGCCATCAACCGGGACGACCGACACCCAGGCCGCACTTTCAAGTATTGCCTTCCTGCGAACTGCCGGTGACCACCTGATTGTCCTGGGCAAGAACGAACTGGAGTGCCTCGAGTCGGCACTCGGACACTGACCATGCCTGACCATGTCAAGATCAAGCGGGCGCTGATTTCGGTCAGCGACAAGGCTGACATCGTAGCCTTCGCCAGGTCACTGCGAACGATGGGCGTTGAGATCATTTCGACCGGCGGCACCGCCAGGACGCTCCGGGAGGCTGGCATCGAAACGCTGGCCGTCGAGGAGATTACGGAATTCCCCGAGATGATGGATGGCCGCGTCAAGACGCTGCACCCACGCATCCATGGAGGCCTCCTTGGACGGCGCGATCTCCCCACGCATGTCGAGGCCATGGAAACTCATGGCATCCCGGAGATCGATCTCGTCTGCATCAACCTCTACCCGTTCGAGCGTACGGTGTCGAATCCGAATGTAGCACCTCAGAACGCGATCGAGCAGATCGATATCGGTGGCCCCGCCGCGCTTCGATCCGCCTCCAAGAACTACGAGTTCGTCACCATCGTCACCAGCCCGGGACAGTATGACGACGTCATCTCCGAGATGAAGTCGCTTGACGCCGCGACCACCCTGCACCTTCGCCGGCAACTCGCCGCCGCGGCATTTGCCCGCACCGCGGGATATGACGCAGCGATCTCCAACTGGCTCGCAAAGTCGACGGAGGACGCCCTCCCCCCCAGACTCCACCTCTCGGCCACACGCGTTTCGCCGCTCAGGTACGGCGAGAATCCCCACCAGAGCGCAGCCCTCTACGCGCTTCCGGGAACCGGGGAAGCCGGCATCGCCAATGCACGCACCATCGACGGGAAGCCGCTCAGCTTCAACAACCTCAATGACGCGGCAGCGGCCTATCGGTGCTGCCGCGATCTGTCGCGGGCCACCAACCGGATCGCCTCGTGCGTCATCAAGCATGCCACGCCCTGCGGGCTCGGGGTGGGAGACGACGCTGGAACGGCCTTCCAGGAGGCATGGTCGGGCGATCCCATGGCGGCCTTCGGTGGCATTGTCGGGGTGTCCTCTGAGGTGGACGCTGCAACCGCCAGCCTGTTGACCGCCGACGGCCGGTTCATTGAAGTCATCATGGCACCTGCCTTCACCGATGAGGCCGTCGAGGCACTCACCTCACGATGGAAGAACATCCGACTGGTCTGCACTCCCGATCTCCGAGAAGCACCTGCTGGCAGTGTTGAGGTCAAGTCCATTCCCGGCGGCCTGCTCGCCCAGACACCCGACACAACCGTGACGTCTCCGGCAGCGTGGACGCACGCGGCAGGCCCAGCTCCGTCTGAAGCCGCCCTTCAGGCGGCGCTCATGGCGCAGATCGCCGCCAAGCATGCCGCATCCAATGCCGTCACGCTGGCAACCCCCGGCCGACTGACTGGTGTGGGCGCCGGCCAGGTCGATCGGGTCTCCGCCGCCCGTATCGCCATTCTGAAGGCCGGAGACATCCTGAACGGCGACACCGTGATCGCCGCGGGCTCTGACGCCTTTTTCCCCTTTGATGACGGCCCCGGCCTGCTCATTGATGCAGGCGTAAACTGCATCGTGCATCCGGGTGGATCGAAGCGGGACGACGACACCTTCGCACGCTGCAACGAGCGAGGCGTCACCTGCATGGTGACCGGTGTGCGACACTTTCGACACTGACCCGGGCGTTGTCCCCGCACTCAGGTAGCGCCGATGCTCACATCGACGGGCTGGGGCTGCGGCGTATAGGTTGGCTCAATCTCAACGGACAACGGGACACGCTTGCCCTCGCCGTCATAGGGAATACCGTCTTCATCGATGAGCCGCTGAATGGCCATGATGCCCTCGATCAGCATTTCCGGACGGGGCGGACAGCCGGGCACATAGACGTCCACCGGAATGTACTGATCAATTCCCTGCACCACCGCATAGGTATCAAACACACCCCCCGTCGAGGCGCAGGCCCCCATTGAGAGCACCCACTTGGGCTCGCACATCTGCACATAGATACGCTGCAGGACCGGGAGAATCTTGACCGGAACACGGCCCGCCACAATGAGAAGGTCCGCCTGCCGCGGGCTGAATCGAAAGACCTCGGCTCCGAACCGAGCCAGATCGAATCGGCTGGAGGCCGTCGCCATAAGTTCGATGCCGCAACACGCAGTCGCGAACGGCATAGGCCAGACCGCACTGCGTCTGGCCCAGTTGACCACGCGGCTGAGCGATGTCGTAAGAAACCCGTCGACCGGGATGCTGTCCTCAAGACCCATCTGGCATGCTCCTCAGATGGGGCCATGGTAACGACTCGAACGTGCTCATCGTTGCGTCGAGGGTCCTGCGGCGACGAAGCAGCCC
>CAYQJN010000094.1:5339-8239 GCA_964417845.1 uncultured Isosphaeraceae bacterium
ACGACTCGAACGTGCTCATCGTTGCGTCGAGGGTCCTGCGGCGACGAAGCAGCCCCACGCCGAGAGTGCACCTGGCTTCTGCTGCGGGAAGATGCGGGGCATCGCCATTCGGGATGGTTCCAAGGGCACAGCTCCAACCGCACAGACGCCCACCCTCGGCGTGGACTGGATCGTCAGGCCCAGCGAGCCGATACTGAAAGCATGTTGATCTGCAGCGTGCTGACGATTCTGCTCTCCGCCACGCCGATTCCGGAGGCGGCATCCGGACAGAAGACCATCGAGCTGGCCAGAGAGTTGCTCCCCGATTTTCGCATGCGCCGAAGCAGCCGCTACGCCATCCTGTCTGACGCCGATCCGACCATCGTGCGGCGGGCGGAGTCGATTCTCCACGCCGCTCACCACCAGTACGATCGATGGTGTGGGCGGATCGGGCTCGACGCCCCTGACCCGGACGCTCGCATGCTCTGCGTCCTCTTCGATGACCGAGAGCAGTTCGTCGCGTTTGCAGAACGCACGGAGGGCCTCGGATCGGTGGCCGCCCTGTGCAGCGGGTACTTCAGCCCTCGATTCGACTGGACGGTCATGTTTGATCCTACGGACGCTGAGGACTACGCCGCAGCCGTGGTGTCACTTGAGGAAGCCGAACAACGAGTGTTGGAGGCGAGCGAGACAGCTGATCCGGATCGCCTTCAGGGTGCCCGTGACCAACTGGACGCTGCATGGGCAGATCTGGACGCTGCGGCGCAGGCAGCTCGCACCGCCGTGGCTGTACACGAAGCGATTCACCAACTCGTCCATCTCACCGATGCGTTCCCCGGACGCCACCACTGGCCCGACTGGCTTCACGAGGGCATCGCCGTCGCGTTTGAGACCAGCTCCCACCGAGGGACATTTGGCCCGTCGCATGACCACCCGCCGCGCGTCGAGGGCTTTGCCGATGCCGTCCGAGCCGACCGACACCTGAGTCTCGATGCACTGTTGACCAGTGGGTCCATCGACCATCACCAAGGTGAACACACGGGGGTGATCTACGATCAAGCCGGCTCGCTCATTTCATGGATGAGCCGCCGGCACCGCATGGACCTGCGCGCATTCCTCCAGCGTGCCGGTGTTTCGGATGAGCACGGCGATACTCCGGATCTGACCGTGCTCTTTGCGGAAACGTTCGGGTCACCCAGCCGATTCGAGCGTCGATGGCTCGCTGCCGCCGCCCGCTGACATCCGTCGCCGCCACTGCCTGCTGGCTCGGTGCGAGAGGACGGCGACCTCCATGCCGTAGAGCACGCAGAGCCACATGATGTAGACCCACAGCATGAGCACGGGAACGACACCAAGCGCCCCGCCCAGCGGGCTTGCCGAGATGGACCTGACGAGGACGCGCTCTAGCGCCCATTCGCCGATGATCAGCGAGATCGCTGCCACGAATGCCCCGCCTCCGGCGCTTCGCCACGTCAATTTGCCAGCCGGAATGAATCGGTAGGCCAGTGCCACAAAGAGCCACACCGCTAGAAACGACAGGAACCACGTGCCCAACTTGCTCAGCAATGCAATCCCTGTGGCATCAATCTGAGCAGTGAGATCATCCAACAGCTGCAGCCCAACCGCCGCCGCGGCTGGGCCAATCACCAGCACGAGCAGTGACACGACCAGGCGGACCCACGTCTTTCTGCGCCTCATGCCCGAGCCAATCACGCTGAGCGAGGCCTCCACCTCGTCAAACAACCGGTACGCCGCCCAGGCCAGCACGATGCCACCGATCCACGTCAAGCCGGTCACGTCATAGGAGGCAGCCCGCGTGGCCAACCCTTCCAGCCAACTCCCCAGATCAACTTGGCTCCCCGCCGCGGCGCCCCCTGCCACTTCCACCTTCTCCAGGCCCAGTCGCTTGATGAGTTGCTGCACCGATCGCAGGAACGTCTCTCGGCTCACCGACAGGCGAGCAATCGCACCGGCCAGCACCAGCAGCGGCAACATTGAGAACAACACGCGGTAGGACAGCGCCGCAGCCATCATGCCAGCCCGATTCCGCCGCAGACGCAGGACCGCAAGGCGAGCGATATCCAGCCAGAATCGAATCGCTCGATCCCGTCCGCTCAGTTCATGCCAGTGCTTCCCACGCACGCGATGTCGAAGGTGCCGCCAGGCCGTACTCCATGACGATCGCTTCACGACTGCCTCAGCCCCCGTAGGTCGCCATGAAAAACGTCGCCACTCCGATCCAGGCCAGTGCGTTGATCACGATCGCGCCGACGGCGAGCGGCCTGCACCGCGAGGCCAGGCTGGCCCCAAGCAGACCCAGGACGACCCCCACAATGGCTGTGAAGCCGCAGAACGCCAGCACCGCAGCCACGACGAAGGCACCAAACTGATCAGGCGACATGTCGTCGCCGCCAGCCTCCCCAATGGCGCCCAGGGACACACCAAAAACGCTCGCGGCGAGAATCGGCACGAGCAGTCCAGCCATCCAGGCAATCATCGCAGCCGCTACGGACGCCTTGGTGAAGAAGCAACTCTGCTGGCTGTCCCACTGTTCACTCGCCATGGGTCTCCCACATTCTGAAACAGCGGGGTGGCCACTGAATGCCCGGCACCGCTGCCCGAGGTAGCCTACACGCACTGGTGACTCATGCCTGCGAATCCACATCCTCCCGAAGACATTCCCTCTGGCTGGTCCACCGAGCCCACTAGGTCGGACCGACCGGCCGGAGATGGCCAGTTTCTCAAGGACGCGTCCCGCGGCCCGAGGCTCCAAAAGGTCATGGCAGCGGCCGGAGTGGCATCACGCCGAGCCTGTGAAGCCCTCATCGAGGAAGGCGCGGTTCGGGTGAACGGCCACGCCGTCACCGAGCTCCCCGCCTGGGTTGATCCACGAACGGACTCCATTACGGTCAACGGCCAGC
>CAYQJN010000095.1:0-8130 GCA_964417845.1 uncultured Isosphaeraceae bacterium
CGCGGCTCCGGCCGCGGTGCTTCTACGACCTTGTGATTGAGATCGCGCTCGTTCGGCCGGGGCCGATTCAGGGAGGCATGGTGCATCCGTACCTTCGGCGGCGTGAAGGGGTCGAGGCGATCAGTTACCCGGATGAAGCGGTTCGTGGTGTTCTGGAGCGGACGCTCGGTGTCCCGATCTTTCAGGAGCAGGCGATGCGTCTGGCGATGGTGGCCGGGGGCTTTTCAGCAGATGAGGCGGAATGCCTGCGGCGGGCGATGGGCGCGTGGAAACGCCGGCCGGACACCATGCAGGCGATTGGGAAGCGGCTGATCGACGGGATGCGCCATCGTGGATACGCGGAGTCATTCATCGAGCGGTGCTGGAAGCAGATTCATGGGTTCAGCGAGTATGGGTTTCCGGAATCCCACGCCGCCAGCTTTGCACTGCTGGTACTTGCCTCGGCATGGGTGAAGCATCACCATCCAGCGGCGTTTGCCTGCAGTCTGATCAACAGCCAACCAATGGGCTTCTATGCGCCTGCGCAGATCGTTCGGGATGCCATTGAGCACGGCGTTGAAGTGCGGCCGGTTGATGTGAATCACAGCCTTGTTGGTTGCTCGTTGGAGCCATGCGAGGGGAGCGATCCGGCATTGCGGCTCGGACTCCGCATGGTGCGGGGATTGCCGCGGAACGATGCCGATCGGGTGTGCGGGGTGGCGATGGAACACGGGCATATCGGAGACCTGTGGACGTTGCACGATGCGGGGATCGGGTCGGGATCACTCCGTCGGCTGGCGGCGGCGGATGCGTTCCGATCTGCAGGACTGGATCGACAATCGGCGCTTTGGGAGATTGGCCTCATTGAGCGGGGCGATCTTCCGCTCTTTCCGGGAGATCGCGTCGACGAGCGTGCTGGGGGCGTGTGCATACTCCCGACGATTCCTCCGCTCCGTGAAGTGCTGCACGACTACCGGGCAACGGGCCTTTCGCTCAAGGCGCATCCGATGTCATTCCTGCGGACACAATTGGAATCGCGCGGTGTTCGAACGGCGCGGGAGGTGCGTGAAACGGTGCCATCAGGAGACCGCGAGGCATGTGTGATGGTTGCCGGGCTGGTGCTGGTGCGTCAACGACCGCATTCGGCCAAGGGAATGACCTTCATGACGGTGGAGGATGAGACTGGAGCGGCGAACATCGTGTTGACACCGCAGGTTTACGGCCGATGCCGACGCGCCGTTCGGACGGCCGCCGCTGTGATCATTCGGGGAAAGATCGAACGGCGGGGTGATGTCGTACACCTGAAGGCGGAGTGGATCGGTGGGATTGACGTGGTTCCTGAATCAGACAATGACCATGCCACGCTTCCCGCAGCGCGGGCGTTTCACTGATCGGAGACTCGGACCGTGCCGCTGCTAGAGCACGAAGACCACGAAAAACACGATGAGTATGGCGATGGTGATCACGACCATCATCCGACGATGGAACGCAGTGGCCGCAGGTGGTCGCCTCAGGACTCGTCCACCGATCCAGGCGCCGCACGAGGGGCACGACTCCGCCTCATCCCAGACGGACGCGCCGCACTCCGGGCACCAACTAGTCTGGTCGCCATCGTCACCGAATCGTTCGATGTCCGCTGCTGAGGGGAGTTCGTCCACCATCCGTCAGGATCGCTCAAGCCGAACCGTCGATGGGACGGGCCGCTGCGGCGTCAGGCTCCAGGGACCATCTGGCGTGGCAATCTGCCTGCCGTTGATCTCAATGGGAAACGAGGCACTCGGAAGAAACCGGGTCCAGCCCCACAACGCCCACGCATCAAAGGCCGTCTGGCCCTCATCGGGGGCGAATGACCACGAGAGTGGGATGCGCCGTTGCAGCGCCGGCATGGTTCCGAATCCCTCCCAACGTCTGGTGGCGTCCAGTGACGAGACCGACTGGTTGCTGATTACCTCTGGATCGAACGGGCACCAGCCGCATGCTGGCAGATAGACCTCGGCCCACACGCCGAACTCGTCACGGCGACCGAAACCAGCGCTGCCCATGCCGATGACGGGCCGCGCCGGCAGGCCTGCGGCTCGAAGCATGGCGACGCAGATGCAGACCAGATCGGCAGGTGTGCCCTGGCCGGCACGGGCCGCCGCGGCGGCACCCTGTACGAGGATTCCCCGCATCCGACTCGACTCGGCCAGCATCCGTGGGTCCGTCAGCTCAAAGCGCCTGCAGGCATCCTGCACGATGAGTTTGGCAGCCTGAACGGGGGGGACCGACCTGACCTGCCCCTTGGTGAGTTGCTCCACTGCGTCGGTGATGATGTCCGCCCTGGGGTCAATGAGTTCGCTTGCGCTCAGCAGCGGGCGCACGCTCGTTGGCCACGTCTCCGGCCAGCCGATCTGCATGGCGGCGGCGTCGTTGAACCGGCTTGAATACGACTGCACGGTTCCAGAGATCGACACGGTCAGTGGCCATGACTGCACCGGGGGAATCGGAATGGACAGCGTGGTCGCTCCGAGATCGCTCGGCGGCGAGCAGAGCGAGGCCGCATCCAGTTTCCTCGTGTCGCGACCTGCACTGATCTTGGCGCTGAGTCCTTCGGACTGCAGTGTGCTCCATGGTCCTTCGGCGATCAGGTCGATGACGAACGGGGCCGTCGTCTCCGTGGCAGGTGCATAGTTCACCTGCACGGTCATCGTGAACTGATGCCGGACGCCATCCGTTCGACTCAACGGCCCTTCTGGGGCGATGGCTGGCGCAGCGCCGCTCTGTTGCATTGCAACGGCCAGAATCAGCGATGGGAGTGTGGTCATGAGAGGGGACTCTTGAATCCGATGTCCAGCACGATGCGTCCGAATGAACGCAGGAACTCGGCCAGTGACAGATTGATGATGATGATCGCGAGGAAGGAGGAGACGAAGGATTCGGTCGTCGCCTTTCCGACGCCGACGGCGCCAGGCTTGCAGTTGAATCCCTTGTAGCAGGAGATGAGCCCGATACTGAGCCCGAAGAACGTCGCTTTGATCAGGCCGGTCGTTGGCTCCCACCAGCCGAGGAACCACGCCGTGTTCTCCCAGTACTCGCGGGCCGAAACTCCGTGCCACACCACGGTGAAGAGCCAGCCCCCGGCGACTCCAAGGAGATCTGAGAAGATCGTCAGGATGGGCGTCATCACCGTGCAGGCCACGATTCTCGGGACAGCCAACACCGCGACGGGATCGGCGCCCATCGATCGAACGGCATCGAGCTGTTCGGTGACCCGCATGCTTCCCAGTTCTGCCGTCAAGGCGCCTCCGACGCGGCCAGCCACCATGACGGCGGCGAGGACCGGCCCGATCTGCTTGACGACCGACACGTTGATGATCATGCCAATCTTGTTTTCGAGTCCGTACGCCTGGAACTGCGCGAAGCTCTCCAGCGCCAGGATCATGCCGATGAAGCCCCCCGTGATGGCGACCACCGGCACACTGAGTACACCGATCTCAATCAGGAGTGGTGCCATGACAGCCCACCGCGTCCAGCGGCCTGGTTGGCGAATCGTGGCGTGCGCAACGTGAAGCGCAAAGCGAGTGAACCGGCCGGCTCCTTCCACCGGCAATCGAACCCGCCGGCCGACCCGGGCGGCGAGCGTCAACACGGCGTCCATCGCGGCGCGTTCATCGGAAGTTCAGCCCACCGGGCTACTTCATGGGCTCGTCGTAGGCGCTCTCGGACGCCGAGTCGACTTCGACCACGGTCTCAGTGCGGGGGGCGGGGACGAGGTAAATCTCGACGCGGCGATTCTCAGCGGTGCCTCCCTCGGCATTGGACGTGATGGGATGAAACTCACCGTCGCCCGCCACGCGAATCTGCTCGGGGGCCAGACCTGCTTTGACCAGCGCGTCACGGACGGCAATCGCCCGGTGCACGGACAAGTGGAGGTTGGTCGGATGGGCCTGACGCGAATGGGTCACGGGGATGTTGTCTGTGTGCCCGATGACAAGCACGTCGAGGGGAACGGCCGAAGGCGCGGCGATGATCTCAGCGATTGAACCGATCGGCCCGTCACTGGCGGGGCGGAGTTGGTCGGATCCGCTGGCAAACGTGAGGTCGCTTGAGAAGCGAAGCATGCCGCTTTCGGGATCAAAGGACACGTGCTGTGGGTTGGCTGCAGCGATGGCCGCCAGTGCCGCTTCCATGTCTTCGGGGAGTTGGCCGATCTCCAACGCGGTCAGGTGGCGGGCGAGCGTGTCATTTCGCTGCGCCATCGCGTCCCACTGGCCATTGAGATCGTCATACTCGGCCTGCAGGCGATCAATCTCCTGCCGGGCCTGATCCAGTTCCTGATTGCGGCGAACCAGCGTCTGCTCGATCTCAGCCCGGCCTCGCTCAGCATCGCTCAGCTGCTGTACCAGCGAGCGATTGACATTCTGCAGCGCCTCGTACTTTCGTCCAGCTTTCTCGCCGCATCCAACGGTCGTAAGAAGCGTGGCGGTCAAGAGGCCGAGTGTGACGCGGTGCAACATGAGATCCCTCCAATTCCTGGGTCGTGCTAGGCTCTGCAGGGCGGCGGATCCGATTCCAAGTGGCCACCATGCGAGCGGCTTGCAGTGTATCGATCGATCCACCAGCAGGTTGGAGACACCACGGAACATGACGGCAACCTGTGGAGAACCTGTCCACAAGCGTCGACTGATCCGCGCAGGCGGCGTGCTTGATGCGACCGGGACCGCACTGGCGCCAGCGTGCGTGCTGGTGGAGGGGGGCGGGGTCGTTGCCTGGGGGCGACCGGAGGACATCGGGCCGGTGCCGGATGCCGTTCAGGAGGATTGGCAGCACAGCCTGCTGATCCCAGGGCTGGTCAATGCCCACGCCCACCTCGACCTCAGTGATTCCGGAATCTGGCCTCCGGCCGGTGATGACTTTCGCGGCTGGGTCGGCCGGGTGCGGTCGCTGCGGGGTGCGGCGGGCCGTGATGTGGGTGAGGCCTGCCGGACCGGGATCGAGTTGGCGATCTCCGGCGGGACGGCGGTGGTGGGGGACATCGTGGGCGGTCCCTGGACCGACGCAATCAGCGCGCTGGCTCTCAGCCCCCTGCGTGGCGTGGCCTATCTTGAGTTCTTCGGAATCGGACTTGGCAGGGAGGCGGCGGCCGCAGCCGTCAGGCGGGCCGATCACGAATTCCCGGTTGAGGACGGTGGCTTCCGGATCGGATTCTCTCCGCACGCCCCCTATTCATGTGATCCGCACGTGTACCGGGCGGTGATGGCGACGGGGCGACCCTGTTCAACCCACCTTGCCGAAACACGGTCCGAACTTCAGTTGCTGGCGCAGGGGACCGGACCCCTGCGTGAGATGCTTGAGCACGACATCGGGGTGTGGGATGAGGCGGTGTCGGTACCGGCGTGTCACCCAGTCGATGCGATCCGCGGGGAACTCGCCGGAATGCTCTGCGCGCATGTCAACTATCTGGGGCCGGCACAGGTTGAGACACTCGCCGAATCAGGGGCGAGCGTCGTGTACTGCCCGAGGGCCAGCGCGGCCTTCGGGCACGGGCCACCCGCGGTCGATGTCCATCCATGGCGAGCGCTGGCGGCCGCCGGCGTGCCCGTCTGCCTCGGGACCGACTCACTGCTCTGTCTGGACACACCCGACCGCATCAGCGTCTGGGACGACATGCGTTTGCTCTTCCAGCGAGATGGCATCGACCCCATGAGCCTGCTGGCCATGGCGACCTGCCATGGCGTCGCCTCGCTCGGGCTGGAGCCAGCACTGGCGTGCTGGTCGTCCGGCATGGCAGGTGTGCTGGCCGTTGAAGCGGAGGGTGGCACCGCGCCGGCCATGCTGGAGCGTGCCCTGAGGGCTGAGCGTCTCCCTGGTTGGCTCCTCCCGCCGTCCCATCCTTGATGGGCCCCGGGATTCGGGCTTGTTTCCGAGCCGTGAGCCCCGGCGGGCCTGCTGGTGGGGGGCCAGGCCGGAATTGTGGATTTGTGGCGGTGTAGGGCCCTCGCAGGCCGATATCATCCGGGCTCACTCCGTTCAGGGAGATGGCAACGCGATGAGCGAGTGCTTCACAACCGAGCAACTGCAGCACCTCCGGAATGCCGGGTGCTATCCCATTGAAGCCTATCACTTTGTGCGTGATGGACTGACCTGGACCTCGGAGCAGATTCTCGCCGAAGACCGAGAGTCTCTTGGGCTCTCCCGCCATGTGAGCGGGCAGGAGCTCTGCATGGGCCTGCGTGATCTGGCCATTCATCGCTACGGGATGCTGGCTCGAATGGTGCTGGAGGTCTGGGGCGTCCACCGGACCGAGGACTTCGGCCATCTGGTCTACGCCATGATTGATGCCGGCTTCTTTCGAGAGGCTTCAGCCGACTCGATCGACGACTTCTCGAACGTCTACGATTTTCGAGAGGCCTTCGACCCGCGTGACATGGAGTCATTCATTGACGCAGCGTCCAGGGGCTGACGCCACTGCGACCGCAAGGGAACCGCGACATGAGCCAGGGACGGCCGCCGCGACCATTCAGTGATCTGCACCTGTGGGAGATCCGCAGCATCCGCGACGTGATCGCGGTGGTTGTGGTGGCACTGCTGTTCTGGCTCGGATACGCGATGCGGGATGTGACGATCCCGCTCCTGGTGGCGCTGCTGCTGGCTTACCTCTTCGAACCGGCGATCGCCTGGATGGCCAGAGCGAGGTGGATTCCCTTTGGGCGAGCCGGGGCCGTCTCCGTGCTGCTGCTCGGGATCACGTTGGTGCTGCTGGCGGGGCTGGCACTGCTGGTACCACGCGTGATCAGCCAGGCCGCGGACATTGTCCATGACGTTCAGAGTGGATTGGTGCGTGCGCGCTTGTCGAAGGTCGTCGAGACGTATGTACCCGAGGAGTACCGGGTCGATGCGTCGCACCTGCTCGCGGTGCTGCCCTCGGGGGACGAGCCCAATCAACCAGCGGATCTTGATGGCTCTTCGGCGAAGCCTCCGGTTGACCCTTCCGAACGTGTGGCGGATGCCGCCGTGGCCATCGGACAGGCAAAGGACATGGCGGCGCAGTCTCCGGTGGATCTGCTCGGTCTGGCAAGTACGACCGGCCGCGTCGCCTGGATTGTTATCGGTCAGGCGATTGCCGTTGGCATGCTGGCCTTTCTGATTCCCTTCTACTTCTTCTTCTTCAGCCTGTGGTATCCCCAGGTCGTCTCATATGGGCAGGGGCTTCTGCCTGAGACCCATCGCGCGACGATCGAGCGTCTGCTCAGTCGCATGGACTACGCCGTAGCCGGATTTGTTCGTGGACGCATTGTGATCGCCATCATCATGGCCGTGCTGTACGCGATCGGCTGGGCCATCTGCGGAGTGCCCTATGCCATCCTTCTGGCGATCGTCATCGGCGCCTTCGGGTTGGTTCCGTTTCTTGGCGTGGTCGGTATTCCAATCGCAGTGGGCATGCTGGCTCTTGCCGAACTTGATCTTCCCGAGGCCGAACGCATGGCCTGGTGGGCCATCATTCTCTGGCCGACGCTGGTGTTTGCCATCGTCAACGCGCTGGACGGATGGGTTCTGACTCCGCTCATCGCCGGAAAGGCCACCAATCTTGATCCGGTGACCATTTTCGTCGCGGTCCTCGCCGGTGGATCGGTGATGGGGGCGTACGGCATGCTGATCGCGATTCCGATCGCCGCCTGCCTCAAGATCCTGCTGTCTGACCTTGTGGTTCCGAAGCTTCGGGAAATGGGACAGCGACCGAAGGCCAGAGACGCTACCGACGCTTCCGCCGTTTGAATCCGGCCTTGGCTGACTTCGTCTTGGTGGAGCCACGACCGGCCAGCATGCCCATGTCCGGGATGCCTCCGCTGGCCATGGCCTTGGCGGCCTGAAGGCGGCCTCCCCCAGCCATCTGTTGGCTCATCTTCTTGATCATGTCGAACTGCTTGAGCAGCTTGTTGACATCCGGCCCGCTGGAACCGGAGCCCCGAGCGACCCGCCGGATACGAGACTTGTTCATCACGGAGACGTCGTGCCGCTCTGCGGCCGTCATGGATCCCGCAATGGCCTCCACCCGGTCAAACTGCCCGTCGTAAAGATCCACGCCCTTGAGCATCTTCCCGACACACGGGAGCATCCCCACCAACAGCTTCATGTTGCCCATGCGCCGAAGCCAACGCAACTGCTTGAGGA
>CAYQJN010000096.1:0-8111 GCA_964417845.1 uncultured Isosphaeraceae bacterium
GCCACGATCGGCATCCTGCTCTACATCATTCCGATCTATGCGGCCGGGCTGACGCAGGGCCTCATGTGGCGGGCATTCAATGCAGAGGGCTTCCTCAAGTACCCGGACTTCATTGAGACAGTCACAGTGCTCATCCCGTTCTACTGGATTCGCGTCTTTGGTGGCGGGCTGTATCTCGTCGGGGCCCTTTTGTGTGGACTCAATGTCTGGATGACCTGGGCAAGGCGGCCAAAGACGTACGACGTGCCTGTCCTTGAGGCTCCCTCGCTCGACCGGACGTGGAAGCCCGCGGTCATTCCACCCTCACGGCTCGAGGGAAAGCCTGTGCTCGACGTGGCGCATCCGCTCGACAAGATGAATCAGATGAAGTGGCACCGGAACTGGGAGGGCCTTCCCTTGAAGTTCACGGTGTGGGTCTTTGTCGCCGTAGCGGTGGCTTCGCTCTTTGAGATCATCCCGATGTTCATGATCAAGGCAAATGTGCCGACGATCGCGTCGGTCAAACCACTTACACCTCTGGAACTTGAGGGCCGGAACATCTACATCGCAGAGGGGTGCTACAACTGTCACTCCCAGATGATTCGACCGCTCTTTGCCGAGACCGAACGGTACGGCGAATACAGCAAGCCGGGCGAGTCGGTCTACAACCACCCGTTCCAGTGGGGAAGCCGACGCATCGGCCCCGATCTGGCGCGGGTTGGTCTCAAGATCCCCTCACCGCTCTGGCATGTGCGGCACCTGAACGAGCCAACGGACACGTCCCCGAATTCGATCATGCCTCCGTATGCCCATTTGCTTGAGAAGCCGCTCGACTTTGACGCGATCCCTGCGTCCATCGAGGCGCTGGAGGCGCTCGGAGTGCCGTACGAGCCTGGCACTGCTGCGGGATCGCCCGCCGCCGCCCGAGCGCAGGCTGAGGCGCTTGCGGCGCAGTTGGTAGAGGAAGGAGGGCCGGAGGGCATGCAGGATCGGCAGGTGATGGCGCTCGTCGCCTACCTCATGCGGCTCGGAACCGATCTGACGGCGCCCGTCGAGGTTGAGGTGGTGGAGGTGAGCCATGTTCAGGAGTGAGCTTCTGGCGAGCGCGCCAGGCACCGTCGCCTGGGTCGAGGTCTCGCTCATCATCTTCATTGTTGCGTTCGGGCTCGTGGTGGCCTGGACCGTGTTCACACGAACATCGCGGTGGAAGGCGGATGCCCGGATTCCTCTGGATGAGGATCCGATTGAAACACGACATGCTGCGCGGGAGGACGCCTCGTCATGAATAGCGATCACATGGCACCGGAAGACACGGCCAACCTGATGGGGCATGCCTATGACGGCATTCAGGAGTACGACAATCCACTCCCAGGTTGGTGGGTCTGGCTTTTTGTCTTGACCATCCTGTTCTGCTTTCCCTACGTCGCCTGGTATCACCTGGGCGTGGGGCCGAGCCTTGCGGAACAGTACGAGGCCGAAGTTGGCGCGTTCTACGAGGAGCAGATGGCCTTGCTTGGCGAACTGAAGGCCAATGACGAGACCATTCTGGCGTTCATGAATGACGAAGGTCAGATGATGGGCATGGCTGGTCTCTTCAAGGGGAACTGCGGTGCATGCCACGCTGCAGATGGTGGAGGCGGCGTTGGACCCAATCTGACGGACGATGCCTACATCAACATCAAGGAACTCGGAGACATTCACGGTCTGCTTGAGCGAGGTGTGCTGGCCAAGGGCATGCCAGCCTGGAAGGGGCAGCTCAATGACAATCAACTGGTGCTGATGGCGGCCTACGTCGCGCGTCTGCGTGGCACCACGCCTGCTTCCGCGCGAGCACCGCAGGGAACCGACATTGCGGCGTGGCCGTCGCCATCGCTGCAGGAAGTTGAGGACTGACGTGACCCGAGAGCACCAATTGCCACAATTCGAAGGGCGGGTGCTCTCTACGCTGAACGAGGATGGATCGCGCCGATGGCTGTGCCCGAATCCCAGCCCCGGTGTGTTCCATTGGTGGCGAGGCGTCGTCGGATGGCTGCTCATCATCGTGTTTGCAGCCCTGCCGTGGATTCGAATCGATGGACGACCGGCCGTGCTTCTCGATGTCGTTCGTCGAGAGTTTACGCTCTTCGGCACGACATTCAGGCCTACCGACACCCTGCTACTGGCGCTCCTCTTCCTGACCTTCTTTCTGCTGATCTTTCTCGCGACCGCCGTGCTCGGCCGCGTCTGGTGCGGCTGGGTGTGCCCGCAGACTGTCTACATGGAGTTCCTCTACCGCCCTCTGGAGCGTGTGTTTCTCGGCAAGTGCTGGGGTGGTCGGCGGAAGAGTGCGGCGATCTGGCGGCGGGTCCTGATGTGGCTCACGTTCCTGGTGATCTCAGCCCATCTGGCCAACACCTTCCTGGCCTACTTCGTCGGTACCGACGAACTGGTCGAGTGGACCCGGCACTCGCCGTTCAATCACCCCACGCCATTCATCATCTTTGTCGTGACGACGGCCTTGATGATGTTCGACTTCTGCTTCTTCCGTGAGCAACTCTGCACGCTCGTCTGTCCATATGGTCGATTCCAGTCGGCGCTCCTCGACCGAGCTTCGCTGATCGTCGGCTATGACGCGGCTCGCGGAGAGCCACGCGGCAAGAAGCGCCGTGGCGGCAACGATGAGGCGCTCGGGGACTGCATCGATTGTCGGATGTGTGTGTCGACCTGTCCGACCGGGATCGACATTCGGGACGGATTGCAGCTTGAGTGCATTCACTGCGCGCAGTGCATCGACGCATGTGACGCCATCATGGACAAGATCGATCGACCCAGGGGCTTGATTCGATATAGCACGCAGGACGTGCTCGAGAACACCGTGCGTCGCAAGTTGCGATGGAGACTGCTGATCTATCCGATGCTGCTCGGCGTCGTGGCGACCAGCCTGGTGACAATGCTCGTGATCCGGCAGAGTGCAGATGTCGTGGCGCTTCGCACGCAGATCGCGCCCTTCTCAGTGTTGGAGGATGGGCGGGTTCAGAACATCCTTCGACTTCGGATTGATAACCGAGGGGAGGAGCTCAGGATCTACACGCTCTCGGCAGTTGACGGGGATGACCTGCACATTCCGGTCAATCCAGTCGAGGTGCCGGCGATCGACTCGCAGACGGTCGTGGTGCTGGCTCACAGTGATCCGGAGGACTATCGGCGAGGTCGGCGGCGGATTCGCATTCGCGTTGCCGATGGTGTGGACTTTGATCGGGAGTTTGAGTTCGATCTTCTCGGGCCGTTGGGTACGATTCCGATTCGAGGAGGGGCCAGATGACACGTGCCTCGCTCTGGGACAACCGTTGGATGTTTATGCCGATCGGGCTGATTGCGATTTCGCTGACGATGGCTTCGATCACGGTGACATTGGCCGTGACGGATGAAGCTATGGTGGCGGCGCCCGAGTACTACGACAATGCGGTGAGGTGGGACGAGCATCGCGCGCAGCTGGCGGCGAACGGGGCGCTGCAGTGGCGTGTCACTCCGGAACTTCGAGATGGTGTTCTGACGCTTCGCGTGGAGGACAAGCATGGCGTGCCCATCACCAATGCGCGAGTGCGTGTCGAACTGATTCCGGCCCTTGAACCCGGCCTGCGATCATCCATCGATGCGGTCGAGTGCGAGGGGGGCGCATACACGTTGCCATGGCCAGCAGGGCCGGCGGGGCGGTGGCAGATTCTGACGCGGGTCGAGCAGGGGGGCACGGTGTACACGGACCACACCGAGCGGTTGATTCGGAGTCGCGGCGGCCATGCCGATGATTGAAACGCTCGGCGCCGTCTTCGCTGCGAGTCTGATCGGCAGCCTTCACTGCGCGGGCATGTGCGGTGGACTGGTTGTGTTCTGCTGCGGGGGTGAGCAGGGGGGTGTTTCGCGTGCGTGGCCGGTACACGTTTCATACCACGGTGCGCGGCTGGTGGCATACGTCGCCGCGGGCGCAGTAGTCGGTCTCCTCGGCAGCGCGATCGATGATGGTGGCCGGCTGGTCGGATGGCAACAGACCGCTGCCTATCTGGCGGCGGCAGTTTTGATTCTCATGGGCGTTGCCATGCTCGCCAAGTTGGCGGGAGTTCGCATTCCACGCGGTCGCTTGCCGGGTCCTCTGAGGCGTCTGATCGAGCGGGTCTACACCAGAGCGGCGTCGCAGCAACCGTGGGTGCGCGGGGCGATGGTGGGCCTCATGTCTCCCATGCTGCCCTGCGGTTGGCTCTGGGCGTTTCTCGCAGTCGCTGCTGCCGCCGGCGGAGTCCTCGGCGGCATGGCGGTGATGGGCGTGTTCTGGGCCGGAACGGTTCCCATTCTGCTGGTGATCGGTGTCGGAACCCATCGGCTCGCGCCCGCCATTCGCCGATTGGTGCCCGCCACGATGGGGGTGGCACTCGTGGCCGTCGGAATCCTGACCGCGCTTACACGGGTCCCATTGGCTTCGGCTGCGGTGAGCGCGGCGGGTCATGTCGATGCCGTGAATTGCGACCGCGCCGTCGAGTGCGTCGAGGAACTCGAGCGTGGCGGGCTGCCCTGCTGCGGCGACGCGCAGTGACCATCGAGTGCAGCCACTGTGGACTCCCCGTGCCGCGCGGGGAGTTGCGTCACGGCGACGGCTCACAGTTCTGTTGCAGCGGATGCCGGACGGTGTTTGCCGCCATTGTTGGCGGTGGGTTTGAGGACTACTACCGTCGCAGAGGCGGTGAGCGCCCCAGGAAGCCGGCTGAAGAGTCCACGGGGGGGTTTCAGGTGCTTGACTCCGATGCATTCCAGGAGGCGGCCTGCACCGAAACGCCGGGCGGAACGAGGCACGTGGAACTTGGCGTTGACGGGGTGCACTGCGGCGCCTGCGTTTGGCTCCTCGAGCGGCTGCCACGAGTTATTCACGGACTGGTGTCGTCCCGCGTCAACCTGGCACAGCAGACCATCGAACTCGATTGGGTTCCCGATCAGGTGTCGCTCTCGCAGATCGCCAGCAGCGCCGCGCGCATCGGCTATCGGCTGCGGCCCGGGCGAGGCGCCGCGGATCGCGAAGCGCGGCGGGCGGTCGATCGTGCCTGGCTCGTTCGCATCGCCGTGGCCGGCGCGATCGCCGGGAACATCATGGGCATCTCATTCGCCCTGTACGGAGGGATGTTCACCGGCATGGATCCGGTCCACCGGGCATTCTTGAGGTGGACATCATTTGCGCTGACGGTGGTCGCGTTGGCGTGGCCGGGCCGCGTATTCCTGCGGGGTGCCTGGACGGCGCTGCGGGCGCGGACCACCCACATGGATCAGCCGGTGTCGCTTGGGCTGCTGGTCGGAACGGTCGCTGGTTTGTACGCGACGCTGACCGGCGGCGCTGAGACCTGGTTCGAGGCGGTCTCCATGTTGATCCTCCTGCTTCTGGCGGGGCGGTGGCTGCAGCATCGCAGTCAGCGCCGCGCGCAGGACGCGGTGGAGCGGCTCTTTTCGATCGCCCCATCGACGGCGGTCCGGATCGCCGGCGGTCAACTGGAAGAAGTACCGAGCGAAGCGCTGGCGGCAGATGATCTGGTTCGGGTTCGGGCGGGAGATCTGGTGCCGGCGGACGGTGTTGTCGCCAGTGGCGCCGCTCGCCTCGATCGGTCGCTTCTGACTGGCGAATCGCGTCCGGTGCAGACATCGGTGAATGAATCCGTTCACGCAGGCGAGGCCTGTCTCGACGGTACGCTCGACGTGCGTGTCGTTCGCGCAGGTGCGGATACTCGCATTGCGGCGATCCTCAGAAGTGCCGCGGCGCATGCGGCGGAGCGGCCACGCGTCGTACAGGCGGCGGACCGGCTCGCGGGGTGGTTCGTCGTCGCCGTGCTGATGCTCGCGGCGGTCACGATGGCGATCTGGTGGCCACATGGCTGGGCAACCGCCGTTGATCGTACGGTGGCGCTGCTCATTGTGACGTGCCCATGCGCGCTGGGACTCGCGACGCCTCTGGCGGTGGTGTCGGCCATTGGCCGGTCCGCGCGAAGCGGCATGCTTATCAAGGGGGGGGATGTTCTTGAGCGGCTTGCTGGCACCGGAACGCTGATGCTCGATAAGACCGGCACCGTGACGCAGGGCTCGGTGCGGGTGCTTGAGTCAATTGGCGGAGAGGCTGCGGTGAAGGCCGCTGCTGCGGTGGAGCGTTCCAGCGGGCATCCGGTTGCAAGGGCGGTGTATGCCTTGGCAGAAGCCACCCCGACGGCTACCGGCGTGCGGGAGGTGGCGGGCCGGGGCATCGAGGGCGACGTGGAGGGCGTCATCGTCCGGGTTGGATCGACGCGGTGGATGGAGTCCATGCCGCTGACGTGGTCGGTGGACCGTGCGGCTTGCGAGCAGCGAGCTTCGGTGCTGGGCGCTGGGACTGTGTGGATTGCCCGCGGAGATGACGTCGAAGCGTGCCTGCTGCTGGGCGATCCGGTTCGGGCGGACTCGGCAGGGGTGATTGGTCGCATCCAGGCCCGCGGATGGGAGGTGGGACTGCTGAGCGGTGACTCGAGGAACATTGCTGATGCGGTGGGGGAGCAGGTTGGAATCCCGCGCGCGTTGGTGGTCTCCGAAGCCATGCCGGAAGAGAAAGTCCAGGCTGTGCAGCGCCAGGCCACGCGACCGGTGGTGATGGTCGGTGACGGTGTCAATGATGCTGCTGCGATGGCGGCCGCCGATGTCGGCGTCGCGGTGCATGGCGGCGCCGAAGCCGCGCTGTCGGCCGCCGACGTGTGCCTCGCCGGAGACGGGCTGCGTGGGGTGGAGTCGCTCCTCGAGGCGGCGCGTCACACTCTGCGACGTATCCGCACCAACATCGGTGTGTCGCTTGCGTGGAACATCGCCTTTGCCGGCCTCGCGATGGCTGGACTCATCGGTCCGGTTGCCGCTGCGATCCTGATGCCGCTGAGCAGCGCGTCTGTCGTACTGCTCAGCGTGCGCCGCATCGGGTGACTACCCGGCGCTTCCTGTCGGGGCGTCGTCGTCATCATGCAGCATGCGCTCCGCTGGCCCGTCCAAATCATCAAACTGGCCGGACCGTGCCGACCAGATGAATGCCCAAACGCCGGCTGCGGCGAGGACGATGGCCAGCGGGAGCACGATGTAGAGGACTTCCATGCGGACACCGTAGCAGTCATGTTCTCTTCTCCCTCCTCCGGGGGGAGAAGTCCGCAGCGCGGACAGAGAGGGGCCGCTTTGAAGTCGGCGGTCCCTCGGAGATCAACGGCGAGTCAGGTCAGTGGCTTGCCTGGAGGTGGCACTGAATGCAGTTGGTCCGCTCAGGGTGCGATGTCTGCAGACCCGGATATCCGAGCTTCCCGTGGCACGCCAGGCAGTTCGTCCGCATCATCGTGTCATGGGGCATGGTGGGTGGTGCTTCTGCCCAGGCTCGCGTTGCAGGGCCTGTCCGAAACAGTCCCTCAAACGTGGAGTCCGGAAGGGGGTCTCCGGCCACATTCGCCACGGATGCGATCGGTGGCTGCTGTGTGACATGGCACTGTTCACAGGCCTCCAGGTACGGATGCGGCATGGCTCGAGCGACGCGGGTTCCCATCTGAAACCCGGTGCCGTGGCAGTCGAGGCATGACTTGGTGCTGGTGAACGACTCCACATCGTGAGGGATCACAGGCGGCGCGCCTTCGAAGGCCCGCCGCCCAGCTCGCATCGCCAGTGAGGTCTCGCAGACAGCGGTCCGGTTCGCCAGCGGCGGGACGCGAATCAGCGGTGGCTCAGCGGTCGGAGCGGGTGTAGTCAGGGATGGCGCGGCTGCGACCAGCGCGACCTGCTCCGCCGGACGCGGAAGACCTTGGGTGTCGGAGACCGCGCCGGCGAGCAGGATGGACGCGCCGGCGATGGTCAGAGCGCCGGCAGCGATGAACAGCGGTGATGTGGTTCGATGTCGAGGCATGGCAACCTCCTTCAGGCAGGGCGGATCTTCGCGGCACACTTTTTGTAGTCGGGCTGCTTGGAAATCGGATCGTGCGCATCGAGTGTGAGTGCATTGACCAGCAGCCGCTCATCGAAGAACGGAATGAATACGGATCCCTCGGGCGGTTGGCCACGACCTCCGATCCAGGCAGGCAGCGTCAGCTCGCCGCGGCGTGTCTCCACCGTGACCTGATCGCCGCTGCGAACGC
>CAYQJN010000097.1:0-5222 GCA_964417845.1 uncultured Isosphaeraceae bacterium
TGTTGTGTTTGTTTTTGTGTGCTTGGCTGGGTTCGCCCGTGCCTTTGTGTTTGTGTTTGTGCCTTGTCCATGTGGTTGGTTGTGTGCCTTCGGCAATGCTTCTGACCTAGCAATGGCCGCCCGAGCGCGCGGAGGCCGTCAACGCGCGTGTCGGGGCGCGCGCTATAAGGGGCGTTGACCTCTCGCACCCACGACTCGGGTACCGACAAGGCTGCGTGCGCCGCGTATTGATCAACCGTTGCTGGTGAGAGGCGCATCTGCCCGAATCGAAGGGCCGCTTCTCGGAGTTCTGTGTTCCTCGTGACGAGCCATCCGATTCTGGCACCGCAGGCGCTGTACCGCTTTGAGACCGAGTCGATGATGACCGCATACTCATCTGCCGCTGGCTGGTCGAGCAGGGAAGGGGCTCTGGTGCCCGCCGGGACGTCGTACACGAAGTCGCGGTACACCTCATCGCAGATGAAGAAGATGTCACGAGCGGCGCAGATTTCGGCGATCGCGGCGAGTTGGGCCTTCGTCGCGACCGTCCCTGTCGGGTTGCCGGGCGTCGGGAGGATGAGGGCCCGCGTTCGCCCCGTGATCGCGGCTTCAATCCGATCAGGATGCAGCGCGAAGCCATCTTCGGCTGAGAGCGTGACTGGGGAGACCTCGATGCCCAGGAGGTGGGCATACCCCGCGTAGTTGGTGTAGTAGGGTTCACACACCAACACCTCGTCACCCGGATCGGCGACGGCTGCCATCGCAAAGAGCAGTGCTTCCGAACCTCCCATGGTGACCACGATGTCGTCTGCATCAACCGGGCGCTGCACACCGCCGCCGTTGGTATACCAGGCCGCCAACGCAGCGCGGTAGGCCGGGTATCCATCGCTTGGGGCGTACGCGAGCACCGTGTCATGGAATGACCGATAGGCTTCGACCATCTCGGTCGGAGTGGCGATGTCGGGCTGTCCAATATTGAGATAGTGCACGACCGATCCCGCTTCGGCGGCAGATCGCGCAATGCCAGCCAATGCTCTGATGGGCGAGGCAGGGGCGTCGCCTCCTCGGCGAGACAGCGTGCAAGTGGACATGGGTCGACTCCAGTGGTGGGCCCGCACCAGGCGAGCAGGGTCCAATGGTAGAACAACGGCGGCCGCGAAGGCCTCTGGAGTGACCTATACTTGCCCGCCTCCGTTGGGCCCAGGCCCGGTGGTGGGTGCCCGTGATCGATCTGCAAGAACAGGAGCTTCGACATGTCTTCCCGTTTCATTCGCCCGATGACCCTCCTCGGAACGCTCGCGCTGGCCAGTACGACATTGGCTCAACAGGGTGTTGATACAGGGTCCGCCTCATCGGCTGATCCCCATGTGGTGCTCCGCGCATTGGAGACGATGAACAGTGCCTCATCCAGCAAACTGGCCGATGCGCTCTCGCACGAAAAGTCGCTTCGCAGTTACGCCGAGGCGCACGGGATGTCTGAGGCCTGCAGTGGTGAGAGTTCGGATGGATCCCACGACATGAAGATGTCGTTTGAAAAGGCCCTTCAGATCGCGATCGATCATGAAGAGGCCGCTCCTTCGGGATATGCCGAGCAGGCGACCCCGGGCGAGATCAAGGCATACACGACCCTGGCGCGATCAACCTGGAACAAGCTGCAGGCGGCCATGGCGAACGTGGAGCACTTGAGTGACTGCCTGCACGGGACGGGAAACTTCGACGACTATCTCGGCTGGACTCACGATCAGGCCGCGCAGGAGCACGAGGCGATGCAAGCCAGAAACGCCGAAATCTCCAAGGAGAACCAGGAGAAGGAGAAGGATCTTGAAGCCAGACGGGCGGCTCAGTATGAGGCGTTCAAGAAGGCGCAGAAGGCACAGCATGAGGCCTTTCTCAAGCAGTCCTGGACCAAGTACAAGTTTGATCAGACCAATGATCTGAAGGCCTACAAGTATCGCACCAAGTACGGTCCCAACTCCTACTACAACAGCTACTCCGGCAGCATTTATGGCGGCGGTGGTGGGTGGTACGGCGGCGGCTACCTGAATCCCTATTGAGGGAGAGCCTCAACACCGATCTCATCGCCGGCGTTCGAGGTCACTCGGACGCCGGCTTTGTGCGCTCAATCTCGGCGTAGGCGTTGTGCGAGTGGATGGACTCGAAGTTTTCACTGTGAATGCGGTACCAGTCCACCCGTGATTCTGCGTCGAGCGTGTGGGCCAGATCCCGAACGATGTCTTCGACGAACTTCGGATTCTCGTAGGCCTGCTCGGTGACGACCTTTTCGTCGAGTCGCTTGAGGACGCTGTACACGGGGCAACTCGCGGCAGACTCGATGAGTTCGACAAGTTCCTCGATCCAGACCATCCGATTCATACGGACTTCGGCAGTGATGAGGCACCGCTGGTTGTGGGCGCCGTAGGCAGAGATTTCCTTCGAGCAGGGGCACAGGCTGGTGGCAGGTGCTGCGACGCCGAGCGTGAAGACGTCTCCCTCGCTGGACGCGTCGCAGGTCATACGCACGCTGTAATCCATCAGCCCTCGTTTGCCTGTCGCCGGAGCGGCCTTCTCGATGAAGTAGGTGAACTCCATTTCCACGTGCGAGCGTTCAGCGTCCAGCGTGGAGCGGAGGCGGTGACACAACTCGATAATCCGGTCCGGCGTCATGCCCGAGCGGAAGTCGTTGAGCATCTCAAGAAAACGGCTCATGTGGGTTCCCTTCCGATCAGCGGGAAGGGAGACGTACATGTTGACGGTGGCATCCACGGCTTCCGTCCCGCCCGCGCGAGTCGCGACGGAGATCGGATACCTGATGCCCTTGACTCCAACGCGGTCGATGGCGACCTGGCGGGAGTCTTCGCGGCCCTGAACGTCCGGGATCGATCCCGCGCAGGCGTTCAGAGGTGTCGAGCTGTCGTGCTGGGGACTGGTCACGGTCATGTGCAGGTTCTGGGCAGAACGGTGCATCCTACCCGGACCGTCCACGGCGAATCACCGAGGCAGTGTTTTTGGCGGTTCCCAGGGTGCCTGCGGCGAAGAGGGAGCGGAGGCCTGCCCGGTCTGAACGGCCATCACCCGGTCATGCCGGTCAAACCAGACCGTCCAGAGTTGGGGGGGCGGTGGCTGGTCCGGCATGGCGGCATGCGTGGCCATGGTGCCCAGCGTGTCCCCCCAGTGGCACCGGGCCGCCCATGGGCTGGCCTGATCCGGGGCGTCAACCTCCGAGGAGGGCGGGCCAAGGTGCGTCAGAACCTCTGCGCGGCTCATGCCCGGGGCCACCTGGGAAAAGGCTGTGCTCGACGGCGTCCGGCACGCCGGAAGTCCGATTGTGAGGGCCAGGAGGATCGGGAGGAGCAGCCGGGCTGCACGGACTGTCTGCTCTGGCTGGGTTGTGGTGGGAGGCAGGCAGCTGCGATTCGCGGCCGGAGGCAAGGCGGCGGGCTGGCGTGCCGACAGAAACGGAGCAGGGCCCGATGGGGGGCTCGGTTGACTTCTTGCTGGAGGCACGTTCATGCGCGTAGGTCGGATCCTGATTGTGGGCGGGGCACTGGTTTGTGGCCTTGCCGGTTTGTTTGCCTTTGGACCATCGTCGACCCAGGCCGAGGGTGCCTCGCCCGTGGCGGCCGTGGGCGGATTGCATCCAAGGTACATCGGAACATCGTTCCGAGAGTCTGTCTTTGGGGGCTGGGACCTGCACGTCGAATTGGAGTGGACGTGCGCCAAGGGGTACACCGGCGTGGAGGCCGCCAGCGGGACTGTGCGACTTTGGGACTGCGACGAGCGTGGAGTGTCACTGGAGTTCCCGTTTGCGATCGACGATCAGGTGATGCCCGGCTCACCACTCGTGCAGCACATTCCCGTGGATGTGGAGGCAGGCGGCGACGTGTACGTCTGGCTGCGGCACGCGGATGCCGGCGGAGTGCGGTCTGCATGCGACCCCGATGAAGTGGCGTGGATGCCGATGGTCGCTGATCAGGATGAGATCCCGGTCGCAGCGACCGACGCGAATCGATGGGTTCCGCACGCACGGTAAGAGCGGCGAATCTGAGATCGATGCGCAGGGAGAGGGACGATGGATCAGTCGTCTTTTGAGAACGCCGGAAATCCATGATGTGTGCGGAAGGCTGTCGCAAGGTCTTCGCCGAGATAGAAGTGTGCGATACGGCGTTCCACCTGCATGAAGTCCACGAGCATCAATCCGTCGATGACGTCCGCAAAGGACCGATCCAGATTGAACGGGGCCAGCAGTCGCGCTTCGAGTTTGAGGTACTGACGCACGAGTACGGGCACGCCAAGTCCATCTGACTCGATGTCTCGCACCAGATCGTCCACATCTTCGATGGACTGGCAGCCTGTCAGCAAGGCATCGATGTCAGCACCGGGTGGAAGCGACTCGCCAGTCCATGGTGTTCTCGCCGTGACGAGCGATTCGTAGTCTTCGAGGCGATACCGCTGCTCAAGAAACCGCGTCATGAGGGTCTTCGATGTGTCGGAGTAGTCATTACTCAGACTGACCACACCGAAACAGTGGCGATACCGCCGCTGCTGCGCTGCAAAGTTTGAAATGCCTCGCCACAGCAACATCAGTGGTTTGAAGCCGCGCTGGTACTCGGGTCGGATGAATGAGCGGCCGAGTTCGATGGCATCCCCGATCCGGTCGAGCATCGCTTCGTCGTAGTCGAAGAGCGTGCGGGTGTAGAAGCCTTCAAGCCCCGCATGAGACCGAATCTCATCGGTGAGACCGAGGCGGTACGATCCGACAACCTCCTGATCGGATGCATTCCAGATGAAGAGGTGCCGGTAGGTTTCGTCGTATCGGTCGAGGTCGACGTCGTTGCCGGTTCCTTCACCGACGGCTCGGAACGTCACTTCCCGGAGTCGACCAATCTCCTTCAGAATCTCGGGAATCTGGGAGGCACTGGCCAGATGCACGCTCAGGTGGCCGCTTGTGCACAGGTGCTGGGAGTCGTCAAGGCGATCGATCTCGGCAGCGAACCGCGAAGAGGCGTCTGGATGGGCTGAGGGCCCAGGCGTCGGGTCTTGTTGTCGGCTGAGTGTCATGGAAGATGCGGATCGTCGCGACTTGAGCAGATAGACCCTGCTGCGAAGGTACTCGATTGCAGCACTTCTATTGGGAAGTGCGCTCAGGAGTTCCGGCGAAATCGGTCTTCCGATTTTCGCCGTAATTGTGGATCCGCGTTGCCAGGCGTAGCACCGAGGAATCAGGACGGTCCTGAAGCGGGCCC
>CAYQJN010000097.1:5232-7990 GCA_964417845.1 uncultured Isosphaeraceae bacterium
AGTACCAGGGATGGGCTCCCTGGAAGTAGAGCGGAACGACGGTGGCGCCAGAACGCTTTGCAAGCATCACTACGCTTGGATTCCAGGGTGGATCAAGCGGGGTGAGGTTGGACCAGGTGCTGTGGGACACAGTGCCGGAGGGAAACGTCGCGAGCAGGTGGCCGTCCTTGAGCCAGTCGAGGCTCGCTCGAAGTGGAGAGGCGTTGTCTCGCCGTGCGGCTTCCGTCTCGAAGGCATTGACGAAGATGTACTGCCTGGCCAGCTCAGGGAAGCAGGCCAGCATCTCGTTGACCAGTTGCTTGAAGTCGCCTCGGACGAGCCTGATGATGTGGGCCTGTAGGAGTCCCTCCGCCATTCCGTAGGGATGGTTGGACACGATGAGCACCGGCCCCTCGGTGGGAATCTGATTCAGCGTTGATTCGTCGAGCTCAAACCCGATTCCCGCACCATCGAGACAGCCTCGCTCCACCAATTCGTGCCGCTTCATCGCCACGCCGGTGGCGTACGACTTATCCACCCGGCGCAGGCCCATCACGAACTTCATCACCGGCCAGACGCACCGGAACAAGACGCGCTTCACCGGACCGAGCCTGGGCTCGGGGATGTACATGGAGGGCATCAGGCTCGGGCGATCATCCATGGCTGGTCGGACCGCATTGTGGCAGGTCCTGCGCGTTGGTGCAGGGGGGTGATCGATGATCTATCATGCCCGTCCTATGTTCATGACACTGCTTGTCAACATTCTGTGGATGGTCTTCATGTTCCTCTTCGCGGTGATCTGCTTTGCGGGGGCGCGAGGGTACCGGGCGACGCTCGAAGACATCGATATCCCCGACGCCGAATAGGCTGGCATGAGGCGTGCGAGCGTGCGGGCAGCGCTTCCTTCGGCGCGTGCCTGTTCGCAGTGCATTGCCGAACGTGGCGCGCCGATCAGAACGGGATCTGGTCCTCGGTCACGTGTGGCGGAGGGTCGCTTGCGGCAGCGTCCTGAGACTCTGGCATGGTGGCAATGCCCTTCGGGGGGGCATCGGGCGAAAGATAGGCTTCGACGCTGTTGCGGTCCGCGAATCCGTCCCGTCCCTCTTCCACGATGATTTTGGCCCTCGTCTTTCGTCCGACGCACTCATCCGCCGTGAGACGACCACCTTTGAATTGCGCTTCCAGCCCCGCCGATTCGCAGAACATCTTGATTTTGAAAACCGCCGCCGGGACGGACACGAGGTAGTCCCAGACGCGTGCCTCGTATCCGTCAGGATGACGGGCCTGAAGTGTCAGGGCGATCATCTGATTGCCCTTCTGGCTGACCCGCTCTTCCGCCTCCATGACCTCCACGTCGTACTCGCCGGTTGGGAGGAGTTCAAAACTGCTTCGGGGTGCGCTGTCGTTCGGGTCAAATTCCATGGCGTGATGGTATCAGCGTGATAGGCCCGTCAGGCCGATCCTTCCAAACCGCTGCGCGGTATCTTCCCGGTTCCATGCGAATCGTCGAGTATCTGCATGAAGTGGACTACGTCAACGGAGGCCCTCCACGGGCGGTTGTTGACCTGTGCGGGGTCCTGCACCGCCGCGGCCACGACGTCACGCTGGCAAGCACGGTCGTCAAGGATGTGCCCGCGGCGTGGCTTGGCGACGAGGGGCCGCAGGTCCTGCACGTGCCTCCGCCCTCACTCCCCGGCGGGTTTCATCGCAGGGGGCAGCTCCAGGATCTGGCCGACGCCATTGCGAAAGCCGACGTACTGCATCTTCACGGCGTGTGGGAGACGGCCAACATCACGATGTCGGGCATCGCGCGGCGCGTGGGCACGCCGTGGGTCGTGACGCTGCGGGGCATGCTCGATGACTGGAACATGACGCAGCGGGGACTGAAGAAACGTTTGTACCTCTCACTCGGCGGGCGTCGTGTGCTCGAGGAGGCCGCCTTCGTGCAGTGCACGGCGGAGGGCGAGTTGGCGCAGTCTCACAAGTGGTTTCCGAAGGGGCATCCACGTGTCATCCCCAACCTGATGGACCTTGCGGACTTTGAATCGCTGCGAGGACCGGACGCGGCGCTACGGCGATGGCCAGCGCTCGCCGGTCCCGGACCGCATCTGCTGTTTCTCAGCAGGGTGCACGTGAAGAAGGGGTTGGAGCACCTGCTGGAGGCGATGCCACGGCTTGTTGAGGCGCAGCCGGATCTGCAACTGTTCATCGCAGGGCCAGGCGAGCAGGCCTATGTTGAGTCACTGACCGCCCTGGCTGAGTCGCTGGGAGTCGGGGCGTGCACGCACTTCACCGGTCAGGTCGGTGGAGATGAGAAGTGGTCGCTGTACGAGGCGTGCGATCTCTTTGTGCTCCCGAGCAGTCAGGAGAACTTCGGGTTCGTTCAGTTTGAGGCTCTGGCATGTGAAACCGCAGTCATGACGACCCGTCTGGTGGACACATGGCGTGAGGTCGAGGCGAGCGGCGGCGGTCTGGCCGTTGATCAGTCGGCCGACTCCATCGTGGAGGGGCTGGTGCCAGTTCTTGCCGACCGGGATCGGCTGCGAGCGATGGGCGCAGCAGGACGGGCATGGGTGTTCGAGCACATGTCGGTTGACCACATCGTGGGACAGATCGAGGACATGTATCGCGATGCCGCAGGGGTCTGACTCCCCTCGCGGTTGGACGCTGGCCACTCGGCCGGGATGGCGACTGATTGCTCTGTGTGGTCTGTACTTCACGCAGGGCCTGCCCTACGGCTTCATGTTCATCACGCTGGCTGCCGTGCTGGCTGACGCGG
>CAYQJN010000098.1:0-7909 GCA_964417845.1 uncultured Isosphaeraceae bacterium
GATGCCGGAAGCGGAAACATCGCAGAATGGGGCGGCGGCGTCCTGCTCTCGGAGACCAACGCGACGATCACCCACCACAACTTTGACCTCAACACCGCCAGCGAATACGGCGCGGGCATCAAGGCGGACAACTGTGTGCTCTCGCTCACTGACTGCGCCCTCACTCAGAACACTGCTGGCGCCGCCAGTTCGTTCGGTTTCGGCGGCGGCGTCTATGCCACGCGGGCCACGATGTCGGTGACGGATTGTGACGCCACGAACAACGTCGCGGCATTCGGCGGCGGGTACTACGTGTACTCCAATACAACGCTCACCATCAGCGGCGGCGTGATCTCCGGCAACACCGTCAACCAGACAGGCGTTGGAGGACCGGATCTCGAGCCTGGCTCGGGCGCCGGCATCTTCGGCCTGGAGAGCACGCTCTCAGTCACCAACAGCACCATCACGGGCAACTTGGCCCAGCGCCATGGCGGCGGCATCTATCTCGCCGAAGCCCCGGTCGCCTGTGATCTCACCGGAACGACCATCGCATCCAACAAAGCCGCCACTGCGGTCGCGGGTGGAAGCGGCGGCGGCATCATGGTCGATGCGTCCACGCTCACGCTGGACACCTGTGACATTGACTCCAACACCGCTGCTGAAGGCGGCGGTATCCGATGCGCCGACACCGTCCTGACCGTCACGGCGACTCCGCTCACCGGGAACACCGCCCAGACCGGAAACGGTGGCGGCATCTCGGGCGACACGATCACGCTCTCGATCGACACCAGCCCGATCACCGGCAACGCCGCGGTCGATGGCCGTGGCGGCGGCGTGTCCCTCGTTTCGAGCAATCCCCTTGTGCTGACGGATTGTCCGGTGACCTCCAATTCGGCAGGAAGCGATGGCGGCGGTCTCGCGCTCGACACGACCGATGCCACGATTACGGGAGAAGCCTTCTCGGGTAATGCCGCGGGCGGCAACGGCGGCGCCATGTGGACGACGCTGGCCCAGCTCGACCTCCTCAACTGCACGATTGACGCCACCACGGACCCCAATACGGCTATGGGAAGCGGTGGCGGCGTGGCCGCGGAAACGGCCACCCTCACGCTGACCGACTGCGAGGTCGTTGACAACACCGCCACCCTCGACGGCGGCGGCCTCTGGGCATCTGATAGTGCCCCACTGTTGCTGACGAACACACCGCTCACCGGGAATGCCGCGGGGAACAGCGGCGGTGGCCTGGCGCTCTCTGGCACCGATGCGGTCATCACCGCGCCGGCGGACGACAGCATTCGCGTGTCCGGCAACGCTGCAAGCAGCGGCGACGGCGGCGGCATCTGGACGGACGGCACATCGCTGAGCGTCACCAACACGCCGATCAATGCCAACGACGCCACGGCGGGCAATGGTGGCGGCCTCGCCGCGATCGGAAGCACGACCATCGCGCTGACCAACACCGACATGAGCGGGAACAACGCGGGAACCGACGGCGGCGCCATCGCGGCGTCCACGGTCACGACGCTGACGATTGACGCCTGCGACATTTCTGGCAACACCGCGACTGCTGGCAACGGCGGCGGCCTCGCGGCGGCCGGTGGCGTGCTGACCACAATCAGCGATTCGTCATGGTCCGACAACATGGCCACGCTGGGTGACGGCGGTGGGCTGCATCTGATCCTCTCCGGCGACCTCATCCTGACCGAAGCGGATGTGGACCTCAACATGGCGGGTGGATCCGGCGGCGGCGTCTATCTTGACCAAACCGACGCGGATCTCACCAGCGATGGCCTGACCGGCCTGACCAACAACACCGCCACCGTCGATGGCGGCGGACTCTTTGCGACCAACTGCGATGTCACGCTGCTCACCTGTCCTTCATCTGGCAATACCGCCAGCGACGGCGGTGGCATCGCTGCGGACGCCGCGGGGCTGGTCCTGACCAGCAGTCATCTGTCTGAGAACACCGCGGGGGGGGATGGCGGCGGCTTGCACGCCATCAATGCCTCCACGGTGGAGCTCGGAACGACCTCGGTCAACACCAACACCGCCGGCACGCACGGAGGCGGCCTGTACGTGGACGCATCACTGACCACAGTGATGGGCGGCGGCGCGACGATGAATGAAAACATCGCGGAGGCTGGCGATGGCGGCATGATCTGGGCATCGGGCACGACCGTGACACTCAACGACATTGTCGTGCAGGAGAACGAAGCTGCCGGCAACGGCGGCGCTGCCGCCATTGCGGACACGACGCTCACCCTGATCGACGGGACGCTCACAGGCGTCAATAATGCAGGCGTTCACGGCGGGGCCATCTACGCCAGCGCCTCCAGTGTGCTCGACATTGACACCTCGCTCATCAGTGGCAATCAAGCCACGACGGGCGATGGCGGAGGGATCTACCTCATCGACAGCGATGCAGACATCGCTGGCACGCCCGCCAATCGGAGCAGCGTGTCGGTCAACGAGGCGGTCGCTGGCAGCGGTGGCGGCCTGATGGTGCTCAACAGCACGATCGATGTCACAGAGTGCGATCTGACCGACAATATCGCGAACATCAACGGCGGTGCCATGTCGATGACGACCGGCACGGCCACGCTTGACACATGCATGATCGAGCAGAACATGGCCACCAACGGTCACGGCGGAGGCCTGCACGGCATCGATGTCCTGCCGCTGCGGGTCGTCGACACACCTGTACAGCTGAACGTGGCCTCGGCAGGTGACGGAGGCGGCATCCACATCGATCAAAGCGTGCTCGAACTCGAAAACGAATCTGTCAACACCAATGCCTGCGATGTGGGGGCCGGTGGCGGCATCTGGGCGAACGACTCCGGCATCTCCATCACAGCATGTGATGTCGACACCAACACAGCCAACGGCTCCGGCGGCGGCATTCTGGCCAACGCCAGTGATGTGACGGCGACGGGTGCCAGCATCTCGGGGAACACAAGTGCCACCGGCGACGGCGGCGGCCTCTGGGCCCTCGCCAACATCGTCACGCTCACGACCTGTACGGTCGATAGCAACAGCAGCCCGCTTGGCAACGGCGGCGGCCTCGAACTGAGTGGCATGACGCTGACAGCCGACACCTGCTCGGTTGACGGCAATGTCGCGAGCGTTGGTCTCGGCGGTGGCGTGCACGCCTCTGAAGACACCACCCTTGATCTCGACGACACCAGCGTCGATTCCAACACCGCCGCGATTGGCGGCGGCGTCCATGTCGTCGGCGGCACCGTCGACGTGAACGGCGGAACCGTGTCATCCAACATGGCCTCGAGCGGCAACGGGGGTGGTCTGTTGGCCACCACCAACACGACGACTCTGGATGGATGCGTGATGGACAGCAATGTCGCCAGCGACGCCGGCGGCGGCCTGCACGTCACCGAGGTCGTGCTGACCCTGATCGATGCGGATGTCTCGAACAACGAGGCCACGGCCGATAATGGTGGCGGCCTCTGGGTCTCCGGCGGCAGCGTCGACACGACGAATGGATCGCTCTCCGGGAACATGTCTGGTGGACACGGCGGCGGCCTCTGGGCCTTCGAGAGCCCGGTAGCCTGGAACAACTGCCCGGTCACCACCAACACCGCTGCCGGAGACGGGGGCGGCCTTCTGGTAGATGGCGGTGACCTGACCGTCACACCCCCACTGGAGGGCCGACTGGCCTTCACGGGCAACACGGCGACGGCTGGGGACGGCGGCGCCATCTGGGCCCGCAACGACCTCACTGATCTGCCGAGTTGCGCCTTCAGCAGCAACACCGCAGGTATGGGCGGTGGCGGCGTCTTCGGCACCACGACGGACTTCACCATCGCCAACGGAGACTTCGACTCCAACGACGCCGGAGAAAGTGGCGGCGGCCTGCATGCCATCGAGGGTTCAACCATCGATCTGGATGACAGTGCCTTCGATACCAATGAAGCCGGCCAGGACGGCGGAGGCATCCGCGTGGACGGCGGCACGGCCGACCTCGCGAACGTGACGCTCACTGGGAATACGGCCACGAGAGACGGCGGCGGCGTGCACATCGATGCAACGATTGCCTCGTTCGACACCGTGACATTCAGCACCAACGGTGCCACCCGTCACGGCGGCGGTCTGTACGCCCTCGCCAGCAATCCGACGCTCGCTGACTGCGACATCGATGCCAATACGGCAGGAGGCGACGGCGGCGGCTTCTTCGGTGATCAAAGCAGCGCTGCGTTCACGAGCTGTCAGATCACCAACAACACAGCCACTGACCATGGTGGCGGCCTGCGGTGCGATCAGGGCGATCCGACACTCACCAACTGCACCGTTGATGACAACGCTGCGGACTTTGGCGGTGGCCTGTCGCTGTATCACAGCGATCCGGCGATCGTCGGCGGAACGGTCAGCAGCAATGAGGCGACCAGCCATGGTGGCGGCATGTACTGCGATGTGGCCAGTGCCGATCTCACGGACGTGGTGCTCGACGGCAACAGTGTCACCTCCGCAGGGGGCGACGGTGGTGGTCTCTATGTCCGCATCAGTGCGCCGAGCCTGACGAATTGCACGATCTCCAACAGCACGCTCGCCAGTGGCGATGGCGGTGGGATGTACTGCGAGTACTACAGCGAGCCGGTGCTCGACGCCTGCACGATTGAAGACAACTCCGCGGTCCGTGGCGGCGGCATCCACTGCGTGGATGACAGCACACCATCGCTCTCGTCCTGTGTCATCAGGCACAACACGGCGTCGGTCAGCGGTGGCGGACTCTACTGCTTCGATCACGACAGCGATCCGACGCTGACGCGGACCATCGTCTGCGCCAACACCGGCCTACTGGCACGCCCTGACAATATCGAGGGCGGCTGGGCTGATCTGTCATACAACACGATCTGCCACAGCGGAGGTGAATCGATCACGGTCGCCAGCACCGGGGACCTGCAGGGCGCGGTCGACTCTGCCAATGACGGTGACGAACTCGTGCTGATCAGTGCCGGAGGCCTGTACCAGTCCACCGAGGACTCGGTCATCGATCTCCAGGGCAAGGAGTTGACCATCCGCTCGACCTTCCGTGATGGCACGCAGCCCATCATTGACGGTGAGGATGCCCGTCGAGGCCTCTTCATCAAGGGGAGCGACGCGTCCGGCACGATCTTCCTCGACGTGGAGGTCTCCGCCGGTCTGGCCGTCGATCCCGCAGGGGCTGCCGAGCCCAATGGCGGCGGTCTGTACTGCGACGACGCCGATCCGCACTTCCGCCGCTGCACGTTCCGCGGGAATGCCGCGGAAGAGATCGGCGGACTCGGTGGGCTCGGCGGAGGTGTCTACCTCCGGTTCCTCGCTGAGCCTGAGTTCATTGACTGCGACTTCCTCGACAACTCTGCGGAACTCGGAGGCGGCGGCCTGTTCGCCACGTATTACAGCAACGCATTGATTGTGGACTGCACGTTTGATGCCAACCAGGCAAACTCGCTCATCACCGCGGACTCGGATGGTGGCGGGCTGACCGCGCACCAGAACAGTCTGGTGCATGTCCTCAATTCGACCTTCACCAACAACACCGCCGACCATGGCGGCGGCATCGCGGCAATCAACAGCAGGCCGCGAATCGAAGGGTGCGCCATCACCACCAACACGGCCGTGGAGCCGAGCGGTGGCGGCGGTGTCTACAGCGACTCACAGAGTCCGACCATCTGCGGCTCCTCGATCACCGGGAACACCAACTACGATGTCTACGGCACCTACGAGGACTCGGAGTGTGCTGAGCCAAACGACATCGAAGATGCCCTGGATGGCTCTGCTCCCTGCCCCACCGACCTTGACAACAACGGTGTCACTGACACCGATGATCTCATCGAGTGCATGCAGCACTGGGGCAACGATTCGACGGATCTTGACGGCGATGGCCTCGCCGACATCCGTGACATCATCCTCCTGCTGGAGAAATGGGGCCCCTGTGAGTGAGTGACCTCAGTTGAATCCGCATCAGGAGCCAGCGGTGTCTGCACCGCTGGCTCCTTGCGTTCGCCCCTCTGGCCCCCTCAGGCCTTCGCCCCCGGGCGGGGAGGCGAGGCCGTATCCCCCACATCCGAGCAGGGACGGCGAAGGGCTGCCGGGTACCTTGTGGTTGACGCCGCCACCGATCCCTGAGATACTGCTCGATTCCGGTTCGAGCCCCGCTGGTGGGGCCCGGACCCACTGGTGGCCTGAGGAGCGTTCGAGTGCCCAATACCCCCGCACGAAAAAAGCAGATGCGACAAGATGAGGCCCGCCGCGCCCGCAACCGCTGGCGAAAGCGGATCTTGAAGGATCGCACCAAGGACTTCCTCACGGCCTTGCATGACCGGAACGTCGAGGCCGCCGAGACCGCGTTCCGCGCTGTGCAGAAGGAACTCGACCGCGTGTCGACCACCAGCACGATTCACCGCAATCATGCGGCCCGCCGCAAGAGCCGCCTGTCCCGCCGACTGCGGGACCTCAAGGCATCGCTCGCCGGCTGAGCCCACCGTCCAAGCCCAACCCATGGAGCCCCCGCCACGATGGTGGGGGCTCTTTCATTGAGAAACTGCATGCTGCGGGTCCCCACCGCTTTCTGAGACACTGCCCGCGTGATGCAGCCCCAAGCCACTCATACAACACGCACCGAACCACCGCTCCTGCCCGCCGGGCACGATCCGCTGACGGTGCTGCTGGCCGTCTCCCCCCTCATCGCCATCCTGGAGTGGTCCCTGCTTCGGCACACCGGGCTCGCGGATCGGATCGCGGCCCATGTCCAGCTCAGTGACGTGCTCCATCAACTCGGGCTCTCACCCGCCATCACGTTGCATGCCACCGGACTGGCGACCGTGGTGATTCTGCTGGTGTGGCACGTGCTCACCGGGTGTCCCTGGCGCCTCCGCCTGCCGGGTGTCGCCCAGTGCTGGATCGAGGGCCTCATCGCCGCCGCTCCGCTGCTTGCTGCAGCGGCATTCCTGGGTGCGATGCAACAGGTCCCGCTCGCCGCAGCCATTGAGACCCCCACCTCACTGCGAGATGCTTTCCTGCTTGCCACGGGCGCCGGGCTCTCGGAAGAACTGCTCTTTCGTCTGATCGGAATGGCCGCGTGCCACTGGCTGCTGGTGGACGTCTTTGGAATGAAGTCACATGTCGGAGACTGGCTCGCCGTCCTCATCACGGCGGCCGCTTTCACCATGTATCACGATCCAGCTTCACTGTCAGCGGGTGGTGTCGTGTTTGTCTCTGCAGCGGGCCTGTATCTCGGCGCGGTGTTTCTGCTGAGAGGCTTCGCGGTCGCTGTGATCGCCCACACGGCCTATGACGCCGTGGTGCTGGCCGGTCAGGCTGGATACCAGTTCACGGGGTAACGGCGACTTCCGCCCCTGCGTCGGCAGATTGGTACATCGCATCGAGCACCGCCTGGACGCCAGCACCCTCCTCGCCGCTGGGTCCCGTTTCTGCGCCGCCGCAGTTGGCCGCGAAGCACTCGTGCTCCCGCTTGAACGCGGTGCCCCATCCCTCTTCCGCAGGAATGGGATGCGTGACGTCCACAATCTCCTCGTCCATCTGGGTGCCGATGAGAACCGAGTTGCCCCAGATGTCAAAGTGCATCGCCGCGCGATCGCCGAACAGCGTGACGCCATCCCCGATCGTCCCGTCTGGGAGATGGGACGCCCAAGCCGTTTCCAGTGTGATGACCGGGCCATCCTCACACCGCAGCATGGCGGTGGCTCCATCATCCACATTGAAGACGCCCTCCAGATTCGGCGGCCCGGACCACATCTCCGTGAACCGGTAACCATGAGGAGGCTGCCCGAATCTGCTGCTGGTGGCGGCGCTGACGCGACTGACGGTCGGCCGATCGCACAAGTGAAGCACCAGATCGACCAGATGCGGCCCCAGATCGATCAGCACCCCACCACCGGACCTCGCCCGGTCCGTGATCCACCGCCCGAGCCCC
>CAYQJN010000099.1:0-7775 GCA_964417845.1 uncultured Isosphaeraceae bacterium
CAACCCGGATTGGCCACGTCAACGCCGGTGATCGGCCCGGTGCGGGACATTCGGTACTCGAAGCCCTCGCCATCAGACTGCGGCGTCAGGATCGGGTTACTGGTGTAGCCTTCTCCGCCAGCCGCCGGATTGGTTGGATTGAAGTAGATCTGATCGATGGCGCCAGCCAACTTGGCCAGAAACGTTGCTCCGGAGCCCTGCGATGGCGTTGGGAAGATGGTGACATCGGGCGTCGACCGGAATCCGGAGCCACCCTCCACGAGATCGACCCGATCAATCACACCGTCGGCATTGGAGTAGGCGATCCCTGCAAGCGGATCACCGTCGTGCGTCACGAAGTTGGTGTTCAGAACGGCGAATTCGGCATCCGGCTCGTATCCAAAGCCGCCGTCGGTGACCAGAAGCTTGCGAACTTCTCCAGCGGTCCCTGGAATGGTCGTGTAGAAAACGTCGAGTCCAGAACCCCCACTTTCGGTCTCATCGATGTCGAAGTACCCAAGCCCATCAATGTGGTATCCGAAGCCACCGTCAGTGACTTCAATCGCCGTCACCGGGCCCTCGACCGAGTAGTTCACGGCGAAGCCCTCGCCACCGGTTCCCCAATCATCCACCAGCAGGCCTCCCGTGTCGCCCGACACGGTCATCGCTGAGACACCTTCGGCCATCTGAACAGCGCCAATGGTGCCCTCTCCGAAGTACACACCGCCCTGCTGATTGAGATCGGCTGGGGTCAGGGGTCGGTTCACATCCTCATGCAGGTAGACAATGGAGACTTCCCCTGTCTTGCCATCATGGAAAACGAGATCCGGCGTGCCATCGGCGCCCGGCTCCCAGGCTGCAAACCCGAGGTCCGCCATCCGCTCCAGGCCAGCCAATGCGGTTCCGGCCCCGGCGATCACACTGAGACCAACCAGACCGATCTGCGACACTCGAGTTGTCAATGGCAACATGTTCATCATTCCTCCTGGGGCCCCAGCGACCGGTCGCCGGTGCGGCAGCAGCCGTGCGGGACCCCGATTCTACCCCTGCAATCGACCATTCCGCTGGCAGAATGGATGACATTCGGCACCCTGGTCTCCCCGGCGGATACCATCGACCGGTCGGAGGCGTTTGCATGGCATATCAGACCGTCCTGGTGACCGGAGGCGCGGGATTCATCGGATCCAACTACGTCCGAAAGGCCGTCCAGGATCACCCCGATTGGAGCATTCGCGTTCTGGACCTGCTCACCTACAGCGGCAATCCGGCCAATCTCGATGGTCTGGACGGCCAGATTACCTTTGTGCAGGGCGATATCGCTGATCCGGCCGCCGTCGACCGGGCCATGGCCGGATGCGACGCCGTCGTCAATTTTGCCGCCGAGAGCCATGTCGACCGCTCGCTCATGGACAGCCGCCCCTTCATTCACACCAACGTCATGGGCACGCAGGTGCTGCTTGATGCCGCCCGCCGCCACAGTGTCACCCGGTTTCTCCATGTCTCCACCGACGAGGTGTACGGCGACCTGGCTGGGTCTACCCACCACTCCCTCGAAACCGATCCCTTCAGACCCCGCAGTCCCTATGCGGCATCCAAGGCCGCTGCGGAGCACCTCGTGCAGGCGGCCCACGTGTCCTTTGGTCTGGACACCGTGATCACCCGCGGCTCCAACACCTACGGCCCTCGACAGTATCCAGAGAAGATCATCCCACTCTTCGTCACCAATGCAATCGATCAGGCCCCGCTTCCAATCTATGGTCGCGGGGAAGCCGTGCGTGACTACATGCACGTCGATGACCACTGCTCGGGCATTGACTGCGTCCTGCATGCAGGTGCCTCCGGCGAGGCCTACAACCTTGGCGCCCGATTGGAGATCAATGGCATTCGAGTGGCCGCGGGCATCCTCGATGCGTTGGATCGCCCGGAATCACTCATGGAGTACGTCGAAGATCGGCCTGGCCATGACTATCGATACGCGGTCGATCCCTCACGAGCCGAAGCGCTCGGGTGGTCGCGTTCGTGGAACTTCGAGGATGGGCTGCGAGCCACCGTTGCGTGGTACGCCCAGAACGAAGGCTGGTGGCGCCCTATCAAGGGGGGCGACCAGTTCACGCAGTTCACATCGAAGTGGTACGGCGGCGACCGCAGTAATCCATGCGAGTCATCCACACAGCAGCGATGACGTACCCAACCCAAGCGGCGAAGCGACCGCTGATCCTCAATGCTGCTGAGCGGCCTGTTCGACCAGCAATGCCCGCAGGTAGGCCGCATAGGCGCTTCCACCCATCGCATCAGCCAATGCGGCGAACCTGGCGTCGTCGATCCACGCGTTTCGCCAGGCGATTTCCTCCGGGCAGGCAATCTTGAGGCCCTGCCGCGACTCGATGGTCTCCACGAACATCGATGCCTGAAGCAGGCTCTCATGAGTTCCTGTGTCCAACCAGGCGTCTCCACGCCCGAACTGCTGCACGGACAGTTGCCCTCGATCGAGATACACCTGATTGACGGCGGTGATTTCAAGTTCCCCACGGTCAGAAGGCGTGATCGATCTGGCGATCGCCGGTGCCTCGGCGTCGTAGAAGTACAAACCGGTCACCGCAAGATTGGAGACGGGCGACGCTGGCTTCTCTGTGATGGTCGTCGGACGGCCATCGACATCGAGTTCGATCACACCGAAGTCTGAAGGATTGGCGACCGGGTAGGCGAAGACGGTCGCACCGTCATCCATCGACGATGCCGCATGCAGTCGCCGCCCCAGACCGTTGCCGAAGAAAATGTTGTCTCCAAGCACGAGGGCGCATGGATCGCCATCCAGATAGGGCTCTGCAATGATGAGCGACTGTGCAATGCCCTCTGGCCGATCCTGTGTGGCGTAGGAGAACGACAAGCCCCAGTCGTCTCCCTCACCGAGTAACTCCTCGAAGCGGGGCAGGTCCCGCGGCGTGCTGATAACAAGGATGTCCCGAATCCCCGCCAGCATCAGGACTGAGAGCGGGTAGTAGATCATCGGCTTGTCGTACACCGGAAGCAGTTGCTTGCTGACGGCCCGCGTGACTGGATGAAGCCTCGTTCCGGACCCTCCTGCCAGGATGATCCCTTTGCGATGGGGATGACTCATGCTCATGGTGCGTCAGTGTAGGCCGACAGCGCGCGATGCAACTGATCCGTCAGATGCGCGAGGTGTGGGCCGGGAATCTCGATTCCGTCAGCCACGATGCGGTGGATCCTCGCTGGATCCACCAGACTGTCCAGGGGTTCGATGGGATCGTCGGGCTTATCGCAGGGTACGAGCAGCAGATCAGGATCAATCCGAGCGATGTCCTCAAGACTCATCGCATGCCATCCTGGTCCGCTGATCTGATTCCTGACGCCAGCGGCTTCCACAAACTCGCCCAGAAAGGTGTGCGACCCCCACGCCAGGGGCGTGGCGCCTGGACTGACGATCAGCGCCGAGGGCGCGTGTGCCACAGGCCGAGGCGCACGCGCCTGTTGAATCGACGCTGCCAACGCGCTGCATCGCGCGGCCGATGAACCAAACGTCAATTCCACCCACTGCAGAACCGCGAGCACATCATCATTGCCAGATATCGGCTGAGCGAGCGTCGTCCAGCCTCGATGACGAAAGAGCGACGCCCAGTCCGAAGGGATCGATCCCGGATGGCGCTGCATGAGGATGTGCGTGGGTTGGACGCGGACCAGTTGCTCAAGGTCGAGGTTCTGCAGATCCCCCACGATCGGAACCTGATCCAGACCTTCACAGAATGCGGATCGCCCGACGATGGCTGTCCGCAAGCCAGCCGCAATGAGCGATTTCGTCATCGCGGGGCTGAGGCTCGCGATGCGTGGTCCGCTCGAAGGGATGGTCTCGCCATCCTCCTGGCAGGCACCAAGGACACAGAGGATGACTGCAAGCCATCGCCACATGGATTACTTGCCCGGGAGCCGCGATACGTCGGCGTAATCTTCACGAAGGTTCGTGCAGTGATAGACACCCGCTGGCGGGAGATTCCTCGCAACGAGTTGGAAGTCGACGTTGTGGAACGCCTGTTCGTACATGGACTGGTAGTACCACGGGATCTGTGTGATCTGTGTAAAGACACCGGACGAACATCGACGAGACCAGGCATCAAGTACGCCCCGGTTGACGTCCTTCGGCAGGCTGGGCGTCGGGAGACAGGAGAGCATGCAGTCCACCTGATCGATTCCCCGTGCATCAAGTACGGCGTCAATGTCGGCGGCGCTGCCAAGGACCACCTCGACATCGGGGCAGCGTCGCTTGGCAACTGCATGAAGATCGGGGTCCAATTCAATGGAGATCAGCCTGCTCTCGGGATGCATGATCCGAGCGATGGCGTCGGTGACCGGCCCCATGCCCGCGCCCAACTCAACGATGATCTGGGAACGCTCGGGCGTGACATCTCGACACATGGCTCGCGAGAGCCACCGGCTCGACGGGGTCAAGCTGGCAATCTTGCGACCATGGGTGAAGAACTTCGACGCCCATCGCACGCGATCTACAACACCGGCGGGCCGGCTCATGGCGATGTGCCCGTGCTATCGACAGACAACATCTCACGGAGCGTCGGCTCCATGGCGGCTGCCCACCTGCGGTATCCCTCCTCCGATAGGTGCAGCCCGTCGGGCATGACATCTTTGGAGATACTTCCATCCTGCTCGATGAAGACATGGCCAATCGGAAGAAACACCACCGATTGTCCGTCGTGCCGTTTCCTGAGTGTCTGGTTGATCTGGGCGATTCGGCCACGATCAGCATTGAATGATGCGCCGCGGGGAAAGATGTCCAGAAGCAAGACACGGGTCTCCGGGCTTTCCTCGATGATCCGATCCACAACACGCGTCACGCCCGCAAGCACTTCGGTGGTGTCGTGCGTTCCGTGACCGATGTTGTTGGTTCCGATCATCACGACGGCGACGCGGGGCCTGATCCCGTCCAGATTGCCGTGGCTGAGCCGCCACAGCACATGCTCGGTGCGGTCCCCACTGATTCCCAGATTGATCGCGTGACGATCGCCGTAGCACGCCTCCCAGACGGCCGCGCCGTCCGTTTCCCAGGCCTGTGTGATGGAGTCCCCGATGAAGACGAGGTCAACCTGTCCACGTCGGTTCGCCACTCGTTGATTCAAGAGCGCATGGCGCTGGGCGTGCCATCCCTCCCGTTGCTGCGGGGTGGTAGCCGCCTCCGCGGCGGCCATCAGCATGGTGGCGGTGAGGATTGGTATCAACATCTGTTCTCCAGACCAACCGGGAGGGAAATCATACTCCGCGTCGCTCCGTGACTCTGTACCGCCTATGAGGCGGTCTGAAGCATGGATGGCATGTTCTCAACATTCTGAGAACCCCGGGGGTGGGCGGAATCGTACACCTGAGTTCGTCTCGAGAATCCCTCTTCAAACAATGCACACAAGGAGCAAGAACCATGATTCTGGGTTCTCAACCTGCATTCTCAGCACTTCTCGCGGCAGGCGTCGCCATTCCCGCAACGGCGGCTCCTCAACTCGAACTGGCCCGATCCTCAGGGTGGTCGGGCGGATACACCGCCACGCTCACCATTTCCAATCCCATAAGCGACCCCGCCATCGATGGTTGGTCGATCTCGTGGACGGACGGTCCCACGATTGACAGCCTGTGGAATGGTGTCATGTCGGTCGATGGATCAGTCACTACCGTCGAGAACGACTCATGGAACGGTCGGATCGACCCTGGCTCATCCAGAGACATTGGGTTCACCGCGTCTGGCGCATGGCCGCCGACGTTTGCCGGTGTTCTCTTCAATGGCCAGCCAGCCACCATTTCCGGAAACGGTGATGGCAGCGACTCGGGCGGGGACGCTGGAGACGGTTCCGGGGGTGATTCCGGGGGTAGTTCCGGGGGTGGCGATGGAGACGGGCTTGGATTCCTTGGCGTAGGAAACGCCACTTCCATCGCGCTTGATCCGGGCGTCCACCGATTCGCCGTTTCGGGCGTGACGCCCTCGACAACGGTCCGCACCAACGCCCCCGATGTGATCTCCGTTTCGATTGAGAACGATGAAGTCGTCGTGCAGTCGCAGCGTGCCGGGTTCGCGTCGATCCGCGTTGAGGATGCGTCGTCGGGCGCCGCCGCGCTCCTTGGCATCGCCGTTCGTCGGCCGAATGGAGACATGCCCGGCCTTCCTCCATATCTGTCGGTGGGCAGCGTGAGTGAGGACGCCCCGTCTCATCTCGAGTTCTTCCGCGACTTCGGCAGTGGCGACGAGAATCGCCGCGTCGACGTGCGCTACATCTACATCAACGGCGGTCCGCACAATGGTTGGCGAACCTGGACGAACACTCCGGGCGACCGCGTCCGCAACTACATCCGGCACAGCCGGCAGATGGGGATGATCCCCTGCTTCGTCTGGTACAACGTTCCGGACGGTGGCGAGTCGTACTGGACCGACAGCGAGCACCTGTTCGATGCCGGGTACATGGCCGCCTATTGGCGCGATCTTGATCTGATGCTCGACATCGCCCGTGAGGAAACGTCGGACGGCTGGCCTGTCATGATTGTCATCGAGCCGGATCTGCTGGGCTACTTCGCTCAGGCTGGTCTTTCGCCAACGCAGCAGGAGTGGTCCGTCGGCGTGACGGGATCACCTCAGGTCGACTCGGCATACACGGCGACCGGATTCGATGGTGAGTCGATTCTGGTGGCTGGCGAGGATCCTGACTTCAGCAACTCCATCGACGGATTCGTTGAGGCCGTGAACTACATCATTGACCGAGATCTGCCGAACGCCATCTTCGGTTGGCAGTTCAATCTCTGGGCCTCCCCCGCAGGCGGACATACCGGCATAGGGATTCCTGGAACCGGACTGGTACACCTCAGTGACACACTCGGAATCGACGCGGGCCGGGCCGCCATCGAAGCGGAAGCCGCCGCCATGGCGCAGTGGTATGTCGATGCGGGCGTGATGCGGCGCGGCGCCGACTTCATTTCGCTCGATAAGTACGGTCTTGACGCAGGTGGCACTACGGCGTCTGCCCCCAGTGACCCGGCGTCATCCGCCTGGTTCTGGAACAACGACCATTGGTTGAACTATCTGGCCGTTGCCGAGGCAGTAGGCGACGCCGGATCGTGTCCCACGGTGTTGTGGCAGATCCCGGTGGGCCACATCAATGAGAGCCAGACCGTGGATGCAGCAGGGAATCCATTCCCGGTGCTCGACAACACCCACCAGCACTACGAGGACTCTGCCGGCACCTTCTTCCTTGGGGACTCCTTCTCGACATCGGGCGCACGCTTTGACCACTTCTCGGCGAACGCATCCGGTGACCCGTCGGTGACGTCCAGCGGTGAGGAGATTCAGTGGGGTGCGCACATGCAGGCGGCCGCGGACGCGGGCATCGTCTCGGTGCTCTTCGGCGCCGGCGTCGGATCCAGTACGCAAGGCACACCCCGAAGCGACACCACTGCGGGCGTTCCCACGGATGGTGGATGGTGGATCACCAAGATCCAGCGCTATTACGACGCGCCTGTCGAACTGGATGAGTCGATTGACGGCGGATCCTCCAGCGGTTGCGCCGGCGATCTGACCGGCGACTCCATCGTGAACATCGACGATGTGCTCACACTCGTCACGGTCTGGGGAGCCTGTCAGGGTGAATGTGACGGGGATCTCAATGGGAGCGGATCAGTCGACGCCGACGATCTCATGATGATGCTCAACGTCTGGGGCTCCTGTCCCATCGATGGTGGCGGCGATGCCGGTGACGGCTCGGGTGGCGACTCAGGCGACGGCGGAGATGCCGGTGACG
>CAYQJN010000100.1:0-7627 GCA_964417845.1 uncultured Isosphaeraceae bacterium
CCTCAGTCGATCACGCTCGGTGACTTCGACAACGACGGTGATCTCGACATCGCCGTCATCGTGGAAGGCACGACGGGCGATCCCGAGACCCGCCTGCTCAACAACGACTTCATCGAAAGCGGCGGCGCAGCGGTCAATTTCATCGATACGGGCGAGGTGTTTGAGACGGACGGTCCACCCGTGCGTGTGCTCGCGGGCAATGTCGACAACGTCGATGGCGATCCAGACAACGCCGACGACGCGGTGATTCTCACTGCAGGTGCCGGATTCCGCAGCGCCCACATCAACATCGAGCCGAGCATCGACGGTCCGGTCGTGGTCTCAAGCGTTTCCGAACTCGAAGCAGCCGTACAAGACGCACCCGATGGCGGAGAAATTCGCATCGCCGCTGGCACCTATCAACTCACCAATGCGCTCACGGTCACCGACCGGGACTTGGTCATCAGTGGACCGCCTTCGGGCCGCGGCACGCCGACCGTGACACTCATCGCGCCACCTGGCGATCGCGTGTTCCGCTTCAATGGCGGCCAGAGCGAGGTGACCCGGCTCGAGAACCTGAACATTGAGGGCAATGATCTAGGGGGTGGTCTGCTTGTTCAGGAGACCACCGGTGATGGCCCTGTCATCGAGGACTGCATAATCCAGAACTGTACATTTGGGTATGGCGCAGCCATCTATCTTGGCAGCAGCGATGCCACAAAAGAGCACAAGTTGACGGTCCGCAGGTGCTCCTTCGGGCTCAATGAAGCCGACTCCCACAGCAACGACGGGGTACCACAGGGCGACGGCGGCGGCATCTATGCATATAACGCCAACCTCACGGTGGATGATTGTGCCTTTGTCGCCAACTCGGCAGTGGATGATGGTGGTGCGATCCTCAGTCGCAGCAGTGTCGTGATATTGACGGGATCGATCTTCCAAATGAACAACACGTCTTCAGCCGGCGGCGCCATCTACACCCTCGGTACTGGGAGCATGATGGCCGAGAATTGCATCTTTGGTGCGGACGATGGCCAGCCCATGGGCGGCCAACTCTCCAACACGTGCGGGGTTGACGGCGGCGCGATCTACGCCACCAGCACCGGCAACGCGATCCTGCTGGTCGGTTGCGACTTCCGGGACAACGATGCCGCCCGCCGTGGCGGAGCCGTCATCGCGCGTGACGGCGCGAGCTTCGAGGCCTACAACAGCCTGTTCGAAGCTAACACCACAAGTGGCTACGGCAGTACGGAAGTTCGTGGCGGAGCCATCTATACCTACAACTGTGAGCTCTTCAACCTCAACAACTGTGATTTCTTTGATAACGAGTCACAGGTCGGCGGCGCGGTACGCCAAGGGGGCAGCGACCCCACCGACGCCACGATCACCGATTGTGAGTTCCGTGGCAACAAGGCGATATCCTCAAATGGCGGTGCCGCCTACGGCGGAGCGATGCATCTGTATCAATCCACGCCCTGCATTCTGACGCGATGCACGATCGTCGACAACGAGGCTGGCGACTTCGGCGGAGGTCTCCGGGTCGATACCAACACCCCGGTGTGGTTGAGCGACTCGATCGTCTGCAGCAACAGCCCCGATCAGATCTTTGGCACCACCACCAACGTCGACGGCACTTGGATCGCCGACACCTGCGGGCCAGAACCGGGGGTTCCTGGAAGCCTGCAAACCGCCGTGGACAATGCCGCGGATGGGGACGTCATCTTGCTGGCGACGGGAACCTACATCTCCATCGCTGGTGCCGCCGCGGTCGTTGATACGGGTGGCAAGGAGATCACGATCATCGGCCAACTCGGCTCGGATGGCGTACCAACGAGCATCATCGACGGCCAGGGCGTCCGAAAGGGAATCAAGGCCGACAATGGTGACACTGGCATCCCCGTGTTCCGAAACCTGTTGATACAGAACTGCTTCGGCAGTTACGGCGGCGGATGTCACATCTCGATCGCCTCACCCCGTTTCGAGCAGTGCTGGTTCGCCGACAACACCGCGGTCGAGACCGGCGGTGCCGTGCACATGGGACACACGAGCGCCTCCTTCATCGACTGCGTCTTCGTCCGTAACCATGCCGATCGCGGCGGCGCCGTCATGGCCTCCAGCGAGTGCGATCCCCTGTTCGACGGCTGCAGCTTCGGCCTCTCTACCGATGCGGCCTCCGGCAACAGCGCCGATGGCTCCGGCGGCGCCATGTTCCTCGACTACGGCCTGGATTCACCCCCGTGTGTGGTGACCGACTGCGACTTCTTCTCCAACTACGCCGGCACTGGCGGTGGCGCGATCCGCGTCTATCACGAAGATGCCATCCTGACCGGATGTCGCTTCGGGTTGGAAGGCTCGCCCTCGACGGGCAACACCACCTCAACACCCATTTACGCCGGTGGAGCCATTACCGCATATGACGGCTCGCTTGCGGTGAGCGGCTGCCAGTTCCATCACAACCTCTCCCACTACGGCGGCGGCGTGTACGTCGACAACTGCCACGAGAGCCTGGGCCATTCCGTGACGCTGCAGTCATGCCGGTTCACGAATAATGACGCGGCCTCCGGCGGCGGCTTCTTCGCCCACGACTCGACGATCACGATCCAGGACACGGACTTCGACGCCAACGAGTCAACGGCCAGCAATGGAGCCGGGGGCGCCATCTACGTTCGCTCCGTGGCGTCTGACGCCATGCTGGTCGAGCTGACGATGGCCGGCTGCACCTTCACAAGAAACTCTGCCGAGAACACCGGTGGCGCCCTCTGGACAGACGTCGCCGACGTGACCATGGAGTCCTGCATCTTCGGCGACCCCGATGATGCCAGCGCCGGCAACTCGACACCTCATGGCTGGGGTGGAGCCGTTCGGTTCTACAATGTTGCAGGCAGCTCCAACCCGTTCAGCACGATCTGCTCTGCAACGATCCGCGGCGGCGGATTCTACGACAACCATGCGATCGGCCGTGGTGGCGCCATCTACTACAAGGGCATGCCGCTGACGATCGAACCGGCCGGTGACGGCAGCCCATGCGTCTTCCGTGGCAACACGACCGGGGCCGGCACCAGCGACACGGCCGAGGATGATCGCGGCGGCGCCATCTCCATCGATGACGGCAGTTTCGCCGCAGAACATGACCTGGGTGACGGCCCGATTCTCTCGGCCACTGGGGCGGTCTTCGAGAACAACTCGACCGAGGATCAATGGGGCGGCGCCCTGTACCTGCACGATGTGGAAACCGAGTTCACGGACTGCACGTTCACGGGCAACAACGCCACCATCGGTGGCGCCATCCGCTGCTACCGCCGCACCACCACGCTGACCAACTGCGACTTCACGGACAACTACGCCAGGGTCCAGTTCGATGGCTCCACCTACGGAGTCGGTGGTGCCATCAGCAGCGATGATTCAGCCATCGTGGCCACCGGGTGCACTTTCACCGGGAACGAGTCACAGGACAAGGGCGGTGCGATATGGATGCAAGGTGCGGATATGATATGCACGGACTGCGACTTCACCGGAAACATGGCAACCCACCTTGATCCCGACACATGGTCGGCTGGCGGTGCGATCTACGCAGTCAGCCAGGCTGATGACGGGACGATGATGAACCTGGTGGTCCTTGACTCCACCTTCGACTCCAACGAAGGCTCCTGGGGCGGCGCAGTTCGCAACGAGCAGGGCGTGGCACAGATCAGCAACAGTACGTTCACGAACAACCACGCACGCGGCAGCAACAGCGATGGCGGCGCACTCGACCTGCACTCGTGCGGCGTCGTGTTGCACAACAGCACGTTCGACAGCAACACCGCCGCCCATCTCGGCGGCGCCATCTCCCTGCAGTACGACTGCTGGGAACCTTTACCGGCGATGCAGAACCTGCAACTCTTGAACAACACCGCCGACCGGGGTGGCGCGGTGTTCATCTACGACGGCTCGATCGCGTCGATGCATGGCTGCACGGTCACCGGCAACACAAGCACGGACGGTGAAACCATCTGGAACCACGGAACCAGTCCGGGCGTGCTGTCGATCGGCACATCCACCATCTGCGACAACGGCACGGTGGGTGGTGAACCGACGGATCCAATCAGCGGTGCTTGGACAGACCTCGGAGACAACTGCATCAGTATCACCTGCGACACCGATGGCGACGGCGTACTCGACTGCGATGACACGAATCCTGGCGGGCCAGACCCAGGGGTTCCTGGCAGCCTGCAAACCGCCGTGGACAATGCCGCGGACGGAGACACCATCACGCTGGCCGCGGGCATCTATACGGCGTCTCCCGGCGCGGCGGCCGTCCTCGATACAGGTGGCATGGCGATCACGATTCAGGGACAGGTCGATGGCGAGGGGGTCCCGACGACATTCCTCGACGGTGAGGATTCCAACCAGATCCTGAGCATCATCAACGGCGAGACCAGTTCCACGGTATTCAGGAATCTCATCATCACCAATGGCATGGCTGCCCGTGGCGCAGGGTGCCTGGTCGACAATGGGTCGGCTTCCACCTTTGACAACTGCTGGTTCCTGGAGAACCATGCAACGACCGAGGGTGGCGCCATCGAGTTCAGGCATGCCTCGTCCGCGACGTTTACCAACTGCGTATTCCAGGCAAATCGCTCGGATGGCCATGGTGGCGCGGTATCGACACACGAGGAGTCAATCCTGGAATTCACCGCCTGTTCCTGGACCGCCAACACGGCTGGAGGTAGCGGCGGTGCCTTCAGGATCAGCGACAGCACCGTCGACCTGACCGGATGCGATGTTGGCTCGGAAGCCGATCCCACCAGTGGCAACATGACGGATGCCGGTTCAGGTGGCGGCGGCGCCATGCATGTTCAACGTTCGTCCCTTCAACTCGATAACTGCGAATTCCATCACAACCTCTCGCACTATGGCGGCGGACTGTACGCCTACCTCTGCCATGAAAGCCTGGGCCATTCCGTGACGCTTCAGTCCTGCCGATTCACGAACAACGATGCGGCCAGCGGTGGTGGCTTCTACGCCCTCGACTCGACGATCACGATCCAGGACACGGACTTCGATGCCAACGAGTCCACGCACAGCAATGGAGCCGGCGGCGCCATCTACGTGCGTTCTGTGCCGGAAACTGCGATGCTGGTCGAGCTGACGATGACCGACTGCACCTTCACGAGAAACTCTGCCGAGAACACCGGTGGCGCCCTCTGGACAGACGTCGCCGATGTGACCATGGAGTCCTGCATCTTCGGCGACCCCGATGATGCCAGCGCCGGCAATACAACTCTTGGGTATGGCGGTGCCATTCGGTTCTACAACGTCGCCGGCAGTTCCAACCCGTTCAGCACGATCTGCTCGGCAACGGTCCGCGGCGGCGGCTTCTACGACAACCATGCGATCGGCCGTGGTGGCGCCATCTACTACTACGGCATGCCGCTGACGATCGAACCGGCCGACGATGGCAGTCCATGCGTCTTCCGTGGGAACACCACCGGGGCCGGCACCAGTGACATCGCCGAGGTGGACCGAGGCGGCGCCATCTCCATCGATGACGGCAGTTTCGCCGCAGAACATGACCTGGGTGACGGCCCGATTCTCTCGGCCACTGGGGCGGTCTTCGAGAACAACTCGACCGAGGATCAATGGGGCGGCGCGTTGTACCTGCACGAGGTTGACACTGAATTCACGGACTGCACCTTCACCGGCAACAGTGCCACGATCGGCGGGGCCATCCGCTGCTATCTCAAGACCACCACGCTGACGAACTGCAACTTCACCGGCAACATCGCCAGAGTCGAGGCCGATGGCGAGGGATCGGGCTTCGGTGGTGCTATCAGCAGCGACGAGTCGAGCATCCAGGCCACCAACTGTCTGTTCGATTCAAATTCGGCCCAGTACTACGGCGGCGGATCGATCTATCTCACCGAAACCGATCACTCCCTGGTGGGCTGCACCTTTACGAACAACCAGGCACTCACCGTACTTGCGTCTACTTCCTATGTCGGTGGCGGAGCCATCTTCTGTTCCGGCAACCACAGTGATGGCGTGCCCCGAACGCTCAACCTGGACGACTGCACCTTTGATGGGAACCAAGCATGGTATGGAGGTGCAGTTCGCAACCTGTCCGGAAAGATTCATATCACTGGAAGCACCTTCACGAACAACGCCACCATCGGTGACGGCGGTGCAATCGATCTGCACTCATGCGAGGTTGGAATTGCCAACAGTACATTTGATGGCAACACCGCCGACCATCTCGGTGGTGCGATCTCCCTTCTGTACGACTGCACAGAGGCTGCGGGCCTGCCCGCGATGGAGAACCTGCAACTCTTGAACAACTCGGCGGATCGTGGCGGCGCACTATTCATCTTCGACGGGTCCGTCGCTTCAATGATCGGATGCGAGGTCACCGGCAACACGAGCACGGACGGCGAGACCATCTGGAACCACGGCACCAGTCCGGGCGTGCTGTCGATCGGCTCATCGACCATTTGCGACAACGGCACGATGGATGATGTATCAACAGATCCAATCAGCGGTGACTGGTCCGATCTTGGCGGCAATTGCATCAGCATTGCATGCGACTCCGATGGTGACGGCGTACTCGACTGCGATGACACGAATCCTGGCGGGCCTGATGCAGGGGTACCCGGAAGCCTCCAGCAGGCCGTAGACAATGCCACCAACGGGGATGTCATAACCCTGGCTGCGGGGACCTATACGGCGGCCCCCGGCGCAGATGCCGTCATCGACACCGGTGGCAAGGCCATCACGATTCGGGGCCAGATTGATGGCAGTGGTACGCCAACGACAATCCTCGACGGCGAAGGCGTGCGAAGTGCCGTGCAGTGCATCAATGGCGAGTCGGCGGACACACTCATCGAGCACTGCATCATCACCGGTGGATCAGCGATAGACGGTGGCGGCGTAATGTGCGTGGACAGCAGCCCCACGATTGCCGACTGTTGGATTTGGGGCAACATCGCAATTGATGATGGCGGTGGCGTCTATTGCCAGAACAGCAGCCCGACGATCAGGGAATGTGTCATCGAAGACAACACGGCGCTTGGTACGTACGGAGGCGGCGGCGGAATCACGTGTTTCCATGCCAACAGCAATCCGACCATTACCGGATGCACCATCAGGGGCAACGCCAGCACGGGTGGCCAGGGATGCGGAGGTGGCATCCACTGCTATGACTATGCCAGCCCCGTGATTGCCGACTGCATGATTGAGAACAACACTGCCCAGAAGGATGGTGGCGGCATCTACTGCTGGGCAGGCACTGATGTCGTGGTCACGAGCTGCACCATCACAGGCAATATCGCCAGTCTCAATGGTGGCGGCATCTCATTCCAGTCGTGCACACCGACAGTAACCGGATGCGACATCTCCGGAAACACCAGCACAGGTGTCGGAGGTGGAATCCATTCCTGGAAGAGTGGTGTTGCGATTGACAGCACGGCGATCTGTAGCAACAACCCCGACCAGATCTTCGGACCATGGACCGACAACGGTGATAACTGCATCAGCATCGACTGCGATGGTGACGGAGATGGCACCGCCGACTGCATCGACGGTTGCCCAGATGACCCCAACAAGACCGAGCCGGGCGATTGCGGCTGCGGCGTAGCAGACGAAGATGCGAACAACAATGGCGTCAGCGATT
>CAYQJN010000101.1:0-372 GCA_964417845.1 uncultured Isosphaeraceae bacterium
GATCAAAAGCCCGAGTGGAGTCAACGGGGAAGTCACCTCGAAGGTCCCGGTACCAGACTGAGTCCCGTCCCTTCCACGTGGTGGATGCCACGCGCTCCGGAGCGACCAAGCTATGGATCATGTTGGCCCGTTCAGGTGCGTCCCATCCACCGTACTGAACAATGCCAAAGACATCGCCCATGATCGCGCGCAAATACTTGCCATATTTCTGGCTGTCCTTGACCACCGGGGCCGCCATCCACAGCCACACGACAGCGGCGCCGCCGAGCTCGGCATCGGGATCGATGTACATGTCCTCGAAGGACAGCGCCAAGAGAGACGCGACGCTCATCGCGTCTTCGACGTAACAGATCTGCTCGATGTCCGCGGGAA
>CAYQJN010000101.1:382-7527 GCA_964417845.1 uncultured Isosphaeraceae bacterium
GCTCTTCAGCGAACAACTTTCGGAGTTCCGCCATCGGCTTGAGGGCAGGATAGGACTGATTCCCCTGATCAGGCTCACCGGTCTCCTCCATGATGTCGACGATCTCATCGTCCACATTCTTGCCATCGTGACTGTCGATGTGCACGATCACCATGTCCGGATCGGCCGCCTTGATGTCTTCAATGATTGACTCATACAGGTCGGTGGCAATATCGGTTCCGACCTGTCCGCGAAGCGGCACGATGAAGACCTTGATCGCGTCCTCCGCGTCGGACTCCTGCACCACATCCGGGTACCGCGACTCAGGGGCCGCCGGAGCAGCCGCTGACGCGGTGAGCGTGACCACGAAGAGGCCCATGAGTGCAATCAATCGGTGGGATGCCATGTCTTCAACTCCTTGGAGAGGCACCGAGTATATCCCTGCGAGCGCTGCCCGGCGTGGTCAGCAGCCGCTGGCCAGCCTCCGTGCCAGGTCCTCCGCATCCCCTCTGCTTTGTACCCGCCCTTCCAGTTGGGCGTCATAGACGGCCTCCAGCAGTTGTCCCAGTGCAGGTCCCTCAACAAGCCCAAGTTGCTTGAGATCGTGCCCGTCGAGCAACCTGCGAGGGGACAACCCGGTCTTGGCGAGCGTCTCGATATCCCGCTGGACGACCGCAGCGGCATCCGGATCTGTGACGCTGAAGAGGTCCATGCCTGCCGAGAACCATGCGATGGATGCCAGCCGCTTCTGAGGGGCGACGGCAAGGTCCCGCCATTGTCGGAGTGTCTCGTGCACGGTGAGGCACGCCCGCATGCCACGCTGCTCGACGTTGGTCAACAGAAGCCGATCTCGGAAGGTGTCAACCAGTGCATCGAAGTGCTTCACCTCCATGCCGCGATCGGCCGCCCACGCCGCCATGAGCGCCGGCAACTGGCTCCCGTCATGTCCGACGCGTTCAAGTCGCAGCCACGGCCCGGGCCGTGCTGGCGATCCCAGAGCCGCCTCCGCCAATCCAAGGGACTCCAGCAATTCTGCGCCACGGACTCGACCTGGGCAGGCCAGCGTGCGCCGAATCTCGTCTCCGATGCGTTCTCGTGAAACGCCTGTCAACTGACTGGCGTGCCGTTTGATGGCAGTCTGTGTCTGTGGCTCCAGCGTCACGCCCAGCGTGGCCACAAATCGCACCGCCCGCAGCATCCGCAGGTGGTCTTCATTGAGCCGGGCATCTGCGTCTCCGATGGCTCTGAGAATGCCGGCCTCCAGATCTGCCCGTCCGTTCACAAAATCGTGCACTTCTCCGGTCACGGGATCGCGGAACAGGCCATTGATGGTGAAGTCTCGGCGCTGCGCATCCGACCGCGCATCACTGAATCGAACATCATCTGGGCGTCGATGGTCGGAGTACGTTCCTTCCTCTCGAAACGTGGCTACTTCGACTGTGATTCCATGGCGGCGCACCAGCATCACGCCGAACGCGGCGCCCACGGCGTGGGCTCTCGGGAAGACGTGCACGACATCTTCCGGGTGCGCGCTCGTGGCGACGTCGTAGTCCTTGGGCTGGAGTCCGAGCAATTCATCCCGGACGCACCCTCCCGCAAACCAGGCGACATGTCCGGATGACTGAAGATCCCGTGCGATGCCCGATGCGACTGCTCGAGGTGAGACTTCAGCCATCCGTGACTGCTCCGGACTGAGATTGAGGCGTATACAGCAGTACCTGATGATGCCGGCCGTGATCTCGAATCTCAGGCCCTTCCAGTTCCGCAATCTCATGGGGCACGCGGTGGGCGTCCTCGGGCGTCCGAAGGACCAGCAGCCCGTCAGTTGCCAGCAGCGGGGCCACCCGTCCAGCATGGGCCAGCACACGCTCGCGGCCGGCCTTGGTCCGCATCATGGCAAACGGCGGGTCGACGAACACGATGTCCAACGGACGGGGCGCCCGCAGGATGGACACCGATCCGAGCGCATCACCTCGGAGGGTATCGGCGCGATCGCCGCACCCGAGCGCTTCGACGTTTTTGCAGAGCAGGTCGTAGATCCGGCGATCCTGCTCCACCATGAGAACAGCCGAGGCGCCGCGACTGATCGCCTCGAGTCCCATGGTTCCAACGCCTGCGAAGAGATCGAGCACGTTGGCGTCGGGCAGATGACCCTGCAGGATGTTGAACACCGACTCCTTCACACGATGTGCATAGGGTCGAGTGGTTAAAGCATCCGGCGGCGTGAGCAGCCGACGCGACCTATAGTCCCCGCCAATGATCTGCAGCATGTCAGAAGGATCCCCCGGAAGCAGCCCGCTCGTCAACGCGCCACCGCCGGCAGATCGGAATTCCTCGCTCCCGTCAGCGCTCCGGGCGCAGGCCCGACGTGATCACATCGGCGGTGTTCCGGTGATGCTCGTAGCCCCCGAGCGGGTCGTGTCGGAGCCGCCCCCCCTCCTCATCTGGCTGCATGGCCGCACCGCATGGAAGGAACTGGATGCCGGGAGATACCTCCGGCTGATGCGGGCCGGAATCGCGGTCTGCGCCATTGATCTGCCCGGCCATGGGGACCGATACGAGCCGGTTTTGACGGCGCCGGATCGGGTCCTGGACGTTGTGCTTCAGGCCAGCGACGAACTTGATGGGGTCATTGCTGGCGCTGTGGACCAGCTCCAGGCGTCGGCCAATCATGTGGCCATCGGCGGCATGTCAGCCGGGGGCATGGCATGCCTGCATCGGCTGTGTGAGCCGCACGACGTGGCGGCGTGCGCCCTGGAGGCGACCAGTGGGGATTGGTTGACCATTCCCATGGCGAACACCTCCGACCAAGCCAGGAAGGCTCGGGTTGCAGAGGCCAACCCCCAGCGCCGGCTCAACGGGTGGTCGCCCCTTCCGGTGCTGGCGGTGCATTGCCGGGCCGACGCGTGGATTCCGTTCGAGAGCCAGTGGCGATTCCTCGATGCCGTCGATCAAAGACAGGCTGGGACGCCGGTGGAGCGTGTCGCGTACGATCGAACCGGCGCCCCAGGCGAACACGCCGGATTCGGGACGCACGCGGCAGACTCGAAGGCCTGCCAATGCAGTTTCCTGGAACGGCACCTCTTGCCTCATGGAGCCTCTGTGTCATGACTTCCGAAGCCAGAACAGCTGAACCCTCCGCCGGTTGGTATGGGCGATTCGGCGGCCGATTTGTACCGGAAACGCTCGTGGCAGCGTTGGAGGAGCTGACGCTGGCGTGGCGCGAAGCCGCCAGCGATCCGGCCTTCATGACGGAACTGGACGATCTCCTCCATCACTTTGTCGGCAGACCCACGCCGATCACGGACACGCCGCGCCTCTCCGCTGCTGTGGGTGGCGCTTCGATCTGGCTCAAGCGAGAGGATCTCTGCCACACAGGGGCCCACAAGATCAATAACACGATCGGGCAGGTGCTACTGGCTCGCCGGATGGGAAAGAAGCGAATCATTGCGGAAACCGGCGCAGGTCAACACGGCGTCGCCACGGCGACAGCGTGCGCCCGATTTGGCCTGGCGTGCGAGGTGTATATGGGCGCAGAGGACGTGCGCCGCCAGGCGCTGAACGTCTTTCGCATGCGACTCCTTGGTGCCACCGTGCATGAAGTTGACGACGGGAGCCGCACACTCAAGGACGCCACCAACGCCGCCATGCGCGACTGGATGGAGACGGTCGGGGACACGCACTATGTGCTTGGCTCGGTCGTCGGTCCCCATCCCTTTCCAGAACTGGTCCGCACCTTGCAGGCGGTCATCGGCCGCGAAGCCCGGTCGCAATGCCTGGAGCGCCTGGGGCGGCTCCCTGAATGTGTGGTGGCCTGCGTCGGAGGCGGGTCCAACGCGGCGGGGATCTTTCACGCCTTTGTGCCCGACGAGGGTGTGGAGTTGCTGGGCATCGAGGCTGGCGGGAGTGGGCCTGAAGTCGGACAGCATGCTGCAAGCCTTGGCTGCGGCGCGCCGGGCGTGCTTCACGGGTCGAGAAGTTATGTGCTGCAGAATGCGGATGGTCAGACCGCGCCGGTCCACTCTTGCTCGGCGGGTCTGGACTATCCGGGCGTGGGGCCTGAGCACGCATGGTGGAAGGAACTCGGCCGCGCGGCCTATGCCAGCGTGTCGGATGACGAAGCGCTTGATGCCTTCGAACAACTCTCCGCGCTGGAAGGCATCCTTCCAGCCCTTGAGTCCGCCCATGCGGTTGCAGGCGCGATGCGAGCGGCCTCGCGTCTCCCGAGCGACGCCGCGGTCCTGGTCAATCTCTCGGGCCGTGGCGACAAGGACGTCGTAGAAGCAAAGTCGCTTCTGGAAGCACGCCGAAGGTCCGACTGAGTCAGTCGATCACCGACCGCCGGCCCTGCTTCGCAGATCACCGACCGGTCCCTCCGCGACCGTTTCGATTCCGGTGACCGACTGGTCGGACGTTTCAGCAAGCACCTGCGCTTTGACGAGCAGCACGGCGAGCTCCAACTGTGGGTCGTATCCGTCTTCGATCAGGCGATCGATGTCGGGATCTCCCAAGTCAGCCGGATTAGGCTCCGCGTCTTCATCGACAGTGAGTTCGGGCAGCGGCAACTTGGAGACGGCGCGTTCCGCGCGGATCCGCAGACGCTCGGATGACTCGAAGTCGTCGGGTGACATCCTCACGACCAGATCCGGCTGCACCCCCCAGTCTGACGCGCCGGGTCGCTTGTGGACGAGTCGACCGGGCGTCAGCCCATCGGCTGACGGAAGTCGGTAGTACTGGTTGGTGATCTTGATTCTTGCCTCGGGACCGACCGGGTGGACCGTCTGGACACTGCCTTTGCCGTAACTTCGCTCACCGAGCACAACGGCTGCCTCGTGTGCCTGCAGGCACCCAGCCACGATTTCACTGGCGCTGGCTGAGCCGCGATTGATCAACACGACCGTGGGCAGACCGCCAAGCAGGCACTGATGTGACGAGGCCCGCAGGCAGAACGTCTGTTGGCCATGCCGATCCTCACCGCTGACGACCTCACCACGTGGCACAAAGAGATTGCTGACAAACAGTGCCAGATCGAGCAATCCGCCCGGGTTGTATCGCAGATCGAGAACCAGACCATTGAGGGCGCGGTCATCGCGCATCTCTCGCATCGCCCGCTCAAGGTCCGAGGCCGTCTGCTGATCGAAACCGGTCAGCTTGATGTACCCGACGCCGCTGTCCTGATCGACCATCCATTCCCAGTCTTCCCTGCCGGTCTCATCGACGCCGTTCTTGCGCCAGCCTTTGACGGTGGGCATGCGGATCACAGCGCGTGTGACGGGGATCTCGACCAGTTTGTCGCCGTCTTCCCGTCGCACGCCAAGTGTCACGCTGGTTCCTTCATCACCGGTAATGTGATGCACAGCATCCTGCACGGTCCACCCAGCGGTTGACTCTCCGTCCACTATGGAAATGATGTCATCAGCGCGAACGCCCGCATAGAAGGCAGGCTTGCCTTCGAGCGGAGTCACGACCTTGATTTCGCCCAGCTCGGTTTCCTGAATCTGAACACCGACTCCCACGAAGTGGCCTCGCATCTGCCGCTGAAAGCCTTCGTAGTCATAGGGCCATATCACTTGGCTGAAGCGGTCCAGTGCCTCCATGGCGCCATCAGTGAATTCACGCCACAGCACCCGCTCTGGGATTTGCACGGTGTCGGAATTGGCCTGCGCGATCCGCTGCATCGTGCGAACCAATGACACATCGGCTCCTGGAAGGGCAATGGCCGCCTCGGTGGCGTCCAATGCTGCATCCCAGGAAGCGACGGCATCCGCTGCAGCAAGTGTGGGGAACGTCGGGACGAGGTGGTCATCTGCGGTGAAAGCGCGAACGGCTTCAATACCTCCGAGCAACAGCGGCTTGAGTCCCTCCGACTCGACGTGTTCGGATGCAGCCACTTGTAGCGATCGAGCGGCTGTCTCGATGTCAACATCGCGCACTTCTTCCATCCATCGTGTGTCGAGCCGCGGGCTGTATTCTTCCTTGACTTCGATGTCGCGGGCCTTGTTGAAGGCGACCATCCGTCGGTGATAATCGTCGAACCGATACCGGCGAAGAAGACGCATCTGATCCGTCACGGATTCATAGGCGTCAGTCAGTCGATTCCATGCGTCAAGCCGACCAGTGTCTTCGTACACCGCTCGAAGCCGGAGGAGGCCCTGTTGGGCAAAGAACAGCTTGTCTTCGGAACGCCACGTGTCGATCTGTCCCTCGGCAGCATCCAACAGGCGAAGAATCTCAGGATCATCAAGCGGCGTTCCGAGCGTCTCTGAGAGCGTTTGCACTTCCAGCAGGAGTCGCAGTGCCTCGAGGAGATCACCGTCTGCCTCAGCGCTCAGCATCTCTGCACGGGCGGATTCGAGCCGGGCTTCAACGTGGGCACGGTCTTCGGCCTCATGCGATTCCCACAAGTCGACATCCGCCTCAAACGACGCCCTGGCTTCAGCATCGATGCCATGGATGGCCGGTGCTGCCAGCAACCGCTCGATGGCCGCTCGATCACCGTCGAGGGCTGCATCCCAGAGCCCGTCTGCCCAGACTCTGGCCTCATTCGAAGCCGGCCTGGCGTCTGCCAGGCCTGTCAGAAGCAGACATGCGAGAAGTGTTCCAAGAGGGTGGGGTCGGATTGAGAGCATCTGCATGCGTCACGCATCCCTTTCTGGATCGCAGGTCTGGAGATCAGGTCCACTGGCGGACCGCGACTGCCGCCATGTATGACGATCGGCGGTTGGGCGTCGCTAATTCAGGAAAGATCGCAAGTCTGCCCATTTCCACCCTACGGAGGCCCCTCAAACGAGGTTCGTACCCCTTCTATACTCGATGCATGCCCCTCGCTGCCTTACACCCCCTCTCGCTGGGCACCCTTCTGGCCCTCGTGGCGATCCTGAGCGTCGTGGCGTTGGCGGCCATCCTCCTCGTTGGGCAGCGGATTCGACGGCGAAACCGGCGGAAACAGCGACCCCAAGGGCCTGATCCCTGGCGTGAGGCCGCTCGGCGGATGGAAGACCCGGATTAGCCAACCTGGCGTGGCCCGATTGGGCCGTCACCGGACCAGATGCAACGCTGGGCAACGCTGGGGCAACGCTGGACACCCACCAATCTGGGCAACGCTGGACACCCACCAATCTGGTGGCAACGCTGGACACCCACCAATCTGGTGGGGCAACGCTGGG
>CAYQJN010000102.1:0-7137 GCA_964417845.1 uncultured Isosphaeraceae bacterium
GACCGCATCATGTCCGTCGTTCAGGTGCTCACCCACTACTCAACCGAAGTGGTCGGACGAACAATGCAGGCCCTCGATGTCTCGATCGAGGAAACGCTTCGATTCACCAGTCCGATCTATCACCTTGAACTCTTGATGACTGCAAGACACTTCGCTCAGTCGCCCGATCTCTACGCGGCGATTCAGATGGGCAATCCAAATACAGAAGATGTCATGGCGGCCTTCCAGGAGGCTGCCTCCGACCTTTCGCACCTGGTCTCGTCGGGAGATCAGGACGCGTTTCGCGCCGCCTTCACGGAGGTCACGAAGTATTTCGGCTCGTTCGCTTCGACCGCACTTCGAGAGTCTTCCTTCCTCATCGACAGGCTTGTCGAGCGGAGCTGATGGTGTCGTTTCTCAAGGCACGCCATCGACGCACCCTCACCGAACGACCATTCCCGGACGCGTGGGCCGAGACTCTTGTCCGAGACGTCCCCTACACCATACTTTTGACCGATGACGAGCTGGCCGACGTCCGGAACACGATCGCGATCATCATCGACGAGAAGTACTGGGAGGGATGCGGTGGCCTGGACGTGACTGATCAGATGCGTGTGGTGATTGCCGCGCAGGCCGCGATCATGTTGCTTCACCTCGATTCAACGGACTACCTGCACAACGTTCGCACCTTTCTGCTGTACCCGGCCGCCTATGTGCAGTCACAGGAGCGCATCGGATCTGACGGACTGGTCCACTCCGGATCCGCCAACCTCGGAGAGGCCTGGTACAACGGACCGGTCGTTCTCTCCTGGGGCGATGCCATCGCAGCGTCTCAGTCACCCGGGCGAGGGCGCAATGTGGTCATGCATGAGCTCGCCCATACCGTCGACATGTTGACCGGGTCCACGAACGGAACTCCCATGCTGCGTGACCGAGGTGACTACGCCAGGTGGCACGCCGTCATGTCAGACGCTTTCCAGTCGCTTCGGGCGGGATGGAACTCCGGCAGGAAGGATGTCATCCGCCCCTACGCCCTGACCAACGTCGCGGAGTTTTTCGCCGTCACCACCGAGTGCTTCTTCGATGCCCCTGGGTCGCTCCGAGCCGCCCACCCCAAGGTCTATGAGGAGTTTGCCCGATTCTGGGGGCAGGATCCCGCAGCTCGCCCCTGGCCCAGGAGTGGGTCTCTCGCAGGCAACTGAGGAAGGCCGGCGTTCCTGGCCGTGCTGATCGCCCCACCGACGCTCGATGTCGCTCTGGGATACGCCTTCGCGTCGGCGGAAGAACCAGATGGGCAACTCCCTTGAGTTCACCCTCGCCAGCCGTTCTGAGAGGCCTGCGAGGACATTAGAATCCGATCGAACCTGACCCCCACGCTGCCCGTAGCGGGTCCCACGCTCACCTGCTGGGTCGGCACCTCGGAAGGTGCCCCTCAGTCACCGGTGAGGGCACTTGGAGGTCACTATATGTCGATCGCGCCGGCCGGCAGCCCGGCCCTGGAGAATGCCGTGAACAGCACCCAACACAGCGTCGATCCCGCCGCCGAGCGGGTCCGAGAAGCCAGCGAACCGTTTCGTCGGTTGGTTCGGGAGATGCACGAAGTCGTGGTCGGCCAGGATGCCCTGCTCAACAGGATGCTCGTGGCCATTCTGGCCAACGGCCATCTCCTCATCGAAGGCGTCCCCGGCCTGGCCAAGACGCTGGCAGTCTCCAGCCTCGCCAAAGGGATCGACACCGGTTTCCAACGAATTCAGTTCACACCAGACATGCTGCCCGCCGACGTGATGGGCACACTCATCTACCGCCCGCAGGAAGGCGACTTCGTCGTCAACAAGGGGCCGATCTTCTCGAACATCGTCCTTGCCGATGAGATCAATCGAGCGCCTGCCAAGGTCCAGAGTGCACTGCTGGAAGCCATGCAGGAGCGCCAGGTCACAATCGGCAAGGAGACGCATGCCCTGCCCGACCCCTTCCTGGTACTGGCAACTCAGAACCCGATTGAACAGGAAGGCACGTACCCGCTTCCAGAGGCGCAAGTCGATCGATTCCTGCTCAAGGTGGTGGTGACCTACCCGACCCGGGATCAGGAAGTGGAAATCCTGGGCCGTATGGCGACCACCGGAACGGCGCCGGGCGTCTCGGCAGTCATGAGCCCGGAAGACATCCTCAACGCCCGCCGCGTTGTGGACGACATCTATCTCGACGACAAGGTGGCCCGCTACATCGTGGACATCGTGTACGCGACTCGCGAGCCCGAGAAGATCTCGGACGATCTGGCAGCACTGGTCGAGTTCGGCGCCTCACCGCGAGCCACACTGGCGCACTCGCTGGCGGCCAAAGCAGAGGCATTCCTCGACGGCCGGGGATTCGTCATGCCGCAGGATGTCAAGAACCTCGCCATGGATGTGCTCCGACACCGCGTTGCAACAACCTACGAAGCGGAGGCTGAAGAGAAGACTTCGGAGGATGTGATTCAGGCTGTCCTCGACCACATCCCGGTTCCCTGATCTCGCTTCACACAAGACCAGCCACACCATGATTCCGACCGAACTGCTCCGACGCATCCGACGAATCGAGATTGCCACGTCACGACTGGCCAGCGAACTCCTTGCCGGTCAGTATCACTCCGCCTTCAAGGGACGCGGCATCGAGTTTGAAGAGGTCCGCCTGTACCAACCCGGCGACGACGTCCGCGCCATCGATTGGAATGTCACGGCAAGGGCAGGCGATCCACACATCAAAGTGTTCCGCGAAGAGCGGGAATTGACCGTCATGCTCGTCGTGGACATGAGCGCGTCGCTTGGCTTCGGCACGAATGATCAGACCAAGCGGGAACTTGTGACGGAACTCTGTGCCACGCTGGCTTTCTCGGCCATTCGAAACAACGACAAGGTCGGCCTCGTGGCATTCTCAGATCGGATCGAGAAGTTCGTCCCTCCCCGCAAGGGAACACGTCACGTGCTTCGCGTGATTCGCGAATTGCTCGCCCATGAGCCGGTGGGAAAGGGGACGGACATCACGGCGGCGCTGGAGTTCTTCCGACACGTTCAACGGAGGCGATGTACTGCGTTTCTCGTGAGCGACTTTCAGGATGACGGGTGGGAGCAGGCGATCCGTGTGGTGAGAAGACGACATGACCTGGTCGCCCTCGATGTGAGCGACCGTCGTGAGTATGAACTCCCCAACGTCGGCCTGCTCGAAGTCCGTGACAACGAGACCGGGGAACTCGTCCTGCTTGACACGTCGTCCCGGGCGGTCCGAGCCGCGTGGGAAGACCGCATGCGCTCAGATGAAGCCCGACGCCTGGGATGGATGCGCCGGCACCGCATCGACCGCCTTCCGGTTGCAACCGGCGAGTCGTTTGTCGAAACGCTCAGCGCATTCTTCAGGCGTCGAGAGGCGAGAATGGAACACTGATGCGGGTTGGGCTACTCATTGCAATGGTCTCGACCCTGTTCCTCAGCTGCGCCCCCCAGGAGGACGCCGCGCCCGAGGTGTCGTCGGCGCAGGCCCACCGCGGCCCCGTCGTCGTTGAAGCCACGCTCTCTCCGGCACACGCGACTGCGGGAACAAGACTCCACCTCCACCTGTCGGCCGTGACCCAACCCGACGCGGGCCTCGCAACTCCGCTGGCAGGTGCATTCCCCGAAGGCACCTGGGGCCCCCTCAACGTCCTCGATCAAGGCGACACGATCGACTTGCCCCAACCCGATGGATCGAGGCGCTGGTCCCGAAGCATCGCACTGGACTGCTTTGAACCCGGCACGCACACGCTCCCGGAACTGGAGGTTTCCTTCACGGACCACCGCGCCTCGACCGAGATCTCGGGCCGCATTGAACTGGGACCGCTTGAGGTCACCATCGTCTCCGAGTTGACCGATGAATCCGAAATGGCTGATATTCAGGGGTGGATCGGGCTTCCGGGAGGTCCCTGGTGGCCGTGGATCCTCGGCGGTGGACTCGCGATCGTCGCGTTGGCAGGCACGGCCGTCTGCTGGTCCATGAGGCGCACGGAGGAAGGTCCCCCACCGACACCCGCAGAGATCGCGCGTGCCGCGATCCATGCCCTTCGTGGCACGTCGCTGCTTTCCCAGGGTGACTTCGACACGTTCTACACGACGCTCAGCGACATTGTCCGCCGGTACATCGAAGGCCGATATGGACTCAAGGCTCCGCGCAAGACGACCGGCGAGTTCCTCATCGAGGCCGAGCGAGATTCCAGACTGCGCGATGACCAGAAGTCGCAACTGCAGGCCTTCCTTCGAACGGCCGATCTCGTCAAATTCGCCGGCCACGAGCCGCCGGCTTCGCACGGCACGGCAGCACTGGCCATGGCGCAGCAGTTTATTGACGACACGGAAGCCGCCATGTCCGAACTCGACCAGGACACCGGGGAGGTCGCCACATGCTGACGATTCCTCCCAACATGCTCTGGTGGCTCCTGCTTCTGATTCCGCTCATCCCCATCGTCTGGTGGAGACATGTGAGACGCCGCAACCGTCCAGCAGTCCCCTGGTCCACCACTGCTGCCGCATCCTCGGTCCCCCACGGCTGGGCCGCTCGCACGCGCTGGGTTCTTCCTGCCCTCAGGTCACTCGCCATCGTGATGCTGATCATCATCATGGTGGGGCCGACCAAGGGCGACGAAGAGACCAGCAAGTCCGTCGAAGGTGTCGCCATCGAGCTGGTCATCGATCGAAGCGGGTCCATGCAGGCGCTCGATCTGGAACTGCACGGACGGCGGACCGATCGGCTCGACGTGGTCAAATCCGTCGCAACCGACTTCGTACTCGGCGAAGAGTCGATGCCTGGACGAGCACACGACCTCATCGGTCTCATCACCTTCGGAACGTATGCAGACAGCATCTGTCCACTCACGCTGGATTATCGCACGCTGACCAACGCGCTCTCCCAGGTCCATCCAGCTACAGAGTCGGAAGGTGCCAACACCGCAATCGGCGATGCGCTGGCGCTGGCGGTGAGCCGCCTGGAGGACCTGGAGGATCGACCTGACCTGTCCACTGATGACCTGCGAAGTCGCATCGTCATTCTGCTGACGGACGGGACGGACAATGCCAGCGAGATCGCACCACTGGAGGCGGCCGAGCTGGCCGCGGCGCTCGGGATCAAGGTCTACACCATTGGCGTAGGCACCAGTGGTCGCGTTCCGGTTCCAGCCACCGACTTCGCCGGACGTCCTCAGATTGTCCATCAAGTGCTCAAGGTCGACGAGCAGACACTCCGCGACATCGCCGCCGTCACAGGCGGCGAGTTCTTCCGTGCCCGAAACACCGATGCGCTGTCCGAGATCTACGCGCACATCGATGCGCTTGAGAAAACGGAGGTCGCCGAAGAGCGGTTCTATCGGTACACCGACCTGGCCGTCTCTCAGGTCACACTGGGCGGCGTGCGTGTTCCCCCACTGATCATCTTTCCTTTGTTGATACTCCTTCTGGAGATCGCATTGGCCTCCACCAGATATCGGAGCATTCCCTGACGTGGAACTCTCGTTTGCCCAACCCGATGCCATTGCATGGATCGTGACGGTCCTGGCCGCGGCGGGCCTGCTGCTTCTTGGCAGTGTCCTTCGCCAGCGGGCGCGCAGCCGATTGGCCACCGCCAATCTGCTGGGTCGATTTGATCGTGCCATCGGCCCTACCCGGAGAACGTCGCGGGCCATCCTGCTGCTCGGCGCCATGACGCTGCTCGTCATCGGCCTGCTCGACCCACGAATGGGCGTGCGCTATGAGCAGGTGGCCCAACGCAACATTGACGTCGTTTTCGCGCTGGACACATCCCGGTCGATGCTCGCCGAAGACCTCCGCCCAAACCGCCTCGAACGGGCGAAGCAGTACATCAGGGATGTCATCGATCACGCCGTCGGCGATCGATTCGGCCTGGTGATCTTCAGTGGCACCCCCACATTGAAGGTCCCGCTCACCCGCCATTACGCAGCCCTGCGTCTGGCCCTTGATGAGATTCACCCGCGTACCGGCCGCCGAGGCGGGTCCATGCTCGGAGACGCGATTCGCCTGTCCGAGGAAGCGCTCGCGGCGGGAGAAGATGGGCCAAAGGCCGTCATCCTGCTCAGTGACGGTGATGACATGGAGTCGTATCCGGTCGAGGCAGCTGCTCAGGCGGCGGCGGCGGGCATTGCGATCTGGCCGGTGGGGCTCGGAGATTCCACAGACGGCGGGCGCATTCCGATGCAGGTTGATGGAGAACGCGTCTTCCTCACCCACCAGGGTGAGGAGGTCTGGTCCCGCCTGAACTCGGATCTCATGCACCAGATTGCCGAAGCGTCCGGAGGGCGGTACATCCCAGCCGGAACGGCCAACCTTGATCTCGCTGACGTCTATGATCGACTGGTTGCACCAGCGGCGGGAAAACGCATCGAGTCTGAACGCATGGAACAGTCCATTCCCCGGTATCGATGGTGTGTCGGCGCAGCGCTGCTGCTGATGGCAGCCGAAGGGCTCCTTGGGTTCCGCCGCGCCTCCATGGCGGCGAAGAAGGCCCCGGTCGGCGATTCCGCCAGCACCATTGCCGGAGGTGCGCTGGCATGATTCCTCTTCACGCCATCTTTGCCCTGACGCTTGGTGCGGCGACGGCCGCCTCCGTTCCTGAACCAGTACCGGCACGCAGTCCCCGCGCCGAGATGACGATCGCTGAGCAGGCTGCTGACCGCCAGGCGTGGGCCGAGGCTGCCGAGGCGCTGGCGAGGGCGCAGGCTGCTCAGGGAGGATCGCATCCACTACTCGCCTATGACCAAGCGGTCGCGGCCTTCCGCGCCGGCGATCTGACACAGGCCCGTGAAGCGTTTGACCGCGCCCGAAACGCGTCGGACTCCGGGCTCTCTGCCGCCGCCACCTACAACCTGGGAACCACCGAACTGGCGATGGCTCAGCAGGCCATGGCGGAAGTCGCTCCGGTCGGCGCGGGGCGATCCCACCCGGCGCCTCCGTCAACCAGCGCATCAGCCACTTCGCTCGATGACGCCGCGGCCTTGTATGAATCCGCGCTGAAGCATCTTCGTTCTCGCATCGCCACCGATCCCACGGACACCAAAGCGCTGACCAATGGCGAACTGGCATGGCGCGGGCTCCAGCAGGTGCGTCAACAGCAGCAACAGGACCAGCACCAGCAGCAGCAGCAGCA
>CAYQJN010000103.1:0-6832 GCA_964417845.1 uncultured Isosphaeraceae bacterium
ATCGAGCAGATGGAAGCATGTCTGCCCGAGCCTCGTGCGGAAATGAGCGAGTACGCACCGCGCATCATCCAGGTCATGATCGATCCGGAGAAGATCGGCAAGCTGATCGGACCTGGTGGCAAGATGATCCGTGGCATTCAGGAGCGAACAGGTGCGACGGTCGATGTTGACGATGACGGAACCGTCACCATTGCATCGACCGATGGCAAAGCGGGCGATGCCGCCAAGGCCGAGGTCGAGGCGCTTGGCGCCGAGATCAAGGTTGGGACCGTTTACGAAGGAACGGTCGTTTCGACCAAGGACTTCGGAGCCTTCATCGAACTCGTGCCCGGGACTGATGGCATGTGTCACATCTCCGAGCTCGACAATGGATTCGTCAAGAGCGTCTCCGATGTCGTGGCTGTGGGCGATACGGTCAAGGTCAAGGTCATCAATGTTGACGACACCGGTCGCATCAAGTTGTCACGCAAGGCGCTTCTTGAGCCGGAAGACGGTGAAGGAAGCGATGGTGATGGTGACTCCGGGAGCGGAGAGGGTGGCGGAGGTCGCCGCCGTCGCCGACGTGGAAAGAAGAGCGAGGACGCCGTCGAGACGGCATCCTGAGCGGCATGCATGCCGTGTTCTGGATTCTGATCGGTGCTGGCGCGACCATCGTCGCGCTGGCACCGGTCGTTTTTCTGCTGCTGCGAAGCGCCGAGCAGCGGGCGCGCAACGCCGAAGGCGAGGCACGTCACAGCCAGCGCCTCGCGGAGCTTGGCGCAATGACCGGCGGGCTGGCCCACGAGATCAAGAACCCACTTTCAACGGTTGGGCTTAATGCGCAGTTGCTCATCGAGGATCTCGAGCAGGCGCCATTAGATGATCTCGAGCGGGATCGCATGGTTCGTCGCGTGCGAACTCTGCGGCGAGAGGTTGACAGGCTGGGAGGCATCCTGGGCGACTTCCTGCAGTTTGCAGGCCGCGTGAAGTTGCATGTCGAGGATCGCGATCTCCGCGAGATCATCGAGGAGATCGGCGACTTCTTTCACCCGCAGTGCGATCAGGCAAATGTCATTCTGAGAGTGTCTGTTCCGGACTCTGAACTTCGGGCCAATGTGGATGAAGGGCTCTTCAAACAGGCCATGCTCAATCTGCTCATCAATGCCGTGCAGGCCATGAGCGGCCACGATGACAGGGGAGGAGACCTGATGGTGCACGCAGAGCGAACCGCGGATCGGGTTCTGATCAGAATCACGGATACCGGGCCCGGAATCGCCCCAGAAATGCTGGACGAGATCTTTCACCCTTATGTTTCCGGGAGATCCGGTGGCACGGGCCTTGGCCTGCCCACCACAAGGCGTATCATCGAGGAGCACGGTGGGCGGCTTGGCGTCACGTCAGACGTTGGACGGGGAACCGTCTTTACCATCGACCTGCCGGGTAGTTGATTGGCAAGGAGTGGATCGATGAATCCATGGGGGCTCTTAGCGGGGGTTGTGGTCGGGTGTGCGCTATGTGGCTGCGACCGGGATCTGATCGAGTTTGATGAGGTTGCGTGCTGGGTCCGTGCCGATGACCAGGTGGTCGTGGTGCGGGGGAGCGTCAATGTCAACCATGGCGGCAATCAATTCATCTACCTCCTTGTGGTCAAGACACCGGAGAACTGGGCGCGTCCAGACCAGTGGGAGTGGGACACGGCATCGTATGTGGATGCGACAATCGGGGATATAGAGTCCTCGATTGCCGGCGATCAGTTTGGCGTTCCACTGGAGTTCAACTTCGCGACCACGCTGGAAGACGGCATCGTTGCGGGCGGCTCGATGGAGATTGGCCGGAGCCAGTTCGACTTGGAGCATGGCCGCGTGTTCCTGCTGGACTGGTCGCGCCGCCGGAAGCGACCAGTGCAGGTGCAGGTGCATACCGTGGCTCAACGCGGGGTTGACCTGCGGTCAATGATCGCAGGTGTGCAGCAGCATCCCGGCGTGGAGGACTTCTGGAGATCTCCGTGAGCGTGCCGGTGGCACAGGAGTGCCGAGGCGATGGCCGACTGAAGTGTTGCGTACATCGCTTGCTCGACGACGGTCGGGAACGCGTCAGTCCCCCAGCAGGTTCTCACTGTCCACGACGGCCTGAGCGACTTCAATGAGCGGCTTACGGCCATTCCGAGCCTGCTTTTGAAGCATGCGCATGGCGTCGGGTTCTTCAACGCCCCGCCGTTTGACGATGATCCACTTCGCTTGCTCAATGACCTTTCGGTGCTCCAGTCGTTCCTGCAGGGTCCCGACTTCCTCAGACAATTCGAGATGTTTCAGGAATCGCGACCACGCGACCTCAAGGCCGACGCGAAGTTGATCGCGCGTGACCGGCTTGAGGAGGTACCCGTACACACCGATGCGGTTCCCGCTGCTGACGTACTCCGGATCCGAGTAGGCCGACACCATGACGACAGGCACCTGCACCTGGTTGTAAATCGTCTCGGCGGCGGCAAGGCCGTCGAGTCCCGGCATTCGAATGTCCAGAATGGCAAGGTCCGGTCGATCCGACTCGCAGAGGGCAATGGCCTCGTCCCCATTGCGGGCGGGACCGATGACTTCGTAGCCCAGGTCTTCAAGTGCGGCCACCAGACCAGCTGCGACGAGATGCTCGTCGTCGGCCACCAGCACCTTGGCGGGGTGTGAAGGAGTGGGTCGATCAGAGGCTTCCTGGCCTCGGTCGGGTTGCTTCGTCGTCATCGAGGACGATCTCCTGATGGAATCAAACCAATCCCGTCATGGTATCGGGCCGGTAGCGGGGGGATCAAGAGGTGTACGCCGGCGAGGGGCCGCTCAATGGCCCTATGAGGCCTGTGTTGGGGCTAGTCGAGAAAATCCTTTGCCTTCAGGCGTGCCGGGACATACTCCTCGGTCACGTAGGAGATGTCCTTCGTGATGAGCGATTCGACTTCCATCTTAAATCCATTCCCGAGCAGCTTCTTGATCTCACGCTGCCACGGGCGTTTGTCCTTGAACCACGGATACTCGGCGATCTGGCGTGCCCGAGTGATGTCTCGATCATTCAGCGCAATCCGAACATCAGGGGAGAGTTCACAGCGATCGTAGTCCTCGGCGCGGATGCCCATAAACTTGGCGTCGGGAATCGCCATGCGTTCGCTCTCGAAGGCAAGGTTAATCGACCCTTGCTTGATGACACTGTAGATGTAATGCCCCCATGGATCACAATCGAGCAGGCAGTAGATCGGGAGGCCGAGTTCTTTGTTGAGGCGATGCAGCAGTCGCCGCACCCCCCGCGGTGGCTGTCCCGACCCCTCTGTGAGGATGCAGTTGTGGGTCTCCCAGAATCGATCCTCGTTGAACCGGCTCCACACGGTGTCCTTCTCGACGTGCAGCACGAACTTCGCGTCACACTTTTTGAACTGAATGACACTTGGCTCGCAGATGCTCGGGATGGCATATCCACCCGTGCCCATTCTTCGGCAATCGATCTCGTCCCCGTTGTCCTCGATCGTGATATTCCCGACCATCGTGCCACGCTTCTTTGCGAAGACATGCAGTTCTTCGCGAAGGCCGCCGAGTGAGACCTCCAGGTCCTCAAGGACCGTGTCGGACTCGCTCTGGTCATTGAAGGTCTTTTCCTTGGTCCCTTCAATGGTGTGCAGCGACATGTAGTACATGCCACGCAGACTCAGTGTCTTCTCGGCCTTGATGAGTTCTCGGCTTCCTTTGGCCAGCAGGAGCGTCTGCATGAACTTCCTCGCCTGCCCCACATTGAACAGGCTTCGGGTCTGGGTCGAGTCGCCCATCTCCAGAATCCGCTTGCGCTTGTTCCAGTTCATGTTTGAAACGGTGCGGAGCGGAATCTCGACGTTTGGCTCTTTGCCCTTGAGTCCGGTCCGCGCGACGCCGTCGGCGAGCAACTCAATTGATCGGATCGTGACCTTGTCGCGTTCCTTGGTGACGGGGCCGCGGGTCGGCTTGCGGGTGGTCTTCTTCTTCGATGCGGCCTTCTTTGCAGCGACCTTCTTTGCAGGTGACTTCTTGCTGCTCGTGGTCTTCTTACGAGGTGGCATCAGCGTCTGGCCTTCTTCTTGGTCCCTGAGGTCTTCTTTTTTGCCTTCTTCCCGCGACCTTTGAGCGTGACGCCGCCGAACAGGTCTTCTTCATCAGGCTCCTTCGCTCCCTCGGATTGGAGGTTTTCCACAATGATGACGTCGCTGTCCTTGGCCAGTCGGCCTCCGTCATCGATGACCTTGCCCTCGTCGTCGAGCATCTGATCCGCTTCCGCCGTCTTTCGAGCTGCTTGCTTCTGAAGCGCCGCATACAACTTGGCGGCATCCACCCCCGTGATGGCGTTGCACGCGGATGCAATCTCACCGATGTACCGCTCGAAGATGCTTCGCCGCTCGGACTCCTTTTTCATCCGTTGACGACGCCGCAGGTAGATGCCGAGCTTGCGCCCGCACTCCTGCAATGCCAGCCGCATCTCCTTGCGAATCTCGTCGTAGTCAGCGATGGCCTCCTTGGACTCGCTGGTGAAGGGCACCCAGACGCTGGCCATGTGGATCATGATGACGAGAGGGCCAACAGGGAGCGCGCCGCGGGGCTGCTGCAGGCTGTAGTTCTTCCATCCGGTCTCTACGACCGCCCTGAATGAGCTACAGGCGCTTTGCTGATAGAGCAGTGGGACGCGGTTGGCGAATCGCAGAATGCGAGCCGACTCTTCGCTCTTGAGTTCGCCCCCATAGGCAATGGCCACTTCCATCTGAAACGGGTTCCCTCGGTAGACCGCTGGGGGGCGGGTGGCGGCGGCGAAGAACTCAGCCTTGACTTCTTTGAGCAAGCCAGCGAGCAGCGCCTTGGAGCCGATGGGTACGAGGCAGTCCGTTGGTGGGGCGGTGATGCGGGTGTCCTGGATCGACTTGTAGAGCTTCTCCGCTTCGGCGTGGCCAACGTTCTTGACCCAGGTGCGGGCGGTCATGCCGGCGCCTTCAGCGAGTTGTTTGGCCTTCTGCTGGCCAACGCGGCAGAAGTCCTTTTGCAGGAATCCGCCCAGTTGGCGGGATTCGGTCCGCTCAAGCATCTGGATCAGCGTTCCGAGTTCAATTCCTTTGGGATGGGGCTTGATCTCCTTGGCTTCCTCAGGAAGCTCATCCATCGCCCGTGGAAACTCGATGGTTTCATTGGCGGGCGTGATGTAGGTGATCTGCGCGTGCGGATTGGCGATGGCCGTCTGTTCAAGGTACTCATCGACACTCTGGCGACCCTTCTGATACTTGCCCTCCAACTCGATGGCGACAATGGTGCCGCGTCCTTCGGGGAAGAGCTTGTCGTCCTCAGGGTGCTCCGTATCACTGACGACTTCCGCCTTGTTCTTGGACGTGTCAATCTTGAGCACGACCTCGTGAGATGGCTTCTTCGGACCAGTCTTTGAGATGATCTTGACCGGCTTTCCGGTCGTCATCAGGCCATACATTCCGGCTGCGGAAATGCCGATGCCTTGCTGGCCCCGGCTCATCTTCATGCGGTGGAACTTTGAGCCATAGAGCAGCTTGCCGAAGATGTTCTCGATTTGCCTTCGAACGATGCCAGGCCCGTTGTCCTGCACCGTGATCTTGAACCGCGTCTCCTCAAGCTGGAGGAGCTGGATTCGAAGGGTGGGCAGAATTCCCGCTTCCTCACAGGCATCGAGCGCGTTGTCGACGGCTTCCTTGACCGTCGTGAGCATGGCCTTGCGTGGGTTGTCGAATCCGAGGAGGTGTCGATTCTTCGCAAAGAACTCACTGACTGAGATCTCGCGCTGACTGGCCGCCATGGTCTCGGCGGTGGCTTTCTTTCGGGACTTCTTCTTCGTCGCCACGGGCACCTGGGGCTCCATCCCTGCGGGTTCTGTTGAGGATCCTTCCTCGGGCGTACGGTAGCACGGTGGGCATACGTGCGTCCGCCCCCCTGGAAGGGGGACAGGCTGGCGCAGCCAGCCAGGGGGCGTGGTTGACAGCATCGGCGGTGACGATGTTGGCAGCACCACGCACCCCCTCAGTCGCTGCGTGAGAGCTCCCCTGCAAGCGAGGGAAAGGAAGCGGACGCACCAGCCCGCCGCCTCGCTACAATTCCTCGCTTCCCACAGGAGCAACCATCAATGGAAACCACCCTCATCATCCTCAAGCCCGATGCCGTCCAGCGAGGCCTCATGGGTCGCATCATCAGCCGATTCGAGGACAAGGGAATTCAGGTCGTCGGGGCCAAGTTCATGCAGATTTCGGCAGAGTTGGCAGCTACGCACTACGAGTCGCATCAGGGCAAGCCGTTCTACGACGGACTGGTGGGCTTCATGACGAGTTCCCCGGTCCTGGTGCTCGCGCTGCGTGGTGTTGGTGCCATCGCGATCTGTCGCAAGATGATGGGGGCGACGTTCGGCAGCAATGCTGAGCCAGGGACGATCCGGGGCGACTTCGGTGTCTCCAACAGTTTCAACCTGATTCACGGGTCGGACAGCACCGAGGCCGCCGAGCGGGAGCTCTCACTGTTCTTTGCAGACGGCGAGGTCCTTGATTGGGGCCGCGCTGCCGAGGGATGGGTCTATGACCTGAGTGGCGGAGATCCGGAGTAGTTCCCGGCGCCCGTCTACAGGCAGCACCACGGGGCCTGATCCGAGCCTGTCCAAGTCGCCCAGTTCCGCCAGCCATCGCGGCTGGATCTGGTGCGCCGACCATCTGAAATCCCCTGCAAGCAACGGCCAATGGTGTCGTTGGAGTGGCCGCATGGGAATGGTCGAGGCGTATTCATCGAACTCACCCGGGATTCTGTGGGGACAGTCGCGACTGGGCCACGCATTTGTAAATGGACCGAACCCCACTCGC
>CAYQJN010000104.1:0-6747 GCA_964417845.1 uncultured Isosphaeraceae bacterium
TGAAGCCCCAGGTCGCAATCCTTGCCACGACCTTGGTGCCCCAGAAGTTGGCGATGGTCACCAGCCAGAACACACAGAAGACGGTTGCAAACTTCAACAGGGCGTTCTCATTGAATGCGGGCGAGAAGAGCGTCGAGAACGCGGCAGTGACGAAGTACAGCATCGCGATCATGCCGATCGTGATCTGCATGAACTGCAGATAGATCATCACGAAGCCCCACCGCTTGCCAAAGGCAGCCGTCCCCCAACTGAAGACGCCGGCGTCGGACCAGCCGCGGTCGCCCGTAGCCATCTCGGCCGCCACCATCGCCGCTGGCACAAACCAGAGGAGGCCGGCTGCAAGCAGGAAGAAGACGAGTGCGAAGCCCGTCGTGCCGAAGACGGGGTAGTTGTAAATGGTCATCACCATCGACGAGGTGATGGCAAGGAAGGCGAAGAGTCCGATCGCGTGCTTTGGGTGCCCCTTGGTGCCGTGGCCCTGAATGCCCTGCTGCGTGTCGGCCTTTGGAGCCCCGGTGTGTGCGTCGCTCAGCATTTGGTGAACTTCTTCTGTCGGTGGTCTTCCGCACCAACATCCATCTTGCCCACAGACCCGATCTTTCGAGTGCCTGCCTCATCGGCTTCGAGCGACGCGATTGACCGACGCAGGCAGGTCAGCAATTCGTCGGCGAGGTCCCAACTCAACCCCTCCTTGACCACAATTCGAAGCGCCGCGAGGTCCTCGCGGTGTTCGGGGAATGTGTAGGCCGGAAGTTGCCAGCCTCGGTGCCGCATTCGCTCGGAGAGTTGGAAGACGTCCCAGCGGCCGGTGAAATCGTCCTTCAGTCGAAATGCGAACACGGGAATGTCGTCGCCCTTCGTGATGAGCTCAAACGGCCCCATCTTCTCGATCTCGCTTGAGAGGTGAAGCGCCACATCCTGTGACTTCTGCTGGATGCGGCGGTAGCCTTCCCGCCCGAGTCGAATGAAGTTGTAGTACTGCGCGACAACCTGGTTGCCGGGACGCGAGAAGTTGATCGCGAAGGTCGGCATCTCGCCGCCGAGGTAGTTCACCTTGAAGACGAGATCCTCGGGCAAATCCGCCTCGTCCCGCCAGACGACCCACCCGACGCCCGGATACACGAGCCCGTACTTGTGGCCCGACGTATTGATTGACTTGACGCGTTCGAGCCGGAAGTCCCATTCAAGATCGGGCTGCAGGAAGGGCGCCACCATCGCGCCGCTGGCGCCATCGATGTGAATTGGAATGTCCCAGCCCTTCTCGGCATTGAGTTTGATCAGGCCGTCATTGATCTTCTTGGCGGGCTCGTAGGAGCCGTCGAAGGTGGACCCCATGATGACCACGATGCCGATTGTGTTCTCGTCACAAAGCGCCAACGCTTCCTCGGCGCCCAGATGAAAGCGATTGCCCTCCATGGGTACCAACCGCTGCTCAATGTCCCAGTACTTGGCGAACTTGTGCCAGCACACCTGGACATTGACGCCCATGACGATGTTTGGCTTGTCGGTCGGTTTGCCTGCTGCTCGCATGCGTTCCCGCCACCGCCACTTCATGGCCATGCCTCCAAGCATGCAGGCCTCGCTTGAACCAATCGTCGAGGTGCCAATTGGTTTCTTGTCTGACGGGGCGTTCCAGAGGCCGGCGAGCATGTTGACGCACCGGGCCTCAAGCTCGGCGGTCTGTGGATACTCGTCCTTGTCGATCATGTTCTTCTCGAACGTCTCAGTCATGAGCTGCTTGGCTTGAGGCTCCATCCAGGTCGTCACAAACGTGGCGACGTTGAGCCGGGCGTTGCCGTCGAGCATGAGTTCGTCGTGGACGATCTGGTACGCCGCGTCCGCCGGAATCTGCTCGTCGGGCATCCGATACTTCGGAACAGCCATGTCGAGGTACCGGGTGCCGAAGGCGGGGCCGATCATGTCGTTGCGTTGGTCGTCGCGGCGTGTGTGCATGGACAGGAATCCCTTTCCAGCCCATAAACAGGCTAGGCACACAATACCGGACAAACTGGTAGAGATTCAACTGTGGCGGGTGGGAATCGCTCTTCGCAGGTGCTTGAGCACGATCGAGCGGCCTGTGGCGGCCCGGTACAGCCATTCGACGGCCAGCGAGATGACAATCATCCCGAGCAGGATGAAGACCTGCCACGCGTGGCCGGGCGTCGCGATGGTTTGCCAGATCAGGGCCACCAGGGCAATCAGGCAGGCGCACACGCCAAGCAGTGACAGCCACCACCAACTCCTCGTCTCCCGCCAGACCCTGACGTTGGCTGCATTGACGGCCAGAAAGACGAGCAGGAAGCCGGCGCTGCCCATTGTGGCGATGGCGGCGAGGGGAATGAAGTTGCCGACAATCAGTGTCAGCACCGCGAAGATGAGCATGCCCTCAAGCGGCTGGCCGCGAAAGTCACGCTCCAACTCCCTGGGGAGTTCGCCCGACTTGGCGATGAGATACGTCAGGCGGCCCGATCCATAAAAGGTCGCATTGATGGCTGACGACGTCGCGAGCAGGGCGGCCACGACGATCATGACGTGTCCCCAGGTGCCCATGAAGGCGCTGGCCGCGGTGGAGAGCGTGTAGTCGGAGTGGGCCGCAATGGACTTGAAATCGAGGTGCCCGACCACCACCGCCGAGATCAGAATGTAGGCGACGATGACGAGTAGCACACCACCGAGATAGGCGATCGGAAGCGCTCGCTTGGGGTTCTTGAGATTGTTGGACGCGTTGGCGATGAGTTCAAAGCCCTCATAGTTCAAGAAGATCACCATGGCGCCGGCGATGAGCTCGAACGGGCCGACCCACGTGCTCGGTGCCATCCGCGACCAGTCCATCGGCATGGACAGGCCGACAATGACGAAGATTGCAAGCAGCACCATCTTGGTGGCGTTGAAAGCGTTCTCCGACTTGATCGCCAGGTCGGCGCCGAACCAGTTGACAATCGCGCACAACACCACAACCCCTGTGAGTAGCGCGTGTTTCCAGAATTCAAACTCGGCCTCAGGAAAGAAGCTCGCCCCGTACGCGCCAAATGCATAGGCGTAGACCGCGAGCAGGATGACGTACGACAGGCACAGCAGCACATTCAGCGCGCCAGTCAGCGATCCCGCGCCGAACGCCACGTTGATGAACTCGACGGTGCCGCCCTGGCTCGGATACCGAAGGCTGAGTCGCCAGTACGAGTACGCGGTCAGCAGCGCGACGACGCCGGCGACGACGAAGGCAACAGGTGCCGCGCCGCGTGTCAGTTCGACCGTCAGACCGGTCACCGCAAAGATGCCCCCGCCCACCATGCCCCCGATGCCGATGGAGAACGCCGAGAATGTACCGATCCTGCCTTCCGCCATACTGCCACAAGGGTAGTCTCAGCGGCTGCTGGACAGTCAAATCATCCGCAGCCGCCCCATGCCGCGATGAGTATCAACAGGTCTCCAACATCGACCGAGCCGGAACCGTCAATGTCCACATGCGGGTCCGATTGGCCCCATCGATCCAAGAGCAATAACAGGTCAGCAACACCGACCAACCCGTCGCCATCGACATCGCCCGGGCAGGGCGGCTCACCATCGTTACTCTGAGATGGTGTTGATGTGGGCAGAATGACCCAATTGGCGCCGCCGTCAGGCAATCTGCCCATAGACCGGTCGGTCAGTTGTTCATCGAAGATGATGGAGTCGATGTGAAGGCCGTTGGCCCCGAAGAGCCCAATCTCCTCGCCACTCGCGCCCAGTTTGAATGAAGTGTGGGTAGGGCCCTGCTCGGTATCGTCATCCGCCCAGACCAGGAGAAAGCCCCCGCCCGGGATGGTCATGCCGGCCGGAATCTGCCACGTTGTTGGTTCGACCGTCTCGTCAGTGAGATACAGGCCACCGATGTCGATTGGGTTCGGCGAGGCGTTGTACAACTCGATCCAGTCCTCGAACGCCCCAGGTTCGGCTGGATCTTCCAACGTCGTCTCGTTGTCAGCCATGAACTCGTTGATGAATACCACTCCAGCCAGTGGGTGAACCTGCCCGATGTTCGCTGACAGTGGTGTCGGAATCTCCATGGTTCCCCAAGGGTCTTCCCCGTCTTTGAGGCGGCCCCAGCTGCCATCGGCCGGAATCGTCGGCACCGTGAGTTGGTCGACCACCGTCCAGATGTCGCCGTCCCGGACTGATAGAAGGATGGTGTCGCCGGCGGTGACTCCGAAGGACGCGTGTGAGGGCCCTTCGCCAGGCTCCCCGTCGAGCCACATGAGCAAGGACTGGCCTGCCGCGACGTCAGTGGGCGGGAGGGGCCATAGGCCAGGGTCTGCCACACTGTTTGACAGCGCGAGTTGCGATGTGTCGAAGAGACCGGGGCCCGGATTATGCATCTCCAGCCACGGGTCGAAGTCACCGGCTTCATCGGCGATCGTCTGCGTGTTGACAGGTTGCACTTCATTGATCCGCAGGTCGGCTGGCTGAGCGAGTTCGTTCAGGACGCCCATCAGATACTCGCCGCGATCTCGAACGAATCTCTTGAGGCCCATGTCGCCGCGGCCTGCCCCGATGTCCTGCTCGAGTGCTTCTTCAAATTGAGCGTCGGTGTACTGGCTGTTGAGGTCGGCCTGAACGTCCGGGCGAATCAGGTTTGCGAGTTGGTCGATGCGGGCTTCCAGAGCGGCGGCGTCAAAGTCGTTGCGGAGCATTCGCGAGAGTTCCCGCAGGTAGAACCGCGGCCACTCCTCTGCATGCCACGGTCGGTTGCACATCGGCCGTTCCGAGAGGCTGTTGTTGGTCCACCATGGGCTGAGGCGAACAACTTGATCCAGTGGAAGGCCGGCGGTCAATCCACCGAATGATTCGTTGAAGTCCCATGGGATGTAGACGAACCGGTCGGTGTCGTCCCGGTGATACAGGTAAAAATTGTTCGCTGTGATGCCGTATGCGTCGTAGTTGCCGAGGAGCGCATTGGCCGCAGCGGCCGTCAGCCAGCCCTCGACGTCGTATCTGCCTGAGAGTTCCGTCTTGAAATCTTCGTCGGCACTGTTGTTGAGCACATTGATGAAGTCGAGCAGGTCCGTCCAGTCATTGGTCGACTCGTTGGTCACGAGCTCGTAGTCGTCTTCGTAGTCTGCCTGATCGGGCCCGGCATACAGGAGGTCCGAACGGTGGGGGACCGCCTTGAACAGGTTGCCGTCTTCGCTGCCTCCGAAGGTCCGTTGCACGAACCCCTTCTCGATCGACTCTGCTGCCAGATACAAACCCCAGTACTCCCCGTTGATCACGAGGCGGCAGTGCACCGCGCTGCTTGCTGCCACATGCCGGCCGATCAGGTCGAGCGAGAGTTTCTAGCGAAGCATGGTGGGGTCGTTGAAGTTGTTGCGGAGGTCCAGTTTCTTGAGTCCGGCAAACCGCTGCGACGAATCGTATTCACTGAAGTCGAGCTTGAAGGGCTTCTTGACACCGGGATGCTGAAAGGATGAGTTGCCTTTGAGCCGTACACCGACCGGGTCAAGTACGGCGCCGTCGCATTCGAATCGCACCGGGAACCATGGTTCCGACGGATCGTCATAGCCGGCAAGAAGCTGGTTCCACCAATTGGGGTCCGTGAATGTGAGCTTGATCTCTCGGACTTCGCTGTCATCGAAGAAGCCGGTTGTGTCGGCAGCGATGGTGGTTGTGCTTATGAGGACCGCGGCGATGCAGTGTGCGACTGCTCTGTGTGTCATGGCGGTGGCCTTTCCCCTCCCCCCAGTCAGTGGTCTGCCGGCACGCGGGTCCACGCTGAACCGTACCAGTGGCGGCTGCCTGCAGGAAGCAAATTCCAGCGGGCACTCTCAGAGGCGGCAATCAGCTGGTATGACCGCACCGAACGGGGGTGGCAGTGGCTGCAATGGGCCCTGGCGCTCAATGTGCGGCATCACGTGACAGATTCGCCTGGCTCGCCCGGAGACATGGTGGCGGACGCTTTGCCGCCCGTGCAACGAATCGCTCAATAAGGAGGCAACCATGTCCACGAACACCACGCTCAGCTCCAAAAACCGGCCTTACACGCTTCTGGCAGCACTTTTGGCCGCTGGCGCCTCCGCCACGGCCCTTGCTGCCACGGACGACCCCAGCGGAGCCTGCTGCTATGACGATCCGGATGCAGGGGGGCTGGTGTGCGTCAACGTCACCCCGAACCAGTGCGCCGATCTTGGCGGATACTTCTACGGCGTGGGGACCGCCTGCGGCGACCCGATGGTCGAGTGCGAGCCAGCCCACACCGAAGCCGCCTGCTGCTACGACGACCCCGCGATGGGGCCGATCTGCATCGAGGTCGAGGACTACAAGTGCGAGGACATGGGCGGCACGTGGTACGCGGGCCTCTCATGCAGTGACCCGCTGGTCGACTGCGAGTCCGTGGACGACACCGGCGCATGCTGCTACGAGGACGCCGACCTCGGTCTGGTCTGTGACGTGCTCCTGCAGAGCAAGTGCGACGAGCTCGGCGGCTACTGGTACGGGCCCGGAACGGACTGCTCCGATCCCTTCGTCGAGTGCGATCCGCTCGTCGAAGACGGCGCCTGCTGCTACGAAGACGCGGACCTCGGCCTCGTCTGTGATGTGCTGTCGCAGAGTGACTGCCATGCGATGAGTGGCTACTGGTATGGACCCGGCACGATCTGCTCCGACCCCTTCGTCGAGTGCGATCCGATTCCCGAAGACGGCGCATGCTGCGTCGAAGAGGAACCCGGATCCGGTTCCTGGTACTGCATCGAGACGACGCTGGCAGACTGTCAC
>CAYQJN010000105.1:0-4651 GCA_964417845.1 uncultured Isosphaeraceae bacterium
CCTGCGAAGCGTCGGCGCCACTCGATTCGGGATCGTGCTGATCTTCCTGCTCTACGGACTCTTCGTGGGCGTCCTTGGTGCCCTTGGTGGGATCGGGCTTGGATGGTTTATCACGACGAACATGCCCGCGATTCATGAGGGCCTCTCCGAGCCACCACTCTGGCTCGGCGTGTCGCTTCTGGTGGGCGCTGGCGTTTTGACGCTCTGGAGCCTCTGGAACATCCGCCGAGGACCGCTTCTGCCGCTGCTCCTCGGTCTATTGGGAGCCCTCGTTCTGACGGCCGCGGGGGTTGGCGAATTGCTTGTTCGCTCGGCGGGCGGCATCGTGCTTTGGGACCCGTCGGTCTATTACTTCACGGCCATTCCGGATCAGGTTGACTGGGCGAGTGCCTGGATCACCGCCGCGGGGGCTGTGGTGTGCAGCGTCGTTGCAGCCGCCATCCCCGCTGCCCGCGCTGCGGACATCGATCCCGTGGGAGCGCTTCGGTATGAATGAAGTGCTCCTGCAAGCCAGTGGGATTCACAAGACTTACCGACTCGGGCGGGTGAACGTACCGGTACTTCGCGGCTGCTCGATGAAGGTGCACGCTGGTGAGTGGCTGGCGATTCTCGGCTCCAGCGGATCCGGCAAGAGTACGCTTCTCCACATTCTCGGCGGTCTCGATCGCCCTGATCGAGGAAAGGGAGAGGTTGTTCACCGCGGCCACACGCTGGCGTCCCGTTCATCCCGCCAACTTGATCGATTCCGCGCTCGCTCGGTCGGGTTTGTGTTTCAGTTCTATCACCTGCTCCCGGAACTCACAGTGCTGGAGAATGCCATGCTGCCCGGTCTGGTACCCGGAGGTGTCGGCGCGGGCCCTGCGCGGCGGCGGGCTACGTCGCTGCTTGATCGCTTTGGTCTGGGGCACCGCCTGCAACATCGCCCTCGCGAGTTGTCGGGAGGAGAGCGACAGCGCACGGCCATCGCCAGAGCCATGGTCAACAGCCCCGAAGTCCTGCTTGCCGATGAGCCGACCGGGAATCTGGACGTCGCCACCGGCGGGACCATTCTGGATCTCCTAGCAGATGCCCATTCAGAAGGCCTGACCATCGTGATGGTGACGCATGACCGCGAGATCGCTGACCGTGCGGATCGGGCGGCTCATCTGGTCGATGGGGCGCTGTCCGCGAGCACCTGAGGACCTCCGCACGACCGTTTTGGCGGTCCGGATCTCCTTCCAAGGCCGAGTTGGCAGGCCGATTTGGCCCAAGAACCCGTACTTTCGGAATAGACTGGAACGTCTCTTGCATCGTCCCGATAGCCCCTTGGGCGATGCCGCCGTTCAGGGGCTGCCTCGCGCAAGATCTGCCCTCTCACCCCTCTCCCCGGAGATTCCTGATGTTTGAACGCCTCACAGATCGAGCTCGGAAGGTGATGGCGCTGGCCAATCAAGAAGCCCAGCGATTCAATCACGAGTACATCGGGACTGAGCACATTCTGCTCGGACTGGTCAAGGAAGGGTCCGGCGTTGGCGCCAACGTACTCAAGGCCCTTGAGATCGATCTTCGCAAGGTCAGGCTGGAAGTGGAGAAGCTCGTCAAGAGCGGCCCCGAGATGGTCACGATGGGCAAACTGCCCCAGACCCCACGCGCCAAGAAGGTGCTTGAGTACGCCATCGAAGAAGCCAGGCATCTGAATCACAATTACGTCGGCACGGAACACCTGCTGCTCGGCCTCCTCCGGGAGCAGGACGGAGTCGCCGCGCAGGTCCTCATGAACCTCGGTGTCAAACTCGAGGAAGGCCGCGAGGAAGTGCTCAATCTGTTGGGTGCCGGAATTGAACCCGAAGACATGGAGGAAGTCGGCGAAGATCCGGGTGAGAGCCCGACTCCCTCCCCCCGCCGGGGCAAGAGCAAGACGCCGGCACTGGACAGTTTCGGCCGTGACCTCACGGTACTCGCCCGCGGTGGCGAACTCGATCCGGTCATCGGTCGGAGCGAAGAGATCGAGCGGCTGGTGCAGATTCTGTGCCGCCGCACCAAGAACAATCCGGTCCTGCTTGGCGAGGCCGGTGTGGGCAAAACGGCCATCGTCGAGGGACTCGCTCAGCGGATCGTCGACAAGGACGTGCCCGACCTCCTGCATGACCGCCGTGTCGTCGTGCTCGATCTGGCGATGATGGTCGCCGGGACCAAGTATCGGGGACAGTTTGAAGAGCGCATCAAGGCGGTCATGAACGAGGTGCGACGCGCCAAGAACGTGATCCTGTTCATCGACGAGTTGCACACGCTGGTGGGTGCCGGCGGTGCCGAAGGCGCCATCGATGCCTCCAATGTCCTCAAGCCCGCGCTCTCACGCGGTGAGATTCAGTGCATCGGCGCGACCACATTTGACGAGTACCGCAAGTACATCGAGAAGGACTCCGCCCTTGAGCGGCGATTCCAGAGCGTCGCGGTAGAGCCCCCGAGCGCCAGTCAGACTGTTGAGATCCTCAAGGGTCTTCGCCGAAAGTACGAAGAACATCACCGCATTGAGATTACCGACGGTGCTATCGAAGAGGCCGTCGAACTCTCGACCCGGTACATGCCATCGCGAGTGCAGCCCGACAAATCGCTGGACGTGATCGACGAAGCAGGCGCCATGGTGCGACTGCGATCCATGACCAAACCACCGGATCTGGCCGATCTTGAGACTCGAATTGAACTGCTGACGGTCGAGAAAGAAGAGGCCGTCAAGGCCGCCGACTACGAGAAGGCTGCGGACCTCAGGGATCAGGCCGAGAAGGCTCGGGCCGAGAAGGACGCCGTTCAAAAGGCCTGGCGAGATCGCATGAGCGAAGTCGTCGGAACAGTCGATGCGGATGTCATCGCGGAAACCGTGTCGAAAATCACCGGTGTTCCCCTGACACGGCTCGAACAGGCCGAGAGTGCACGGCTCCTCAAACTCGAAGAGGAACTGCACCGCACCGTCGTCAGTCAGGACGACGCGGTCAAGCAGGTCTCTCGCGCCATTCGTAAGGCCAGGAGCGGCCTCAAGGATCCGAACCGCCCCATGGGGTCGTTCCTGTTCGTCGGGCCATCGGGCGTCGGCAAGACGCTGCTCGCCAAGGCGCTCAGTGAGTTCATGTTCGGTGATCCGGACGCCATGATTTACCTCGACATGTCCGAGTACATGGAGAAGCACTCCGTGTCTCGCCTGGTCGGGGCCCCTCCCGGATACGTCGGCTACGAAGAAGGTGGTCAGCTCACCGAAAAGATTCGTCGCCGCCCCTACGCGGTCGTCCTGCTTGACGAAGTCGAGAAGGCGCACCCCGATGTCTACAACATGCTCCTGCAGATCATGGAAGAAGGCCGACTGACCGATTCCTTCGGCCGCAAGGTGGACTTCAAGAACTGCATCGTCATCATGACGAGCAACATCGGTAGCGATCTCATCAAGGGCGGCTCCTCCTTCGGATTCGGCAAGCGAGAAGAGATCCAGGACTACGAGAAGATCCGCACATCGCTCATGAGCGAAGTGGAGAAGTTCTTCCGGCCTGAGTTCATCAATCGACTCGACGACACGGTCGTCTTCCGACCGCTCGTCAAGGATGACCTCTACTACATCATCGACATGGAGCTCGCAAAGGTTCAGGATCGACTGCGGTACAAGCGCATGGATCTGGAACTCGGCCCTGCCGCCAAGGACTTCCTCATCGACAAGGGTTACAACCCCGATTTCGGTGCCCGGCCGCTCCGCCGCGCGCTCAGCACCTATATCGAGGACGCGCTTGCAGAGGCGTTGCTCGCCGGCGACTACCACGAAGGGCAGATGATCAAAGTCAGCCACAACGAGGGTGACGACCATCTCTCCTTCGAAGCTGAAGACCTCCCGACGGAAGACACTTCAGCGCCCGAGAACGGCGAGCAGCAGGAGGAGGCTGCGGTCACGGAGTGATCCTGCGCCCTCGTCGGTGAGATTCGATCGGAATCGCGCTCCTGGAATCGATCTATACGCTCAGGCCAGGTTCCCCGTGGGATCTGGCCTGAGTTACCAGATGTCCTGGAGCTTCCAGTCGCCCTGCTCCCGAACCAGATCGAGCCCCTTGATGTGGAAGTCATAGGCCACATTCGGGCGAAGCGACACGCTGGCAGTCTCTCCCTCAACCGCGATGACCACCTCGCCGAAGACCTTCCCTGCTTTCATTCGGTTCAGCGTGCTCGCGACGTCCTTGCGTCGCCGCTGAAACCAGTCGAGAAACCGGTCGTATCCACCGTCACCCTGAGCGGCGTACCACTCCCGTTGACTCGATGAGATCATCTGGTCGTAAATCACGCGGTATTCGGATCGGCGCAGACACTCCAGCAGATTCACGACAAGGTGCATCGGAAGGACTGACCTGACGGCCACCCCCCCATCGGCATCCTCGGTTCTCAGTTGCACCTGCTCCCCCCCGATGGTTTGCTCGAATCCGGACAACTCCCGTGAGTGGTCATCGATCCACCGGACTTCCGTGCCATCGGCGCGCACTGAGGATTCGGGCGCTTCTCCGCCCAGCATGCGCTCCCACGCCGGGCGCGTGCGGTACTCCACGCGCTTGGTTTCGCATCCTGCGGTCATCGCCAACAGGATCATCATCATGGAAGTGAGCAACTTCATGCCAGCCCCGTACGATACTCGGCATCATGCCGC
>CAYQJN010000105.1:4661-6549 GCA_964417845.1 uncultured Isosphaeraceae bacterium
GGACTCTGAACACCCATCCCCGCCCGATGGCATGCCCACGGTGCTCCACGAGGATGATCGACTCGTCGTCTTTGACAAGCCGGTGCCCATGCTCTCCGTCCCCGGAATCGGCCCGGAGAAGGCCGACTGCCTTGTCTCCAGAGCCCAGTCGCACTACCCGGGCGCCAGGATCATCCACAGGCTGGATCGTGACACATCAGGCGTCATCGTGCTGGCCCGCGACGCAGAGGCGCATCGCCACGTGAGCATTCAGTTTCAAGAGCGGCTGACGACGAAAGAGTACGAGGCGATCGTCATGGGTACGCCCCACGATGATGACGGCCTCATCGACGCATCCATCCGAAAGGACCTCGACCGCCCGCCCCGCCAGTGCATCGATCCGGCGCTGGGCAAGCCATCTCAGACCGCATGGCGGGTGCTCTCGCGGCAGAAGGACTGCACGCGTCTCCTGTTATCTCCGCGTACTGGCCGATCGCATCAACTTCGGCTGCACCTGGCGCACATCGGCCATCCGATTCTTGGAGACGACCTCTACGCGCCGCCGAAAGGCATCGCCATGGCACCACGGCTCTGTCTGCACGCCACGCGTCTGACGATCGCACACCCCGACACGGAACACCCCGTGACCTTTCGATCAGACGCGCCCTTCTGACTCGGACATCGACTTCCACCGCGCCACCGCCATGAGCGGGAAGTAGAGCCGATACATGTGGTATCGCAGATAGAAGACTCGAGGGAATCCGGTTCCCGTGTACTCAGTCTCACACCATGATCCCGCAGGGTCTGCGTCAGGATTTCTTGCCGGATCGCCCGCGGCTTCGGCGGTCAACTGCGTTGCGCACAACCATGAGATCGCTCGCTGCGCTGCATCATCGGCAGGACCGTAAATCTCGAGAAGCGTCATGGCCGCCCAGGCCGTCTGGCTTGCCGTGCTCACACCGCGGCCCTTGAGTGAGGGATCGATGTAGGAGTCGGCGGTCTCCCCGAAGGAACCATCCGGCTGCTGCGCGGACTTCACCCAGCGGCCGGCCCTCTGAACCCAATCCTCCCCGGGATCCACGCCACACCGCAGCGGCCCCAAGAGAGCTTGCCAGGTCCCGTACAGGTAGTTGACGCCCCACCGCCCGATCCATGCCCCATCATCGGTCTGGCAGGACCGGATGTACCGCAGCGCTCGGTCAACCGTGTCGTCTCCGATGCGATGCCCGTGCCATGAAAGACACTCAAGAATTCGTCCCGTGATGTCCGGGCACGATGGATCCTGCATGGCGTTGTGGTCGGCAAAGGGGATGTACTCGAGAATCTGACGATGCTTCGTCCGGTCAAACGCGGCCCATCCACCATCGTCATTCTGCATCGCCAGCAACCACTTGACACCCCTGAGGCATGCAGCGGCACCCTCCGGAGATTCGGTTCGATGCAGCGCCATTGCCACCTGCGCCGTGTCATCAACATCCGGATACCACGCATTGTGATACTCGAAGAACCACCCACTGGCGTCGTCCGGAAGGTTGACCGCGTCCGCCCAATCGCCCCGGAATGTGCACTCCTTGCTGAGGAGCCAACGGCTGGATGCATCGACGGCATCGTCGCCAGCCCGGAGGCCACACTCGGTAAGCGCATAGAGCGTGTACCCGGTGTCCCACACCGGGCTGAAGCAGGGTTGGATCATGATGAAGTCGCCGCCTGCGTCCGATCGCTCGACGAAGAAGTCGTCGAGGTCCTTCTCCGCGCGCTGCACCACGGGGTCCTCCCGGCGCCATCCGAGCGCATGAAGCGCAATCTGGATGTACACCATCGGCGGGAAGATGGCCCCAAGACCGTCGGTCGCAGCCTCCCCTTCCTGACTGGCACGCCGAAGGATCCAGGCAAGGCATCGCTTCTTTGC